>JBEELT010000035.1:0-16826 GCA_041167995.1 Verrucomicrobiota bacterium | reverse complement strand
GGACGCCTTGGAACGTCAGCGCGAGATTTCCGAAACGGCCCAATTCGACGCCATCCGCGCCCAGGGTAAGGCGACCTTGCCGGCCGGGGAGATCGGCCTGGTCTCCTTCGATAACACCCGCGCTCGCCGACTCTGGCTGATCAGCCGCATGGGCTTCTCCACCGGTCAAGCCTTCGAGGTCGACGTCCATCTTTTCGATGAGCAGGGCCGCGAGATGCGCCGCATCTCGGCCCGTTTCGCCGAGTTCCGGCGCGTCGACGGGCGCTGGCGCTGGGTCTTCCGCCAGGGGCGCGACCTACGCTTCGACCCGAAGACCGGCGCCCTCCAGGCCCAGCCCGAGTTCAAGGAACTGGCCCCGGGGTTCGACGAGGATCCCGAGGTGATGCTTTTCGCCACGCGCGAGCCGGCCCGACTTTCCCTCCGGGAGGTTTCCCGCTTCGTCGAACACGCGGGGCAGAACCCGACGGGGACCAACGCCGCCTACGCGATGCGTTACCACGCCATCCTTTCGGCTCCGGCCATCTGCTTCGTGGTGATCGCCGTCGCCATCCCGTTCGCCGTGGTCGGCGGCCGCGTCAGTCCGATGGTCGGCGTCGCCAAGACCTTCGGCCTTTTTCTGACTTTCTACCTCCTCACCTCCTTCTGCTCGGCCTTCGGCGACAATGGGGCGATTCCTCCGATGGTCGCCGCTTGGCTGCCCACCGTGCTGGTCGCCGCCTGGGCGGTACCGAAGTTGAGGGCCGTCAATTAACATGCTCCGCGCCATCCGTATCCGTCCTGGTCGTCCCGCCCGCGTCCTCCGGGGCCATCCCTGGGCTTTCCTCGGGGAAGTCGAGTTCGCGGGCGAGCCCCCGCAGGACGGCGACTGCGTCGAACTGACCGACCTCAAGGGCCGCTGCCTCGGTGCGGGTCTCTGGAACGGCAAGTCGCAGATCGCGTGGCGCCGCTACTCGCGTCGGCCGATTTCCTTGGACGGCCCGCTGCTCGAGGAACTCATCACGGCGGCCGTGCAGCGCCGCGCCGGTCAGCGGGTCGGCCGGCTCATCTGGTCGGAGGCCGACAGCCTGCCTGGCCTGGTGGTCGATCGGTATGACGACCTGCTCAGCATCCAGGCGCTGACCTGCGGCATCGATCGCCGCCTCGCCACGGTCCTCGACGTCCTCCAGCGCCTGCTCAAGCCGCGCGAGATCGTCCTGCGCAACGACGCCGCCACCCGCAAACTCGAGGGGCTGCGGCAGGAGATCCGCACGGTCTCAGGCAAGCCGCTTGAGCCCGCTTGGATGCAGGTCGGTGGCGTGCAGATGCTCATCGACCTGATGGGCGGACAGAAGACCGGCACTTACCTCGACCAGCTCGACCAACATCAGAACGTCGCGAAACTCGCCAAGGGCCGTCGCGTGCTCGACGCCTTCTGTAATCAGGGTGGTTTCGGCCTCGCCTGCGCCAAGGCCGGCGCGACCAGCGTCCTCGGTCTCGATCAGTCCGAGGAAGCCATCGCCGCGGCCCGCTCGGCCGCCGAGCGCAACGGGCTCAGCGCCTCGTTCGAGGTCGCCAACGTCTTCGATTGGTTCACTGAGCACCGGGAGGCTTCCTTTGACCTCATCATCCTCGATCCGCCCCCGTTCGCCCGGAGCAAGGACGCCGTCGAAGGTGCGCTCCGCGGCTACAAGGAGCTGAACCTCCGCGCCCTCCGCTTGCTTGCCCCCGGCGGCATCCTGGCGACGTATTCCTGCTCGCACCGCGTGACCGAGGAGATGTACCTCGAGGTCATCGAGGCCGCCGCCGCGGACGCGCGCCGCGAGGCCGTCATCCTGGAGCGGACGTCACAGCCGGCGGACCATCCGGTCCTGCTGAATTTCCCGGAGAGCCGTTACCTCAAGGGCTTCATCCTCGAGATTCGGGCTTAACTCCGGCGTCGCCTCCGCTTTCATCGCCTCATGATCGTCTCCCTCCGCGGCAAGCTCATCGAAGCCGGCGTCCTGCGCGTCGTCATCGAGTCCACCGGCGTGGGCTATGAGGTCAACGTGCCCGTCACCACCGCCGAGCGCCTGCCGAAGCTCGGTGCGGAAGTTTTCCTGCTCATTCACCACGTCTTCCGCGAGGATGGCCAGGCCCTCTATGGCTTCGCCGTCGCCGAGGAGCGCGAATTCTTCAAGTTGCTCGTGGAGAAGGTTTCGGGCGTCGGTCCCAAGATGGCGCTGAACATCCTCAGCCGGCTCTCGCTGCCGATCTTACGGGACGCGATCCTGCGCGGCGACGTGGCCTTGCTTTCGCAATGCCCCGGCGTCGGCAAGAAGACCGCCGAACGCCTCGTCATGGAACTGAAGGACAAGGTTGGCCTCGAAGGCTCCGCGCCGAGCGTGGCGACCCTCGCGCCTGCGGCGGCCCTCGCGCCGACGCCGGCCACCGATGCCCTGGCCGCGCTGGTGGCCCTCGGTTTCAAGCCCGCCGACGCCGACAAGGGCGTCCGCGCGGCCGTCGCCAAGCTCGGTCCCGGCGCCACCGCGGATCAGTTGGTGAAGGCGGCTTTGGGCAGATAAGAGACAAGGGGCCAGGGTCAGGGCTAGGGCCAGGGCCAGGGCCAGTAAGTCAATGGGCATAGATAGCGCCAGGCATGCCGTCACCTGGCTTGTTTACGAGCCCCAGCCCCAGCCCCAGCCCCAGCCCCAGCCCCAGCCCCAGCCCCAGCCCAGGCCCTTTGTCTCTAAGGCCTCTTACTTCAACCCCAGCACGTCTTCCATGCCGTAAAGGCCGGCGGGCTGGCTGCGGAGCCAGCGGGCGGCGCGGACGGCGCCCCGCGCGAAGATCTCGCGGTTCGAGGCCTTGTGCGTGAGTTCGAGGCGCTCGCCTTCGGCGGCGAAGAGCACGGTGTGGTCGCCCACGACGTCGCCGCCGCGGATGGCGTGCACGCCGATCTCACCGAGCGGGCGTTCGCCGACGAGACCTTCGCGGCCATGCTTGAGGGCTTCCTTGGCGAGCTGGCGCTCTTCGAGGAGGATCTTGAGGAGCGTCTCGGCAGTGCCGGAGGGCGCGTCCTTCTTGAGGCGGTGGTGCATCTCGAGCACCTCGACGTCCCAGCGGCCGGCGTCGGCGAGCGAGCGGGCGGCCTGGCGGACCAGGGCGTTGAGGAGCGTGACACCGACGGAGTAGTTGCCAGCCCAGACGACCGGGAGGCCCTGGATGGCGGCGGTGATCGCGACCTTCTCTTCAGCCGTGTGTCCGGTGGTGCCAACCACGAGCGGCTTCCGGTGCTGGGCGCAGAGCTGCGCGACCGCGAGGGTCGCGGAGTGGAAGGAGAAGTCGATGACCACGTCGGCGGCGCCGAGGTGCGCGGCGAGGTTGTCGCCCTGGTCGACGCCGGCGGCGATGACGGCCTGCTCGGAGGCGGCCACCTGGGCGATGGCGAGGCCCATGCGGCCCTTGGCGCCGTTGAGGAGGATGCGGATAGGCTGGCTCATCGGAGGGAGGCGAGGGTGGCGTCGGCGACCTGCTCGACGAGAAGGCGGTTGGCCGCGGACATCTCGCAGAGGGGCAGGCGGACTTCGTCGGAACGGATGAGGCCGGCGCGCATCATGCAATGCTTCACGGGCACCGGGTTGGGTTCGACGAAGAGGGTCTTGAAGATCTCGGCCAGCTGGTCGTGCAGGACCTTGGCTTCGGCGAACTGCTTCGTGCGCGCGAGCTTGGCGAGCTTGGCCACCGGCCCGGGGATGAGGTTCGACGCGACCGAGATGATGCCTTGGGCGCCGACCTCGGCGAACGGTAGGGTCAGAGAGTCGTCCCCGCTGAGGACGATGAATTCCGGATCGGCTTCGCGCACGAGGCGCGCGGCCTTGTCGACCTGGCCGCCGGCTTCCTTCATGCCGATGATGTTCGGGTACTTCTTTCGGAGGCGGAGGGTCGTCTCGACGGTGATCTCGATGCCGCAACGGCCGGGGATCGAGTAGAGGATGATGGGCTTCGCGGTGGACTCGGCGAGGAGCGCGAAATGGCGGAACAGGCCTTCCTGGCTGGGCTTGTTATAATACGGCGCGACCAGCAGGAAGGCGTCGGCCCCGGCTTCGTCGGCCCGCTTGGTCAGGTCGAGGGCCTCGGTCGTGGCGTTGGACCCCGTGCCGGCCATGACCGGGACGCGGCCGGCGGCGAACTCGACCGTCTTGCGGATGACTTCGATGTGCTCGTCGTAATCGAGGGTGGGGGATTCGCCGGTGGTGCCGACGGCGACTAGGCCGTCGATGCCGTCCTTGATCTGGAATTCGACCAGCTTCTTGAGGTCATCCCAGGCCACGGCGCCCTTGACGAAGGGGGTGACCAAGGCCGTGTGGGCACCCACGAAAGCGCGGGGGCCGAAAGGACGGCGGGAAGGGCTGGAACCGGTCGAAGACATTGCGGCGTGAAGTGACCCCCGAAACAACCGCCCCGTGACGAAAGAGACAAACCCAAAAACCCCGGCGGGCGGGCCGAAGCCGGCTTAAGGGGCCGGGCCGACGAGGATTCGGTCGTTTTCCGTGTCCGTCACGTAGAGCCGTCCATCCGGGCCGATGCGGGCGCCATGCGGACGATTGAGCTGCGTGCCGGCCCAGTCGGCGCCGACGGCCGCGCCTTTCCGGCCGTTGCCGACGATCGTGCGGATGGTCTGCTTCGCCGGGTCGTAGAGGCGGAGGCAGTGGTTCTCGGTGTCGAGGATGAGCACGTTGCCCTTGGCGTCCATCGTCACGTACTTCGGCCCGAGCATACGCGCCTCGGCGGCGGGGCCGTCCGTCGCGGGGCCGGGCTTGCCGGCCTTGTTCACGACGACGGTGACCTTGCCGTCCTTGATCGCGGCGAGTGCATGGCCGCCGCGGAGCAGGGCGTAGAGCGTGCCATCCTTGGCAACGCAGCAGGCGCGGACGTCGCCCATCGGGGCTTCGAGCGCGTCCTGTCCGTCCTGGGGGAGTCCCTTCTTGCCGTTGCCGGCGACGGTGGTGATCACCTTGGTCGCGAGGTCGATGCGGCGGACGCGGTTGTTCACGATGTCCGCGACATACATATGCTTGCCGGCCGGATCGATGACGCCGCACATCGGGATATTCAGCTTCGCTTGGTTGGCGGGGCCGCCGTCGCCGCCGAACCCCGACTTGCCCGTGCCGGCGAAGAGCGTCGCAACGTGCGTCTTCGGGTCGAGACGCACGATGCGGTGCTGGAAGCTGTCCGAGGCGTAGATCGCACCATCCGGGCCGACGGAGATGTCGTGCATGCCGTCATACACGGCCGGAGCGAGGTCGAGGCGCCGCGCAGGGGCGGGCGGGAGCATGCCCTTGGGGGCGCTGTCCCACTTCACGCCGGAGATGAACTCGATTTTGCCGCCGTGCAGTTTGAAGATGCGGTTGGCGGGCTGGAACTCGACGCCGTAAGCGTCGCCTTGGGCGTCGAAGGCGAGGCTGAAGGGCTGGCGGATCTGCTCGGCGCCGGGGACCTTGAGGACTTCGATGGCGGCGAGCGGGGCGCCGACCAGCGCGAGGAGGGCGGGGAGCAGGCGGGTAAGTCGCATGCGTTGGGGTTTAGTGCTCCCCGTGTTTGGTTTCAAGCGCAGGCGAGGGTGTCGAGAGCCGCCACCCGGCGGGCCTGACCCGTTCAGGGGGCGGGACCGACGAGGATGCGGTTGTTCCCGGTGTCCGCCACGTAGAGCCGGCCATCGGGTCCGAGGCGCGCGCCCTGCGGCCGGTTGAGCTGCGTCGTGGTCCAGTCGGCGCCGACCGCGGAGCCTTTCGCGCCGTTGCCGGCGATCGTGCGGAGGGTGCGGGTGGCGGGGTCGTAGCGGCGGAGGCAATGGTTCTCCGTGTCCAGGATGAGCACGCCGCCCTTCGCGTCCAGGGTCGCGTATTTCGGGAAGTTCAGCCGGGCCTTGGCGGCGGGGCCTTCGGTCGCCGGACCCGGTTGGCCGTCCTGGTTGACCACCACGCCCACCTTGCCGTCCTTGATGGCGACCAGCGAGTGGCCGCCGAGCACGCTGCCGAATAAGGCGTAGACCGTCCCCTCCACGGCCACGCACGCGGTGCGCACGTAGCAGCAGGGGGAGGCGAGGGCGTCGGCGCCCTCCTGCGGGAAGCCCTTTTCGCCGTTGCCCGCGATCGTCGTCACGACCCGGGTGGCGAGGTCGATGCGCCGGATGCGGTGGTTGCCCAGGTCGGCGACGAGCAGGAACTTGCCGCTTGGGTCGAGGACGCCGCTCGTCGGAATGTTGAAACGGGCGCGCTCCGCCGGGCCGCCGTCGCCCGCGAAGCCGGCCCGTCCGGTGCCGGCGAAAACCGTCGCCGCGTGGGTCTTCGGGTCGAGGCGGACGACGCGATGCTGGAGGCTGTCGCAGACGTAGATGGCGCCATCCGGAGCGACTGCGATGTCCCCCATGCCTTGGTAGACGGCGGGCGCGAGGTCCAGGGCCTTGGCCGGCGCGGGCGGCTCCATGCCCTTGGGCGCGCTGTCCCAGCGTACGCCGGAGACGGGGTCGATCCGGCCGTCGAGCCACCGGAAGAGGCGGTTGCCGCGCATCGATTCGACGAGGTAGGCGCCCCCTTGGGCGTCGAACGCCAGGTTGACGGGGTCGCGCATCTCCTCGATGCCGGGTACCTTGACCACCTCGATGGCCGCCGGGGCGGTGGCCGCGGTGCACAGCAGGAAGATGAGGGTGCGGAGCATGCCCGAAGGTCGCGCGGGTGGCGCAGGATGGCAAGCCCCGCGCGGCCCTTAGATTGGGTTCGACCGCCCGAAGGCCGTGGGCACGATGGCGGCGTTCCCCATGGCCGCCGTCCCGCCGATCTTCGCCGACCTCTTCGCCCTCGCCGTCGAGCACGCCGCGAGCGACCTCCACCTGAAGGTCGGCCGACCCGCCTTGGTGCGCGTCGCCGGGCAACTGGTGGAGACGGAGATGTCGCCCTTCACCGCGGCCCAACTGGCGGACTTCATCGAGGCGACCGTGCCCGCCGCCTTCCGCGCCCGCTGGCTCGCCGACCATCAGGTCGACTACTCCCTGGACCTCGGGGCTTCCGGCCATGGTCGTTACCGCGTCAACGCCTACATCCAGCGCGGCCAGCCGGCCTTGGCCCTGCGCCTGGTGAAGTCCAACCCGCCCGACTTCGCCGCGCTCAACCACGACCCCAAGTCGCTGGGCGCCCTGCTCGCCGCCGACCAAGGGCTGGTCCTCGTCTGCGGGCCGACCGGCTCGGGCAAGAGTTCCACTTTGGCCGCGATGATGCGACATCTCAACGAGACGACCACCCTGCACGTGATCACGTTGGAGGATCCGGTGGAGTACCTCTTCACCGACGCCAAGTGCAGCTTCAGCCAGCGCGAGGTCGGCATCGACGTGGTCGACTTCCCCGCCGGCCTCAAGTCCGCCCTGCGGCAGGATCCGGATGTGATCCTCGTGGGCGAGATGCGGGATCGCGAAACCTTCGAGACCGCCGTGCACGCTTCCGAGACGGGGCACCTCGTGCTCTCGACCCTACACGCCGGTTCCGCGCAGCAGGCGGTGCAACGGCTCTTCGAGTTTTACCCGCCCGAGCAGCTCAACCTCGCCCGGCGCGCGATCGCCTCGGTGCTGCGTGCCGTGGTGGTCCAGACGCTCGTGCCCCGCGCCGACGGCGCCGGCGTCCTGCCCGCCTGCGAGGTTTTCGTCGTGGATCCGCTGGCCCGCCGCATGCTGGCCGACGGTAGTTTCGAGCGGATCCCGGAACTGGTCGAAGCCGGCGGGGACGTCGGCTCGCGTTCCCTCAACAAGGACCTCACCCGCCTGATTCGGGCGGGCCTTGTCACCAAGGAGACCGGTCTCCGGGTCTCGGCGAACCCGAAGGGATTGGAGATGAACCTGTCCGGGATCAGTTTCGCCGCCTCACGCATCGTCTCGTGAGCCTACCGCTGACCTTGGCCGTACGCGAGCTGGGCGGAGCGGGTGCCCCGCTGGTCGTGCTCCACGGCCTCCTCGGGTCCGCCCGGAACTGGCAGTCCGCCGGCGTGGCCTTGGCCGCACCGGGGCGCCGGGTGCTGGCGCCCGACCTGCGCAACCATGGCGTCTCCCCGTGGGGCGACGATTGTTCCTACTCCGCGCTGGCCGGCGATGTCGTGGCCTGCCTCGAGCGACTCGCGCTCGGCCCCGTCCACCTGGTCGGCCATAGCATGGGCGGCAAGGCCGCCATGCGGCTCGCGGTGGACCGGCCCGACCTCGTCGCCCGGCTCACCATCGTGGACATCGCCCCGCGCGCTTACGCCGACCGGGTGCGCGTCGAGTTCGCCGCGATGAATGCGCTCGATCTCGCCGCCGTGACCTCGCGCAAGGACGCGGAGGTCCGGTTGGCCGCGCAGGTCCCCGAGTGGGGGATGCGGCAGTTCATCCTCACGAACCTCGGACAGGATGCCGAGGGGCGTTGGCGCTGGACGGTCAACCGCGCCGCATTGACCGCGGCCTTGCCCGAGATCCTGGGCAACCCCTTGGCGCCAGGCGAGGGCTTCGCCGGCCCGACCCGCTTCATCCGCGGCGGGAAATCGGATTATATCCGCGACGAGGATGTCGCGACGATCCGCGCGCACTTTCCCGTGGCCGACCTGGTGACGCTACCGGAGAGCGGGCATAACCCGCACTTCGATGCCCGGGCGGGCTTCGTCGAGGCGGTGACGGCCTAAGGCTTGCGCTTCCGGTCCAGCCACTCGCCGAGGCGGTTCAGGCCGAGCGCGAACCAGACCAGCAGCACCCCGGCCACCGTTGCGAGCGCGGGGATGACGAAGTCGCTGATACCCGGGCTGAGCCACCAAGGCAGTTCTCGCCGGGGTTCGGAGGCGCTCAGCTGGATCAGGGGGGATTCGTCGCCGCCGATGAGCATCACCCAGCGAGGCTCACCTTTGGGCTGGCGGCGGTCGTCGAGCCAGAGCAGCACCGTGTGCGGGCTTTTCTCCGGCGCGAGCAAGGTGAACTTGGGCGGCGGGTCGTCCCAGCGCCACGTCGCTTGCAGGAGGGTGTAGCGGCGGGCCAGTTCCTCCGGCGTGTGGTTGAGCGGCGCGGCCGGGTCGAGGCGGTCGGCCGTCCCGAAGGTCGGCGCCGGCGCGACTTCGCTCCAAGGCCGCGTCTCCTTACCGTCGTTCAGAAGCAGCAGCACCTTGGCCTCCCGCGCGAGGGCCGCTGGGTCCTTGATCAGGAAGTTGGCCTCCGCGTCGACGGTCACGGTGAGGCTCAGCTCGCCCGACGCCGGGATCGTCAGCTTGGCCAGTAACCACTCGCCGTTGTGGGCGGACGCAAACAGGGGGAGCAAAGATGCTCCCCCCAGCAGGCAGGCTTGCCGCAGTCCGCGGATCACTTGGCGTCCCAGCGCAGCACGCGACCGAACTGGTTCCACTCGGTCTCGAGGATGTTGCCCTTGCCGTCGAAGGTGATGCCGTGCGGCGAGGTGACGACGCCGGTGCGCCAGGCCTCGGGCTTCACGCCCGGGGTGTTGGTCTGGCCCTTGGTGTCGTTGGCGCCGAGCTCGGCGACCATCTTGCCCTCCTTGTTCCAGACGGAGACGCGGCCGGCGATCTCGGCGACGCACATCAGGTCGCCATGGAACGAGGCGGAGGAGGGGTTGCGCAGGCCCTTGTCGGCGATCATCTGCGGGTTTTTGCCGTCCAGGTCGACGTGGAACATGCGATTGTTGCCGCGGTCGAGGCAGAGCACGCGGGCGGGCGAGTAGCGGTTGTCGACGAAGATTTTGTGGGTGTTGGCGAAGGCCTTCTCGCCGACCTTCTGGGTCGGGCCGCCGAAGACCTGCTTGAACTTGCCCGCCTTATCGAACTGGAAGACCCAGCTCTTGCCGTAGCCGTCGACGGCGTAGATGTCGCCGTTCGCCGCGACGTCGCAGTTGGTCAGCTTGAGGCCGGCCTTGGCCTGGGCCTCGGGGAAGGCTTCCTTCTTGATTTCCATCACGATCGTGCCGTCGAGCTGGCACTTGATGATGCGCTGCTCGTTGAGGACGGCCGCGAAGATGAATTCACCTTCGTTGGTCTTGCGGACGACGAAGCCGTGGAGGGAACCGGGGAGCTTGAGGGCCTTCACGAACTTACCGGTCTGGTCGTAGACCTGCAGGCCCGCGTTGTTCTCCTGGACGCTCACGTAGATGAGGCCGGCGGAGTCGACGGCGATCTCGCCGTGGCCGTTGCCGATGGTCTTGCGGCCCTCGGCGGGCTTGAGGAAGTCGGGGACTAGTTCGTACTTGGCTTCGGCGCCAGAGGCGAAGGAGCCGGCGACGAGGAAGGCGAGGGCGGGGAGGAGCGGGCGCATAGGGGTAGGGGGCCGATAAAGGGCAGAGCGCGGGGGCTGGCAATTTGAAACAGCACCGAGGCTTGCAACCCATCCGGCTTTGGGGTGTCTTGGGCTCCACCCCCATGCGTTCCCTCCGCTTCCTCCCGCTCCTCGCCCTAGCCTTGGCGGGCTCCCTCCGCGCCGCCGACGCGCCGGCCGCCGAACCCCTGCCTAAGGCCGATTTCGTGTCCGCCTTCAATGGCAAGGACCTAGCCGGCTGGAAGGACGCTAAGGACAACAAGTTCTGGAAGGTGGTCGATGGCGTGCTCGTCGGCGAGAACGACGAGAAGCTCAAGGGCAACATGCTCTATACCGAGAAGGCCTACGGTGATGTCATCATCTCCCTTGACTGCCGCTTCAGTGGTGAAATCGACAGCGGCATCATGGTGCGCCGTGATAAGGCCGGGAAGAAGGACATGCAGATGCAGATCGGTGTCTCGCGTAGCCTGAAGAAGGACATGACCTGCACCTACTACGTCGGCAAGTACCCCGAAGCCGGTTTTGCTCCGAAGGTCGAGAAACTTTGGAAGAAGGACGACTGGAACCAGATCGTCTTCCGCGCCAAGGGCGACACCTACACCGTCTGGCTCAATGGCGAGCAGGTCTCCCAGCTCACCGACCCCGCCTACCCGACCCCTTATTCCGTCGGCCTGCAGATCCACGGTGGCCTGAAGATGAAGGTCGAGTACCGCAACATCCAGATCGCCGAACTGAAGTAAGCCCGTCACCCGATCGTGACGCCGACGGGCGGGATCCATGGGTCCCGCCCGTTTTCGTGGACGGGTTTCCGCTGGCGGACCTCCGTCCTCGCCTTATCTAGGGAGCATGGATCCCACCCGCCCCGGCGGCCCTTCCCGCCGCGATTTCCTCCTCCGTGCCAGCGCGCTGTCGTTGGGCTTCGTGCCGTTCTTCGCCCGCGGGGCCGAGGCGCCCAAGGTGCCGGCGGCGCCGACCAAGCCCGAGCGCGATCCCTACGCCGACGCGGTCTTCGTCGCGGGCGAGCCGCCGCTGCCCGCCGAGGACGCGATCACCTTTGCGGTGCTGCCCGACACCCAGTTTTATTCGCAGAAGCATCCGGATACTTTCCTCGCGCAGACCCGCTGGGTCGTCGAGCAGCGCGAACGCCGCCGCATCGCGGGGGTGCTTCACCTGGGCGACATCACCAACAGCAACACCGTGCCCCAATG
Organism: Verrucomicrobiota bacterium; assembly: GCA_041167995.1. Taxonomy (GTDB): domain Bacteria; phylum Verrucomicrobiota; class Verrucomicrobiia; order Opitutales; family UBA953; genus UBA953. The sequence goes on along the minus strand of JBEELT010000035.1, from coordinate 5,336 downwards.
GGAGAACGCTCGCCGCGCGCTCCAGGTCCTGCTCGATGCGAAGATGCCGCTGTGCCTGGTGCCGGGTAACCACGACTACGGTCCCGGCGGGGGTTGCGCGGACCGGACCACGCTGATGTCGCAGTACCTGCCGGTCGCGGAACTGGCGAAGGCCGCCCACTGGAAGGGCACCTACGACAAGGAGCCCGATCGCTCCGAGAACAGCTGGCATTTCCTCGAGGCGGGCGGGCGTCGTTTCCTGGTCCTCTGCCTGGAGTTCGGGCCGCGCAACGACGTGCTCCGGTGGGCGAATGACGTCGTGGGGGCGCACCCCGACCGGGAAGTCATCCTCCTCACCCACGCGCACATCTACCACGACGATACGCGCTACGATCAGGTCCGCTTCGGCAAGAAGCAGAACCACAACCCGCACACCTATTTCGCGAAGGCCCAACCCGACATCAACGACGGCGAGGAGGTCTGGACGAAGCTGATCGCGCGGCACGAGAATTTCATCCTGACCTTGAACGGACATGTCACCGCCGATGGGTTGGGGCGTTTCGTCTCGGCGACCCCGAAGGGCCGGCCTGTGCCGCAGGTGCTGGTCAATTTCCAGATGAAACCCAACGGCGGCGACGGTTGGCTCCGCCTGATCGAGATGCGCAAGGACGGCACGATGCGCACCTTCGACTATTCGCCGACGCGCAAGCAGACCAACGCCTCGCCGCAGAACCAGTTCGCGATCCCCTGGGCCTGAGCCCGGTGGTCATCGCGCCGGCGCGACCGGGATCAGGAAGCGCAGCAACGCCTGCCGGAGCCGTTCCTGCTCGGCCTGCCGGGCCTTCTCCTCGACGCCGGCCCGGTCGAGCTGCTGCGCACGCCAGCGGCGGTGGGTGTCCTCGTCGGAGACCCAGGCGCTGAGGCGAAAGGGCAGGGGGACGGTCGCGATCGTGGGCTTGGCCTCCGGAGCCGTGGCGCGGAGCGCCTGCTCGCCGGAGGTCGCCGAGCCGCTCGCCGGATCGAAGGTCGGCAGGCCGCGGGAAGCGGCGAGGGGACGGTCGGGGCGTTCCGGAGCTTTTCCCGCCGACCCGCTGGGGCCGGGACCGGAGGCCACCGGCGTTGGTTCGACCTCGCCGATCGCGATGCGCAGGCGTTCGCTCGGCTCACGTCCTTGGTCGGCGGCCGCCCCGGTCGGCAGCGCAAGACGGGTGTTCGTCGCGGCGGCTCGCGCCGGTCCCGCTTCGGGTGAGGGGAGCGTCAAGCCGTTCACCGCGGGCTTTGTCGGCGCCGTCTCGGCCAGACCGCCGATCCCGGAGATCGGCCGCCCGGTCCGTTCCCTGCCCAGGGGCGCGAGCGCCGCCAGGCCAGGAAGACTCGTCGCATCTGCGGGGCGGCCGCTTGCCGGCTCGTCCACGCTCGCGAGCGGAAGCCGGGGCGACAACCCATCCCGGGGAGCCGGGGCTTCGCCGGCAGGCAGGTGCAGCGCAGTCGGGGCTTCGCGGTGAGCCGAGAATCCGACGATCTCGGGTAGGGTCAGCCGAGGTCGCTCGGTCGTCGCCGGCTCCGTGGCGTCGAGGCCCGGTAGGCGCAAGGAGGTCCTCGGCGGACGGCGACCCGTCGTCGCGGCGGGCACGGATAGTGGCAAGGCCATGTCCGTCCGAGAGTCCTTCGTCGCTTGCCCCGGTTCGATCGCCAGTGGCGTGGCCGGCGCGGCGTTGGGGCGGGCGAGGTCGGGTACCGCGATTTCGAGCGGCGGGATCGTTCGCGGGGTGGGGCTGGCCTCGGGCGGCGACTTCAAGCCAAGACTGGAAGCAGGCGCCCGGGGCTCGGGAGTCGGGCCAGCGTCGATGCGCACAGGTAGCCGGGGCGCATCCGGTCCGCCAGTCGCGGTCACGGGAGGCGGCGTTTCCGTCGGCTTCGCCGCTTTCGGCGGGGCGATGGGGGCCGTTTTGTTCTCCGCGGTTTTCGTCGGTTGGGCCGGCTCCGTAGTCTTCGCGGGGGCGGGCTTCGGGCTGGGCGGGCTCTCCGCGGTCCGCTCGGTCGCGACCAGGCGAGGCTCGCTCTCCGGTTTGGCGCTGCCGGCGGAACTTCGGCCCTGACCGCCCCGCCGGGAAGAGAAGTTGAACCACGATGAACTTTCCTCGCTGCCCGTCGGGGTGCGACAGCCGACCAAGACGAGGGAGCCCGCGGCCAGCAGCCACAGGGTCCATTGTCCGCGACGGCTTTCCATCCGGGCTTACTGTGCGAGAATCTGCATCGCCGTGACCAGGGGCGGGCCGGCCTTCGGGTCGAAGCGGGCCGAGATCGTGAACTTGGCGTCGCGACCGGTCGGCACCGTCTTCTCGACCCGCACCAACTGGGCTCCGGGTCGCTTGTCGTCGCCGAGGGCGCCACGCATGCGTTCGATGAGGGAGTCGTAATCCAGCGTGTCGACGCAGCGATTCATCAGTTTCCAGCCGAGGTCGGGCTCCTTGGGCGCGGTCAGTTTGGCCATCAGTTTCACGGGATCGCGGGTGGCGCCGTCGGCGAATCGATCGAATTGGTAGAGGTAGCTGGCCGCGATGGAAAGGGAGTCGTTGCCGACCGCCTCGAGCGCCAGGAGCAGTTCGAACTCCATGGCCGGACGCATCTGGTCGTAACGGGTCCGGGTGGCGACGCCCATGGGCAGGCGGCGGAAGAAACGGTTGGCATCGAGCCAGAGCGTCAGGGCGCCCGGCTGGTCGCTCGCGTAGTGCGGCAGGATCTCGGGGAGCTCGCCGGGCTTGCGCGGACGCGCCTCGGGCCGGGTCAGGCAGAGCCGGATTTCCTTCTCCACGCACGGGGCGGCGGGGTCGCCTTCGAACTCAACCAAGATGATCGCGGTCCGGTTCGTCAGACCAAAGGTAAAAAACCCGCCTTCTGGGTCCATGTAACGGCCCTCCTCATGCTTGATCATCGAGCGGCTGCGGGTGAGGTTCGAGGCGTTCTTGGAGGTCTCGCCGCGGAGCGAGTTATTCAGTTGGTCGGCGATGCGCGAGAGGGCCGCCTCGGCGATGGTCGGGTCGACGACGCGGATCACTAGGCCGCAGAGCATGACCGGGCGGGAGCCGTCGCCGGCGTCCTTGGCGTCGGCGGGAAACTTCGCGAAAGCGTAGAGGTCGGAGTGGGGGTCCAGGCCGTTCTTCACGAGTTCGCCCACGGCGGTGGAAAGGCCTTTGCCGCCCGTGCGCTCCAGCCACTCCGGGAAGGCCTTGCTGCCTTTCTGGCGGAGCTCGTCGGGGCGGAAGGTCAGGACCGCGAAGCTGTCGCCGGGGATTACGTTGGCGGTACCGAAATTGCCGCGGGCCGCCCGTTCGCTGCGGTCGGACATCCAGAGCCAGGCGAAGAGGAGGAGCAGGATGCCGCCAAGGACGGACGCGACGATGACCTCGACCTGGGACCACTGGCCCCGCCGCGGGGCGGGGGCGGTCGGGGCGACCGGCGTCGACGCGCCGGCCAGGTCCGCGGGCGCGGCGCCGGTGCCGCCGGTGACCGCGACGCCAGCGCGACCGCGCGTGAGGGCCATGTTGAAGGCGACCACCAGGGTGACGGCGAGGGGGTCGAAGACCGCAACGAGCGCCAGCATCAGCCACTTTACCACGTCGGTCGCCTCGGCGTCGAAGGCCCGGGCGACAAAGCGGTAGGAGCCGATGTCGGTGGCGGCGATTTGGTCGCGCAATTTGTGAATCTGCTCGGTGCGCTCGCGGTTGACCTTGTAGAGGGCTTCGACTTCGCCTTCGGTCAGGCCAGCCTTGGTTTGGCCTTGCTCCTGCAAGGCGGCGAGCTGCTTCTCGAGTCCGGCGAGGCTCTCTTCTCCGGTTTTGCGGAGGGCCTTTTCCTCACCATCAAGGCGGGTGAGTTCGCCCTTGAACTGGTCGCGCAGCTGAGCGGACTCCTTGGCGGCGTCGGCGTTCACGCGCGCCTGGTCGGCGCGCAACCGCTCGACGCGGGCGGCGCCGTCGGCGCGCAGGCGGGCGACGGCGGCGGAGGCCTCGGTAAGCTTGGCCAGGATCGCCTCGCGCTCGGGCTTCTGCTGCTCGCGCAGCTCCTGGCCTTTCTTCACGTTGTCCTGTTCGAAGATCAGGTAGGAGCTGGTCGTGCCCTGTGCGGTGTACGCGGCCACGGCCTGGTCGAGGACCTTGAGGCGGTCGTTGAGGCCGGTGATGGCGGTCTCTTGGGCTGCGATCGCCTTGGCGACGGCGGCTTCCTCGGCCGCGATGCTCTTGGCGAGGGTCGCGCCGAGCTCGGCGGCGCGCTGGGCCGGGGCGGAGCTGTCCTGGGCGCGGCGGGCGTCGAGGGCCTTGCGCTGTTCCTGCAGGCGGGCCAGCGACTGGGCGAGGGTCTCGCCGGCCTGGGTGATGCGGCCTTGCAGTTTGGCGATGTCCTCGCGGCTGGCGGTGTTGACGCGGACCGTCTTGCCGCGGGCGTCGTCAATCTGCCGCTGGCTGTCCGCGATGGTCTTCTCCAAGGTGACGATTTCGGTCTCGTTGCGGGCGATGGTGGTGGCGGTCTTCTCGTAGGCGCGGGCGAGGTAGCCGTAATTACCGAGGGAGGTGATGGCGATCAGCACCAGCACCGCGAGGGTGAGGTAGAAGCGGAGCACCCCCGTGATCAGGTGCCAGTAGCGGTAGAGGAAGGAAGCGGCGACCAGTTTGCCGACCTCGAGCGAGGCCGCCATGATCATCACTGGGCCTTCCGAGCCGGTGAAGAGCTGACCGAGGCCCAGGACCGAGAAATAGGCCGAGCAACCTGCGATATAGAGGGCCGAGGAGAGGAGGACGAGGCGGAAGCCCCAGGTCAGCGCCTTAGGCTCCTCGCTCGATTGCTGGTCAGGGGAGGGTGTGCTCATGGGCCGGGTAGGGCGGTTATCTACGGGGGGTTCAGGGGGTTGTCAAAAGGTAGATTGCCCCAAGGGGACCCCCCTGGCTGTCCCGGGGTGTCCCCCGACCCCCCACCGCCCTCCGGGGGTATATTTTTGTTATTTTAAGGCAACCGTCAGGTGATACACCTGTCTCAACCCCAACCCCTCCCTGCCGCCATGAAAATGCACCGCGATTGCCAAGGTGACCACCCCGATATCCGCTCGAGCTGGCGACGCCGCGAGTTCCTCCAGGTCGGCATGTTCGGCACGCTCGGCCTGACGTTGCCCGGCATGCTCCGCCTGCGGGCGCTCGAGCTCCCCAAGGTGGAGACTTTCGACGCCCTCGCCGACGCCGTGATCCACATCTACCTGCCCGGCGGCATGGCGCAGCATGAGTCGTGGGACCCCAAGCCGTTCGCCGCGCCGGAGTACCGCGGCCCGTTCACGCCGATCAAGACCACCGTCCCCGGCGAGTACG
>JBEELT010000034.1:0-16985 GCA_041167995.1 Verrucomicrobiota bacterium | reverse complement strand
GGGCGTGGGCGCCGGCGTCGGGTAGACCTGGTAGTGCGAGGCGTCGAGCATCCCGCAGAGGCGGCGGATCGCGCCGCCCTTGCCGGCGGCGTCGGGACCTTCGAGGACGACCACCGTCGCGAGGCCCTTCTGGGCGGCGAGCCGGGTGAGCCGGCCGAGGCGCGGCTGCAGCTTCGCCATCTGCTGGCTGTAGCCTTTCTTGTCGAGGGTCGGGTGGGCCGCGGCGCTCTCGAGCAGCCCGCGGGGGCGGCTGCCCGGCTTCTTCGCGACGACGGCGGCCCGCCGGCGCGAGGCCTGGTTGAGCTGGTCGGCGATCGCGAGGCCGGCGTGGAGGTCGCGGAGCTTCGTCTCCGCGGCGCCGCTGACGACCTTCCAGGGGAGGTTCTTGCCGCTGCCTTGGGTGCGCAGCGTGCGCGCCAGGTTCTGGCCGGCCTTCTTCGCGAGCAGCAGGTCGTCCGCCGTCACCACCCAGCCTTCGGCGTCGGTGTCCTCGGCTTCGCGTAGGCGTTTCCGCAGGCTCTTCTCCGGGGTCTCCAGCCAGACCTTCACCACCGAGGTCCCGTCGGCCGCGAGGAGCTCCTCGAACGAGCGGAGCGACTTCTGCCGCGCGCGGAGGGCCTCACCGTCGAGTTCCTCGCGGATCGCCGCGGCCGCCGTGCGGGTCAGCCAATCGCCGACCACGATGGTGATGCGGCCCTTCGCCGGCATCTCCTGCCAATACGGCCAGAGGAAGGGGCGGCCGGCGCCGGCGTCCTCGGTCGGGGCGCAGATGCGGACCGTGCGGGCGTCGAACCACTCGGTCAGCTGGTTCGCCAGTTCGGAGGCCGCGAGCCGGTCGTTGCCGCCGAGCACGAGGACGGCCCCGCGCTGCTCGGCCGTGAGCCGACGCTGCGCCGCCAGGAGGCGGAGGTGGAGGGCGGAGCGGGCTCGCTCCAGGGCGCTGCGGGTGGCCATCGCGGTCACTATGTCCCGCCCACCGCGGATGGGAAGCGCGATTGAGTGACGGTCGGGTGTCGCCTCAGCCCAGCAGGTCGGCGATGTCGGCCACGTAGACCTGCCGGCCGCCGGCATGGGCGGAGTCGAAGCAGAACTGGCGGCCGCCGCGGCTGGCAGACGGATGCGTGTCGCAGCGCCACTCCTTGCCGTTGATGGCCGCGACCGTCGGGAACGCCCCGACCTCGATCCGGCGGTTCGTCGGGAGGTGGTACAGGTAAGGGCGCTGCAGTTTCTCCGGGCCCTGCGGGTAGGTGTCGTTGAGCACCCACGCGTGGTCCGTCTGCGGCAAGTAGGTGTTATGGCCGTTGTTCGGCATCGCGTCTTTGCCGACCACGGCGACCTCCTCGCTCAGGTCCTTGAAGAGGTAGAACCGTTCGCCATGCGACGGGTGCCAGGCCCATGCGAAGATGTGCTGCGGGTCGCGCCAGACGAAGTGCGACGTGCCGCCGTTGGGGTCCATCACGTGGAGCCGGCCCCCGTCGACATCGATGGTCAGGGCGCGGGTGCGGAAGCCCGCCTTATCGCCGGGGGTTTTCCAGCGATGCAGGAAGAACAGCCGGGTGCCGTCGGTGTTGCAGAGCAGGTGGTTGAACCAGTGGACCGAGTCGGGCCGGAAGGCCGCGGCCGCCGGGCCTGTGAACGGCAGCTTCGCCGCGGCGGCGAGGGAGAAGAGCAGGCGCTGGCGGCCCGTGGCCAAGTCCATCCGCCAGATTCCCGTGTCCTCCGGCGCCTTGACGAGCTTGGACAGGTCGCGCGGGGCGCCGGTCGCATAGCCGTAGCCCGGGCGGGTGACGTCGAGGCGGGCGAAGTCGGGCGCGAAGGCCGTCCGCCCATCCGGACTGAACGTGTAGAAGGGGTGCGGCAACGTGCGCCGTCGGCCGGACTTCACGTCAAGGATGCGCGTCACGAACCGCCCGTCCGCGCGGTCGTTCCAGGCGACCTCGCTCGCCGAACCCGGCACCCATTGCAGCATGCAGCCCTGCTGCCAGTTCCAGGCGCCGGAGCCGCCGAGGTCGATCCAGCGGTCGCCGTCCTGGGTGTCGACCATGCCGACGCGGAGCGCATCGGCCGGCGTCGGGGAGCGGCCTTCGAAGTCGACCTCGTTCGCGAGCACGAAGCGGTCGTCCGGGGAATACAGCAGCTTGTCGTAATAACCGCGCCAGTGGAATTTCGGCCCGCGGGTGATTGCGCGGATGCGGGCTTTCGCCGGGGCGCCTTGGCAGCCGGCGAGGAGGGCACCGCCCATCAGCGCGGCGGCGCCGCCGAGGAAGCCGCGTCGGTCCATGCGCTCAGCGATCCTCGTCCGCCACGTTCTCGGCCGGGGGGAGCTCACCCTTCTTCAGGGCGTCGAGCGTCCGCTGCAGCAGCTCCTTCATCTCGGGGTCGCCGGTCACGGCCACCGCCTGCTCCTGGAGCTTCACGGCCTCCTTCTTGTCGCCCTGCAGCCAGCGCACCCGGGCGAGTGTGTCGAGTTTGTCGCCTTCCTTGCCCTTGCTGAGTTTGACCGCGCGCACGGCGCACTTCTCGGCGAGCGCGAGGTTCGGCTTCTTGAGGAAACTCGGGTTCGTGACCAGTTCCCAGGCCAGCTCGTTCTGCGCCTCGGCGTCGTCGGCCTCCTCCTCCGCGAGCTTGGCCAGCTGGGCGTAGGTCTTGGTCGGGTCGCCCTTCGCGAGCGCGATCTGGGCGCCCACCGAGTCGAGCAGATCCTGGCGTTCCTCGACCGGGAGGACGGCGGCGGCGGCGGGCAGGGCTTTCTCGGCGGCGGCCCAATCGCGGCGCATCATCGCCTCCGCCAGGGCCTGCAGCTTGGCCTCGTTGCGCGCCTGCTCCGGGTCGGCGGCCGGCGCGGCCTTCGCGGCCTTCGGCGTGAAAGTCCCGGTGATGATGTCGCCGAGCATCTCCTCGGTGATCTGCATCGGGTGGCCCTGCCACGCGAGCTTGCCGTCCTTGACGACGAAGGCGTGGGGGATCCCGTTCACGCCGGCGGCCTCGAGCCAATCCTTCACGAAACCCTTGCCGCCGAGGGCGACACGGTAGGACATCTTCGCGCCCTGCGACTGCACGAACGTGCGGACGCGCTCGACCATCGCCGGATCCTTCTCGGACTCCCACACGTTCACCCCGGTGATGACGACGCCCTTCGGCCCCATTTTCTGGTGCAGCGCGTTGAGGTGGGGGATGGCGGCGACGCATGGTCCGCACCAGGTGGCCCAGCACTCGAAGACGTAGACCTCGCCCGGCTTGAACTCCTTGACGGCCTCGCCTTGGAGCATCGTCTCGGGCCGCGTGGCCGGCACCGGGTCGCCGACCTTCAGGCCGGCGAACGCGCAGACGGTGGAGAGCAGGAGGAGGGCGAGGGGGCGCATAGGAAAACAGTAGAGGCCAGGAGGGCCGGAGGCAATCAGGGAGGATGGCGTTTAGGGGATAGCGGTTGGGGGTTAGGGGTCTGCTTGGATCAAGGGCTCGGGGTGCCTCAACCCGGCAACCGCTTGCCTTCACCAACCGCCAACCCCTAACCGCTACCCCAAACAAAAAACCCCGACAGGGTCGGGGTCTCGGGGCGGCGGGCGGGGCGGCTTAGCCTTTGGCGGCGAACTTGGCCCGGATGGCCTCGACCACGGCCGGATCGGCCAGGGTGGAGACATTGCCGAGTTCCCGGCCTTCGGAGATGTCGCGCAGCAGGCGGCGCATGATCTTGCCGGAGCGGGTCTTGGGCAGGTCGGGCACGAAGACGATCCGCTCGGGGCGGGCGAACTTGCCGATCTTGGCGTCGACCATCGCGTTGAGCTTCTTGGCGAGGTCGGCCTCGTTCACGGACTGCGCGGCGGCGGACTTCAGGATGACGAAGGCCATGAGGCCCTGGCCCTTGAGGTCGTGCTTCACGCCGATGACCGCGGACTCCGCGACCGCGGCGTCCTCGATGAAGATCGCCTCGAGCTCGGCCGTGCCGATGCGGTGGCCGGAGACGTTGACCACGTCGTCGACGCGGCCGGTGATCCAGAGGTAGCCGTCCTTGTCGCGGATGGCGCCGTCGCCGGGGAAGTAATACTTGCCGCCCCAGCGGTTCCAATAGGTGTCCACGTAGCGCTGCTCGTCGCCGAAGATGCCCTGCGTGATGCCCGGCCAGGGCTTGCGGATGGCGAGGATGCCATGGTCGGTCTCGTTGCCTTGCTCGTCGAGCACGACGGCGTCGACGCCGAAGAAGGGCAGGGTGGCGGAGCCAGGCTTGGTGGGCGTGCAACCCGGGATGGGGGTGATCATGTGGCCGCCGGTCTCGGTCTGCCACCAGGTGTCGACGATCGGGCAGCGCTCGGCACCGATGTGCTTATGGTACCAGAGCCAGGCCTCGGGGTTGATCGGCTCGCCGACGGAACCGAGGAGGCGCAGCGAGGACAGGTCATGCTTCTTCACCCACTCGTCGCCCCACTTCATGAAGGCGCGGATAGCGGTCGGGGCGGTATAGAAGACGGTGACCTTGTGGTCCTGCACGATCTTCCAGAAGCGACCGAAGTCCGGGGCGTCGGGCGCGCCTTCGTACATCAGCACGGTGGCGCCGTTGAGCAGCGGGCCGTAGACCACGTAGGTGTGGCCGGTCACCCAGCCCACGTCGGCGGTGCACCAGAAGAGGTCGTCGCTGCGGAGGTCGAAGACGTACTTGTTGGTCGCGTAGGCGTGGACCATGTAGCCGCCCACGCTGTGCATGATGCCCTTGGGCTTGCCGGTGGAGCCGGAGGTGTAGAGCAGGAAGAGCATCTCGTTGGCCTCCTGTTGGACGGCGTCGCAGCGGTCGGAGACCTGGGCGGCGGCCTCGTGGTACCAGACGTCGCGGCCGGGCTGCATGACGCAGGCGGGGTCGGGCTTGCCCGGGTGGCGCTGGAGCACGAGCACATGCGCGCAGGTCGGGCAGTCCTTCACGCCCTCGTCGACGGTCTGCTTGAGCGGGAGGAACTTCCCGCGACGGTAGCCGCCGTCCATCGTGATCACGGCCTTGGACTTGGCGTCGTTCACGCGGTCGCGGATGGACTCGGCGGAGAAGCCGCCAAAGACGACGGAGTGGACGAGGCCGAGGCGGGCGCAGGCGAGGACGGCCATCGCGAGCTCGGGGACCATCGGCATGTAGATCGCGACGGTGTCGCCGCGCTGGAGGCCCATGCCCTGGAGGACGTTGGCGAACCGACTGACTTCGGAGTGCAGCTGGCGGTAGGTGATCCGGCGGACCTCGGTGGCGCGGCCGTCGACGGTAGGTTCGCCTTCGTAGGCGATGGCGACCTTGTCACCGAGCCCTTTGGCGACCTGGGCGTCGAGGCAGTTGTAGGCGATGTTGGTCTTGCCGTCCACGAACCAGCGGAAGAACGGCTTCTTGGATTCGTCGACCACCTTGGTCCACGGTTGGAACCAGGCGAGCTCCTTGGCCTCGTCGGCCCAGAAGCCATCCGGGTCCTGGATCGAGCGCCGGTAAAGGGCTTGGTAGCCGTCCATGCCCTTGACGCGGGCCTTGGACACGAAGTCGGCGGAGGGCGGGAAGATTTGCTCGTTCGAGCCGAAACCTTCGGCTTGGGCCTTCTTGACGTCGTCGATTTCTTCGGAGCTCATGGCGGGGTCGGGGATGGGGTATTTGAACGGCCTTGCCCGCCTTGGGGCAATCAAAACCCCTTCCCGTGGGCGGGTTTGACGCTCTGGTCCGGCCCGCGCGGCTAGGTCGCGGCGGGTAGCTCGGCCAGCAGTTCCGCGAAGTTATCGACCACGCGCACACCCAGCCCCTCGAGCCGGTCGCGGTGCTGATGCCCGTGTGCGACGAGCACGCAGTCGACCCCCATCGCCCGGGCCGCCTCGGCATCGTGCGCCGTGTCGCCTACGTAGAGCACGTCGTCCGCGGCCAGGCCCAGGTCGTCGAGGTGCCGCCGGGCCCGGGCTTCCTTGCTGCCCGCATGGATGTCGTCACCGCCGCAGGCCTTGCGGAACCGGTCGCGGAGTCCGTATTGCCGGAGGGTCGCCTCCAGCAGCGTGCGTTCGTAGGCCGAGAGCACCGAGTGCGTGGCACCTCGCGCGCTCAGGCCATCGAGCAGGTCGAGGGCGCCGGGATGCAGGCCGCACTCGTGCTTGCGCGCCTCGTACGCCGCCATGAAGCGGACGGACATCGCGCGGAACGAGGGCTCATCCGGCGTGAACCCGATCGCTTGGTAGACCTTGATCACCGGGAACTCGAAGATGCGGCGGTAGCGCTCCGCGTCCACGCGCGGGCGGCCGTCCTCGGCGAGCAGGAGGTTGAGCGAGGTGCAGCAGAGCCACGTGTCGTCCAGCAGCGTGCCGTTCCAGTCCCAGACCGCGTGGCGGTACTCGGCGAGCCGTCTACGCATGGGCCGGGACGAGGCCGAAGGCCTCGACGTCGACGCCGACGGAGCAATGCGCGTGGTCCGGCGCGCGGCCGGCGATCGGGAAGCCGTCCCATTCGACCGGCTGCTCGCTCCAGGTGGTCAGCTGCGCCAGGCTGAGTGCGTAAGGGGCATGGTGCACCTGCCCGCGCCGGAGGCGACCGCCCCGGACCGAGAAGAAGTTGTAACGCTCCGCGAGGTGGAAGAGCAACGTGCCGGGCTCGGCTGGGGTGGCCGGCGTCAGCGCCTTCCAGGCGTAGCGGGCCGAGTGCGCGAATCCGTCGCGCTGGCAGTCCATCGTCCAGCGATCGCCGAAGGGCTTGTGCGTCATCTTCGCGTCACGGTACGGCAGGCCGAAGCCCGCGCGGGCGATCCGCACCGCGGGCCAGCGGTCGCAGTCGAGGGAGAGGAACCAGACCCCCGGTTCCCCGGAGGCGTCGCGCACGTAGACGCGTACGTTCAGTTCGTTGAAGTAGGAGAGCCAGGGCAGCGCGGGCAGGCCGATGGGACGCACCTGGCTCATCCGGAAGCCGATGACGCCGAGGTAGGTCTGACCCTCGAAGGTATCCACGGTGAGTCCGGCGGGCAGTAGCTTGGCGACCTCGGCCGGGTCTACGCGCCAGTGAAGGAAGAAGAGGTGCTCCCAGCTCTGCCGCATCACCGGCCGCCGTCCCGGGTGACGACGGGCGTCGAGCAGGCGGAGGGTGGCGGCGTCCATCGGCCCACCATCCTGAGGCGCGGCGCCCGCGTCAAGCAGACGGGTCATTTTCCGGCGCCGAACGGCGGCGTCGACAGGTCGACCTGATAAAGTACCTGGTTGTAGTCCCAGCGCGGGGTCGGCTCGCGGTGGCCCGAGAACGTCGTCACGTAAGTGCCCTCGAAGTGGATCAGCGGGGAATCATCGCGGAACGACTCCGCGTGCAGAATCGGGTTATAGAACGTATAGTGGTCGTGCGTGGCTAGTTTGCGGGCGTCGGTCCACGGTCCGGTCGGGCTCGGTGCGCTCGCCAGCCAGATCTCGCCCAGGTAGGAGGAGGCGCCGCCCTTCTGGGTGAACAGCAGCAGCCAGCGGCGGCTCCACGGATGCCAAGCGAGGTCGCCGCCGTGGGCTTCGACCGGTTTCCCCTCCGCCGTCAGCACCCGGCGGTCGGGAGTCAGCGGCTCCCAGGTCGCGGGATCCTTCCATGCCTCGTACGTGGCCGGGCAGCGCATCGTCGGGAAGGGGTTGCAGAAGAGCAGCCAGGCCTTGCCCGCCGCATCCGTCCACTTCAGCGCATGTCCATCGGGCACCTTGGTCGGCTTGGGTTCTTCGGCCGATTTATTCCAGAAGGTCAGCCGCGGCGTGAATTTCGCCGCGGCGGTATCCCACTCGACCAGGTCCCAGCGGTAGGCTTCCATGTTGCCCCGGACCTTCACGGCCGAGGCCACGAGGTGCTCGCGGCCCTGGGCATCGGGCACCGTCGCCGCGCCCCAGACCCAGGTCGGGCCGTCTCCGGGCACCTCGGCCACGCCGCGGGGCGCGCCGGCCGCGTTCCGGAAATAATCGAAGCGCACCTTCAGCGGCGGGCGGGCGGGCGGGGTGAAGCCGGCGGTCGTGGCGGCGGAGACGTTGAAGATCCCCAGCGGGTAGCGGGCGAGGTTCGTGTCGCCCCAGAACCAGTAGAGTTGCCCGGCGAAGCGCGCGGTCACCACGCTGTCGCAGCCGAGCACGCCGCTTTCCGGCCAGTCCAGTTCCTCGCCCAGCTTCTGGCTCTCCGCGAACAAGCCCGCTCCGGTAAGGCGGCCGAGGCGCCGCGCCGGTTGCGTGCGCTCGACCTCGATCCGGACCGTCGCGCCGGGGCGCGGGACGAAGCGGACCCCGGCGTAGCCGAAGCCATCCGGCTTCACGCCGTAACCATGGCCACGGACCTCCGCCCAGGTTTCCCGGCCCATCAGCTCGGGCAGGTCGAACGCGATCAACCCCGCGTTGTCCGAGACCAGGCGGGCGCCGTGCACGGTGCGTAGTTCGACGCCGGGGACGGGCCAGTCGGTGCCGCGCTCGACGACCTCGACGCGGCAGGGGTTCGCCCCGAGGCCGGCGGCCCCGAGGAGGAGCCCGGAAAGAAGGCCGCGGGGAAGCATGGCCCACCTTCGTCCGCTTCCGGCCCGGCATCAAGCCGTTCCGCCTTTTCGCTTGGAGGCAGGGGGCTCCCGCCTTACCCCTTGGACATGCTGAACGAAGCCAGCCAGCGGGAGTTGACGGACTTTGCCGAGTCCTTGGCTGACCTCGCCCGCGGCGTCCTGTCCGCGGCCCATGCCCGGCTCGACACGGAGATCGAGATCAAGGCCGACGGCACGCCGGTGACGGTGGCCGACAAGGAGGCCGAGCGGATCATGCGCGCGGCCATCAAGCGGGCCTACCCCGGCCATGGCATCCTCGGCGAGGAGTTCGGGCCGGAGAACGCCGACGCCGAGTTCTGCTGGGTGCTGGATCCGATCGACGGCACCAAGTCCTTCCTCTCGCGCGTGCCGCTCTACGTCACGCTCATCGGCCTGCGCCACCGCGGCGCGCCCATCCTCGGCCTCATCGACCAGCCCATCCTCCGCGAACGCATCATCGGCGACAACCAGGTCACGCGCCTCAACGGCCGCGTCGTCCGCGCCGCCGAGGCCCCGCTCTCCGAGGCCGTCGTCGTCTCGACCGACTTCGACAACGTCCGCCGCCTGCATCAGGGGGCGCGCTGGCAGCGCCTCGCCGACTCCGTCGCGCACACGCGCACCTGGGGCGATGGTTACGGCCACCTCCTCGTGGCCAGCGGCCGCGCGCACGTGGTGGCCGATCCGGTCATGAACCCGTGGGACCTGATCCCCGTGCTGCCGATCCTGCGCGGCGCCGGCGCCGTGGTCACGGATTGGCGGGGCGGCGATGCGCTCGCCGCCGGCAACGTCATCGCCGCCGCGCCGAACCTGCATGCTGCGGTGCTGCGCGCCTTGTACGATTGACCTGCCCATGGCCGCGCCCGCCTCGTCCGGTTCCCGTCCGACCCGCCGGGCGTTCCTGGCGGCGTTGGCGGCGGGTGGGGTCGGGCTGTCCGCCGCCGCCTATGCGCGTTACGCCGAACCCGGCTGGTTCGAGCTCGCCGAGGTCCCGCTCGACCGCGCGCTTTTCCCCGCGCCGCCCGGTCTGCGCATCCTGCACCTCTCCGACCTGCATCTCGGTCCGCACGTCTCGCTGGCGCACATCGAGCAGGCCGTCGAACTCGGGCTCGCGCAACGGCCCGACCTCGTCGCGTTGACCGGCGATTACATCACCGGCCGCCTCCGCGAGGCCGCGGCCTACGCCGCCGTCCTGCGCCGGCTGAGCGCCGCCGCCCCGACCTTCGCTTGCCTTGGTAATCACGACGCCATCGTGGCGGACGGTCCGATCGGCGAAGTCGCCCGCACCGCCGCGGTGATGGGCTTGCTGCGCGCCGCCCAGGTCGAGACGCTGGTGAACGAGACGCGGGAGGTCGCGGTGCGCGGCGGCCGGCTGAAGGTCTCGGGGCTCGGCGACCTGTGGACAAAGCAGAACCATCCGGCCCGCTGCCTGACGCCGCGCCGCGGTCCCGGCCGGGAGCCGCTCGCCCACCTGCTGTTGAACCACAACCCCGATGCGCGCATCGCGACGATGCCCTACCATTGGGACCTCATGCTCTGCGGGCACACCCACGGCGGCCAGGTCGGCTTACCCGGCTTGGCCGAATGGGTGGCGCCGGTCGCCGATAAGTCGCATATCGAAGGCCTCCGCGAACGGGAAGGCCGGCTGATCCACATCACCCGAGGGGTCGGCAACCTTTACGGCGTGCGCTTCTGGTGCCGGCCGCAGGTCAGCCTGCTCGTCGTCGGCTAGGCCTTCGGGTCGAGGCGCACCGTCAGCGAACGACCGTGGGCGTCGAGGCGCTCCATGCGAGCGAACGCGTCGACCACGGAGGCCGCCTTGCGCAGCGAGACCGCGTCGTAGCGCACCAGGCTGGTCCGGCGGAGGAAGTCGGCCACGCGCAGGCCGCTGAAGAAACGGCCGGTCCCGCCGGTCGGCAGGGTGTGGCTCGGTCCCGCGGTGAAGTCGCCCAGCACCGTCGGGGTCTCGTGCCCGAGCAGCAGGGCACCGGCGGTGGTGATGCGGGCGGACAAGGCGTTGAGCTTGGACTTCGCGACCATCAGTTCGAGGTGTTCCGGGGCGACCAGGTTGGCGACCTCGGCCGCGTCCTCGATTCGGTCGACGACGACGGCGCAGATCATGCGGTCGAGGGCGAGACGGATCTTGTCGCCGTGCGTGAGGCGGCTCGCCTGCGCGCGGGCCTCGGACAGGCAGCGCTCGACGAGTTCGGCGGAGTCGGCGACGAGGTACAGCTTCTCCTTGCCCGAGCCGTGCTCGGCCTGGGCGCAGAGGTCGGCCGCGACCCAGGCCGGCTTGGCGGTGCGGTCGGCGATGATCATCACCTCGCTGGGGCCGGGGAGGAGGTCGACCCCGACGACGCCGAAGAGCTGACGCTTAGCCTCGGTGACGTAGGCGTTGCCGGGCCCGAAGACCTTGTCGACGGCGCGGATGCTGTCGGTGCCGAAGGCGAGGGCCGCGATGGCCTGAACACCGCCCACCGCGTAGACTTCCTTGACGCCGGCGAGGTGGAGGGCCGCGAGGATGTCGGGGTTGACCTTACCGTCCGCCTGGGGCGGCGTGCAGGCGCACAGCTCGGGCACGCCGGCGACCTTTGCGGGCAGGGCGGTCATCAGCGCCGTGGACACGAGCGGCACCTGGCCACCCGGGATGTAGAGGCCGCAGCGGCGGATCGCATGGTAGCGTTCGCCGACGGTCGCGCCGTGCGGGTTCTTCGCGGTCCAGCCTTTGGGTAGGGTCCGGCGGTGGAAATCCTCGATACACTTCGCGGCCTCGGCGAAGGCCTTCCGCTTGGCCGGGTCGAGGCGGGCGGCGGCCTGCTCGATCTGGGCGGCGGGTACCCGAAGCTGGCGGACGTTGAGCTTCGCGTGGTCGAACTTCGCCGTGTGGTAGAGCACGGCGGCGTCACCGCGGCGCTTCACGTCGGCGACGATCGCGGTCACGGCGGCGCGGACGTCCTCGGAGGCCTCGCCGTTACCGATGAAGGCGCGCAGGCTGGCCTCGAAACCCTTCTCGCTGGCCCGCAGGACCGGCATCGGCTCAGCGCTGGGGGAAGGCGAAGGCGGCGTCGGGCACCTCGTGGTTCACGACCACTTGGGTGTACTCCACGGAGCTGACCTTCTTGCCGTCCAGCAGGATGGTCTCTTTCTTGGTGAAGGCCACGCCTTCGACCCAGGTGTGCTCGTCGACGACCTGGCGCTGGAGCTTGCCGCCCTGCCCGGCCATGTCAGAGGCCACGAGATGGAAATCCTTGGCGTCGAAGTGACGGGTCACCTTGAAGCCTCCGCGGTAGCCGTACTCGACGCTGTGCACCTTGTGGCCGTTGACCTCGGCCTCGCCCTTGTACTCGACCTTGCCGGCGCCGGCGGCGGGGGCGGCGTAGAAGGCGAGCTCATCAGTGGCCATGTCCTTCAGCGTGCTCACGGCTTCGTAGCGCATGACGCCCAGCTGGGAGCGGCCGCCGGTGACGAGCTCGGAGCTCTTGGTCCAGCCTTCGAGGCCGTTGGCGCAGGTGATGGTCTCGACGGAGTGGTTGGCGTTGTAGGCGAACTCGCGGCGCTTGAAGGGGGTGGCGACCTGGATGATGACGGAGCCGGCGCCCTTGCCCTCGGCGTCGGTGATCTTGGCTTCGAGGTGCAGGCTCTTAATCTTGCGCAGGGCGTCGGGGCTCTTGACCAAGGCGGCCTGGGCTTTGCCGATCACCTCGGCGGCGGTCAGCGCGCCGGCGGCGGGGGCATCGGCCGCGAGGAGGGACGTGCTGAGCGCGAGGAAGGCGAGGAGGGGGCGAATCGTAGCCATAGGGTGGTCGATGTTGCGAACGAGGGGGGCGTTGGCAAGCCTGTGCACGCCAACGGACCCCTTGAAACAGGCCGAAGATGGCGGTTTAAGCCGGTTTTCTGTCAGCGGCAGGCCTGGAGCAGTCCTGCGACGTCACAGCGACCTTCGTAGAGGGCCTTGCCGACGATGGCGCCGACGAGGTTCGGGTAGGCCCTGGACAGTTGGGCGAGTCGGGCGACGTCTTCGGTGCCGGCGACCCCGCCGGAGGCGATCACGCCGCAGGGGCAGGCCTGGAGGACCGCCTCGAGGGATTTCCAGTTCGGGCCCGTGAGCATGCCGTCGGTGGCGATATCCGTGTAGATGACGGTCGAGACCCCGAGTTCGCCGGCTTCCTTGGCGAAGTCGGTGGCCTGAAGGGCGGTGACGGCGGTCCAGCCTTTGACGGCGACGAGGCCGTCCTTGGCGTCGATGCCGACGGCGAGGCGCGGTCCGTGGGCCTTGGCCATCTCGCGCAGGAAGGCGGGGTCGGTCGCGGCGCGGGTGCCGATCACGATGCGGCTGGCGCCGGCGGCGAAGGCGGCCTCGGCGATGGCGCGGTCGCGCATGCCGCCGCCGAACTGCACCTTGGGCCCGAGCGCGGCGATGCGCTGCAACGTCGGCAGGTTGAGCGGAGCCCCGCCGAACGCGCCGTCGAGGTCGACGACATGGATCCACTCCGCGCCGGCCTGGGCGAACTGGATCGCCGGCTCGACCGGGTCCTTGTAGTAGTCGGTGCGGGCGTCGTCGCGGCCCTGGCTGAGGCGGACGCAGCGACCGCCGCGGATATCGATGGCCGGGTAGACGATCATGGGTCAGGAAGCTTTCTTCTTGGGCGCGGTGACCGTGACCGGTTGCTCGCCGCGAATCGCCTCGGGCGTGACCGTGAACTTCGAGCCGGTCGCGGCCGTGGGCAGGGTGTACATCGTCTCGAGCAGCACGTTCTCGAGCACGCTGCGCAGGCCGCGGGCGCCGGTGCCGAGGGCCAGGGCCTTTTCGGCCGCGGCCGCGAGGGCCTCGCGGGTGAACTCGAGCGTCATGCCCGAGAGGGCGAAGAGCTTGCGGTACTGCTTGGTCGCGGCGTTGCGCGGCTCGGTGAGGATGCGGATGAGCGCCTCGCGGTCGAGCGGCTCGAGCACGGAGATGACCGGCAGGCGGCCGACGAACTCGGGGATCATGCCGAAGGCGAAGAGGTCCTCGGGCTGGAGGCCCTTGACGATCTCCTCGGCACTGAGCTTGGCGGCCTCGCTCTGGGCGGGCACGAAGCCGAGCGACTTGGAGCCGGCGCGCTTGGCGATCAGGCGTTCGAGCCCGACGAAGGCGCCGCCGCAGATGAAGAGGATGTCGGCCGTGTCGACGCGGATGCACTGCTGCTCCGGATGCTTGCGACCGCCGGCGGGCGGCACGTTGCAGACGGTACCCTCGAGCAGCTTGAGCAGGGCCTGCTGCACGCCCTCCCCGGAGACGTCGCGGGTGATCGAGGCGGAGTCGGACTTGCGGCCGATCTTGTCGATCTCGTCGATGAAGATGATGCCGCGCTCGGCGCGCGCGACGTCCATGTCGGCGGCCTGAAGCAGGCGGAGGATGACGTTCTCGACGTCGTCGCCCACGTAGCCGGCCTCGGTCAGCGTGGTGGCGTCGGCGATGGCGAAGGGCACGTCGAGCATGCGGGCTAGCGATTTCGCGAGCAGGGTCTTACCGGTGCCCGTTGGGCCGATCAGCAGGACGTTGCTCTTGTCGAGCTCGACGTCGGCGAGGTCGCCGGCCTCGGCCGCGGTCGCCTTGCGGAGCCGGTCGTTGAGGCGCTTGTAATGGTTGTGGACGGCGACGGAGAGGACCTTCTTGGCATGGTCCTGGCCGATGACGTGGGCGTCGAGCTCGACGCGGAGCTGCGTCGGGGCGATCAGCTTGACCGGGGCGAGCGGGCGGGTCTTCGGGGTTTCCTGCAGGACGGGGCCGCCGGTCGCTCCCGCGGCGGGCGCGGGCTTACCGTCCTTGGCGCGTTCGCGCTCGAGCAGCCGTCCGCACGTGCCCACGCAGGCGTCGCAGATGCCGACGCCGCCGGGGCCCGCGATGAGCTTGCCGGCGTTGGCGGCCGGCTTGCCG
This sequence comes from Verrucomicrobiota bacterium, assembly GCA_041167995.1. GTDB lineage: Bacteria > Verrucomicrobiota > Verrucomicrobiia > Opitutales > UBA953 > UBA953. Next base: position 2,564 of record JBEELT010000034.1, on the reverse strand, counting down.
CAGAAGGAACAGGTCTCCGCCCGGTCGCCGGCCATGGGATCAGGCGCGGCCCGGCTTGGGCTGGACGACGTGGTCGACGAGGCCGTAGGCCTGGGCCTGCTCGGCCGTCATGTAGAAGTCGCGGTCGGAGTCGCGCTGCAGGTCCTCGGCCGTCTTGCCGCTGTGCTTGGCGAGGACGTGGTTGAGCGTGTCGCGCCAGCGGAGGATTTCCTTCGCCGCGATCGAGATGTCCGACGTCTGGCCGGTGGCGCCGCCGCTCGGCTGGTGAATCATGATGCGGGAATTGGGCAGGGCGTAGCGCTTGCCCTTGGTCCCGGCCGCGAGGAGCACCGTGGCCATGCTGGCCGAGAGGCCGACGCAGTAGGTGTTCACCTCGCAGGTGAGGAAGTTCATCGTGTCGTAGATCGCCATGCCCGCGGTGATCGAGCCGCCGGGCGAGTTGATGTAGATCGAGATGTCCTTCTTCGGGTCCTCCATCTGCAGGAAGAGCATCTGCGCGATGATCGCGTTGGCGACCTCGTCGTAGATGGGCGCCCCGAGGAAGATGATGCGATCCTTAAGGAGGCGGCTGTAGATGTCCCACGCGCGCTCCCCGCGGGCATCGCGTTCGACTACGTTGGGGATGATGTAGGACATGGGTCGGAGGTGGGTTCGATGGGTACTATGCCCGGGACTCAGACTTTCTCAACCTTGGCCGGCGAATCGCCGAGGACGAGGTCCAGGGCCTTGTTCAGCAGGGCGTCGCGGCGGATTTCGTCGACCCGGGCGCGGTCCTTGACCAGCTTTTCGGGCGGGGTCTGGGAGGCGTAGGACGCGCTCATGAGGGCGGTGCCGACCTCCTCACGGGAGAGTTCGAGCTTCTCGTCCTTGGCGATGCGGCCGAGGACGACCTGAGCGCGGACCTTGACGGCGGCGGCCTTGCGGGCCTCGGCGAGGATCTCGTCGCGCTGGGTCTCGAGCTGCTCGGGCTTGGCGCCGTTGCGCATGCGGAGCTGGGCGTACTCGTAGAAGAGGCCGGAGGCGACGGAGTCGACGGCGGAGTCGGGGAGGGCGAAGTCGAGGCCAGCCAGGAGGGCTTCGACGGCCTTCTCGCGGCGGGTGGTGGCGGCGGCCTGCTGCTTCTGGCCTTCGACGCCCTTGCGGACCTGCTCGCGGAGCTCGGCCTCGTCCTTCACGCCGATGGACTTGAAGAAGGTCTCGTCGAGGGCGGGGACGGTCTTGCGGCGGACCTCGCTGGCGGTGACGGCGTACTCGGCGGTCTGGCCGCGGAGGGCCTCGCGCTCATGGGTGGCCGGGAAGGTGTAGGTGGCCTTGGTGGCGTCGCCGGCCTTGAGACCAATCACAGCCTGGGCGATGGCGGGTACGGCGACGATCTCGCCGGTGGCGCCGGCTTCCTCCCAGGTGGACTCGGCGGAGCCGTAGGCCTTGGCCTCGGCGTCGAGGTCGGCGATGGCCTTACCGCCGATGGTGCCGGCGTAGGCGATGCGGACGTAGTCGCCCTTGGCGGCGGCCTCCTCGGCCTTCTCATAGCGGGAGCGCTGCTCGCGCAACTTGGCGATGAACTCCTCGACGTCGGCGTCGGAGACGCTGATGGTCTCGGCCGGGACCTTGACGGCCTTCCAGTCGGGGGTCTTGAATTCCGGGATTACGTCGACCTCGTAGCGGATGACCACGTCGGCGCCGGCCTGGATTGTGTCGTCCTTCTGGACGTCGGCGATCGTGTAGACGGTCAGGGTCTTCTCCTCGAGGATGCGCTTGTAGCCGTCGGACAGGAGTCGCTGGCTGACCTCGTCGGCGATGTTCTTGCCGTACTTCTGGCGGACGACGGCCTCGGGCGCCTTGCCCGGACGGAAGCCTGGGAGGGCGGCTTCACGGCAGAAGCCCTTGACGACTTCCTTGTCGGCGGCGGCGACCGTCGCGGCGGGAATCGTCACGGTGACGGAGCGGCGGGTCGGGTTGGTCTCTTGGATTTTGATGTCCATGTTTGGTAGAAGTCGGAGGGTCCCCGGGGCCTGATGGGCGAGGGGGAAAGGCGGAGCAAATAGAACTGCTCCCCACGGTCAACAGCGGAGGCGGGGACTTTCAGGCCTTTTCCGCCAGTTTCCGGCGCAGGCGGGGCAGGACGCAGCGCGGCACGAAGGCGGCGGCCTGGCTCAGCTTGTGGCGGGCGATGTCCTTCACGAAGCTCGAGGAGGTCACGAACTGGTCCTGGCTGGGCATGAGGATGACCGTTTCGATCTCGGGCGCCATGAGCCGGTTGGCGTGGGCCAGGTCGAATTCGAACTCAAAATCGCTGAATTTGCGGAGACCGCGGATCAGGGCGGCGGCCTTGTGGCGATGGGCGAACTCGACCGTGAGGCCGTCGAGCGTGAGCACCTGCACGTTGCGGATGCCCTTCGAGGCTTCCTTCGCCATGGTCACACGTTCCGCGAGGGGGAACCAAGGACGCTTCGAGTCGCTCGGCGCCACCGCGACGATGACGCGGTCGAAGAGGCGCGAGGCCCGGCGCAGCACGTCGAGGTGCCCGAGCGTGATCGGGTCGAAGGTGCCGGGGTAGACGGCGA
>JBEELT010000033.1:0-17067 GCA_041167995.1 Verrucomicrobiota bacterium | reverse complement strand
CGGCATGCGCATCATCACCGCGCCGACGCGCCGCATCAGCCCGGCCGCCCTGCCGCCGATGATCAAGTCCCTCAACTACCTGAACAACATCATGGCGAAGATGGAGGCCCAGCAGCATGGCTTCCACGAGTGCCTCATGCTCAACGAGCAGGGCTACGTCTCCGAGTGCACCGGCGACAACGTCTTCCTGATCCACAAGGGCCGCCTCATCACCCCCGCCTCGCACGCTGGCGCGCTCGTCGGCATCACCCGCCAGGTCGCCCTCGAGGTCGCCGCGGCCCTCGGCATCCCGACCGTCGAGACGAACATCACCCGCTACGACGTCTGGAACGCCGACGAGTGCTTCCTCACCGGGACCGCCGCAGAGGTCATCCCCGTGATCGAGGTCGACGCCCGCAAGATCGGCTCCGGCAAGCCGGGCCCCCTCACCGCCCGCATCCTCGCCGAGTTCCGCAAGAAGGCCTCGCGGGAAGGCCAGATGATCCGCTGAGACCGCCGGCGCCCCGCCGCGCATGCCCGCCGAACCCGTCCCTCCGCTCGCCGCCAGCCGTGATGACACGCTGCGGCGGTTGCTCGGCATCGCTTGGTCGCACCGCGCCGACTGCCTGCAGCTGCTCGGGCTTCAGCTACTGCTCGTCTTCCTGACGGTCGCGGTCTTCGCCCTCGCCGGCGTGGCCATCGACACCCTCCGGCACTGCGGGGACCCCGCAATCCCCGCCCCCGCCCTGCCCTTCTTCGTACCGGCGGCCGCGAGCGACGGCCAGGTCATCGCCTGGCTGGCCGGCGGGATCGTCGTCGCGGCGCTACTCCGGGCCGCGCTCGCCTATGTCTTCGGCCTCGTCTCGGTGCGTTTCCTGCACGGCCGCATCGTCGTCAACCTCCGGGCCCAGGTCTTCGCCAAGCTGCAGCAACTGAGCTTCCGCTTCTTCGACACCAACGCCAGCGGGTCGATCATCAACCGCGTGACCTCCGACGCCCACTCAGTCCGCATCTTCATCGAAGGCGTGCTGCTGCAGCTGGCCATCATCGCCGTCACCCTCGTCGCCTGCTCGATCTACATGTTCCGGACCGACTGGCGGCTCACGCTCGCCTGCCTGTCGGTGCTCCCGCTCCAGGCCTGGTTCGCGATTCGCTTCTCCCGCCGGGTCCGCCCCGCCTACGAGGAAAACCGGGAGCTGATGGACCGGCTGGTCCTCGGTTTCTCGGAGAACGTGCAAGGCATCCAAGTCGTGAAGGGTTTCGCTCTCGAGCCGCGCGTGCAGGGTCGCTTCGAGGGCTGGAGCGAGGACATCCGGCTGCAGAAACGCAAGGTCTTCAAGGAAATCGCCCTGTTCTGGCCGGTAATCGACGGGCTCAACCGTCTCTCGATGGCCATCCTTGTCGGTTACGGCGGCTGGATGGTGGCCCGGGGCGACATCGCGCTGGGCACGGGCCTCGTGACCTTCGCCGGCCTGCTCCAGCAGTTCGCCACGCAGGTGACCACCTTGGCGGCGGTGGTCGACAACGCCCAGGTCTCGCTGGCCGGCGCCAAGCGCATCTTCGAAATCCTCGACACCGACCCCGGCGTGGCCTCGCTACCCGCCGCGCGCTCACCCGGGCGCTTCCTCGGCGAGGTCGCCTTCGAGGACGTCTCCTTCGAGTACCGCGAGAACGACACGGTCCTGCATCGACTGAGTTTCCGGGCCCGCCCCGGGAGCCGCATCGCCATCGCGGGCGCCACGGGCGCGGGCAAATCGGCCCTCCTCTCGCTCATCCCGCGCTTCTACGACCCGCGCTCCGGCCGCGTGACCCTCGATGGCCACGACCTGCGCGACCTCCCCCTGCCCGAGCTGCGCCGCCAGGTCGGGATGGTGTTCCAGGAGAACTTCCTGTTCTCCAACACGATCGCGGCCAACATCGCCTTCGGTCATCCTGACGCTAGCCAGGCGCGCATCGAGCGCGCCGCCAAGGTCGCGGGCGCCCACGGCTTCATCACCGCCCTGCCCGAAGGCTACGAGACCTACCTCGGCGAAGGGGGTGTCAACCTGTCGGGCGGCCAGCGCCAGCGTCTGGCCATCGCGCGCGCCCTGCTGCTGGAACCGACGGTCCTACTGCTTGACGACCCGACCTCAGCCATCGACCCGGAAACCGAACGCGAGATCCTCGAGGCGATGGAGTCAGCCATGGAGGGCCGGACCACGTTCATCGTCGCCCACCGCCTCAGCACGCTGCGTCGGGCCGACCTCATCCTCGTCCTCGAGCGCGGCCGACTGATCCAGAGCGGCACGCACGCGGAGCTGATGGCCCAGGACGGGCAATACCGCCGGGCCATCCTCGTCCAATCGGAGGGGACAGTCGCATGAGCAAGACAGGCCTCGAGATCGCCGTGCGACGGGCCCACCCGGACGACGAGGAGCCGGACCGGTTGCCGTTGCGCTGGTCGACCGTCGCCCGGCTGCTCGCCTTCACCGCCCCGCACCGGACGCAGCGGAACACCTTGTTGGCGCTCTGCGCGCTGCGCGCGATGGCGCTGCCCTTGCTGGCCTGGATGATCGGGGCGATCATCCGCGGTCCGGTCACCACCGGCGACGGCGCCGCCACCTTCCGCTGGCTGACGGTCTTCCTCGCCGCGGTCGTGCTGGCCGACGTCGCCCTATACTGGCGCATCCGGCTGGCGCACCAGATCGGCGAGGTGGTGCTACGCGACCTGCGTGACCGGCTCATGCGTCACTTGCTGACCCAGCCCCTGGCGTTCTTCCACGCCCGCCGGCACGGCAGCCTCATCAGCCGGATGATCTCGGACATCGAGGCGATGCGCAACGGCATCCAGAACAACTTCTTCATCACGATTGTCTCGTTCGGCCAGATGACCTGCGCCGCGCTGCTAATGCTCTGGGTGAACCCTCGTCTGTTCCTCGTCCTGCTGGCCATCGTCCCTTGCCTCCTGCTCGTGCACGCGGCCTTCCGCGGCAAGATTCTGCAGGCATCCCGCCTGCAGCAGGAAAGTTTCTCCCGCGTCACCTCGGCGCTGGCCGAGACGGTGCAGGGCATCCGGGTGACCCAAGGGTTTGCGCGCGAGGAGACCAACGCCGGGATCTTCTCCCGCCTGGTCCATACCCTCGCCGGCAACGTCGTCAAGACCGCCAGCCTCAGCGCGCTTTACCTGCCGCTGCTCGAACTCAACGCCCAGGGTTTCCTCGCGGCGCTCGTCGGGGTCGGCGGCTGGCTCGCCCTCGACGGCGGCCACACCGGCCTGGGCGACCTCGTCACCTTCTTCTTCCTGGCGGACCTCTTCTTCTCCCCCATCACCATCATCGGGACGCAGTTGTCGGAGGCCACCCTGGCCATGGCCGGGGCCGAACGCTACTTCCGCCTGCTGGACACGCCGCCGGCGTGGACCGACCGGACGGACGCCATTGCCTGCCCGCCGCTCCGCGGGGCGGTGGAGTTCCGCGACGTGACGTTCGCCTACCTGCCCGGCCGACCCGTGCTCCATACCGTGAACTTCACCGCCGAGCCCGGCCAGGTCATCGCGCTGGTCGGCCATACCGGCTCGGGCAAGTCCACCATCATCGGCCTGCTGGCCAAGTTCCAGCGACCGGACAGCGGACAGGTGCTCGTGGACGGGCACGACCTCGCGGACCTCCGGCAGGAGACCCTGCGTCGCCAGATGGGCTTCGTCTTCCAGCAGAACTTCCTCTTCGCCGGCACCGTCGCCGACAACGTGAAGGCCACCCGCCCGGAAGCATCGGACGAGGCGGTCCGCCAGGCGTTCCGCGACCTCGACTGCCTCGACCTGATCGAGGCCCTGCCGCAAGGGATTCATACCCCGGTATCGGAAAAGGGCCGCGGACTCTCGCTCGGGCAGCAACAGCTGGTGGCCTTCGCCCGTGCGCTGCTCGCCGACCCGCGCATCCTGGTCCTAGACGAGGCGACGAGCGCGGTCGACACGTTGACGGAGTCCCGGCTGCAGGCGGCCCTCGCCCGCCTAATGCGCGGGCGGACTAGTTTCGTCGTCGCGCACCGCCTCAGCACGATCCGCAAGGCGGACCAGGTGCTCGTGATGAATCACGGGCGCATCGTCGAGCGCGGCACGCACGGGAGCCTACTCGCCGCGGACGGCGCCTACGCGCGACTGCACCGCGATTTCCTCAGCTCAACGACCTGACCGTTCGGGCGCCGAGACCTTCGGGGCGGCCGGCAAGACGGGCGGTTCGGTCAGCTTCGGCGCCGGGGCGAAGTCAGGTTGGGCCTCCCTTAGGTCATCGCCGACCACCGTGTAATCAAAGGCATAGGCGATACCGCGGCGGACGGGATCGGGGGCGTAGAAGTCGCCGACCGGCGAACGCCGGACGACGGCCAAGGAGCAGACCTGGGCGGCACGAAAGGTCAGCAGCTCGCGCTGCGCCGCGGCCACCGTGGCGGGCGGACGGACCCGGTCGACGACCGGAGCAGTCTCCGCGCCTTGCTTCAGCCGGATGGTCATGGCGGCGAACTGGGCAGAGGTCGCGACCGCCCCCTCCGCACCCAGTTGGACCAGCGTCAGCCCGCGCGGATCCTCGCCCGCGGAGAAGGTCCAGTCGCCCTGCCCGAGGGCCGGGTAACGGTCCGCGTCGAGCCGTTTGGTGTCGGCGGGAAGGACGACCAGGACGCGACGGACCGGTCCGCCGGGGTTGCCCGGGTAACTGAAACGCTTGCGCCACAGCGGCCAATACCGCCGGCCGACGTCGTCGATCGCCTCGGGACCGCCGGGCCCCTCCACGACGAGGAAACGTTCCTTGAGCAAGGCGATCTCATCCGGGGCAAGGGATGCGACCTCCGCGCCGACGCGGCGGACCGGCGAGGCGTTCGCCGGTAAGTCGGCCCCGGTGAGCAGGATGACCTCGACTGGACCGGCGAGACGGTGGTCGACCCAGGCGATGAAACCGTAGGGCACGGCGGTCATCGCCGCGGCCAGCAACACGCCGGCGCCCACGGCGCGGGCGAGACGCTCCTCGGGACGCAGCGAGGCCATCAGGGCCGCGCCAGCGAAGGCGGCGGCGTGGACCGAGATTTGCGTCCCCAGCTGCCACGCGTAAGCGGCGACCTCATCGGCGTCGCCGAACCAGCGGTAACGCAGCACCTGCAACAGGACCCAGCCAGCACCGGCCAAGGCGCCCAACAACGGGGCGTAGCGCAGGCCCAGACGCTCATACGGACGCGTCAGGGCGGCGGAAACGACCGCGGCCAGCAGGCCGCCGAAGAACACATCCTTGACGGAGGCGGCGCCCCCCGTGCCGAGGGCGGCCAGGACGAGGAAGCCCCAGGTGAACCAGTAGGTCCGCGCGAAGGTTTTCATTCCCCGACGACCGTCCCGGGCGGCACGACGGCGCCCTTCTTCACGACGATGACGCCGTCGCGCACGAAGAGAGCGTCGGTCTCCCACTTCTCCGGCAGACCCTGCGGCGAAAGCCGGCAACCGTCGCCGATACGCGCGTTCTTGTCGATGATGGCGTTGCGGATCAGGCAGTTCGCCCCAACCCCGATGTCGGGACGGCCGAGTCCGTGGTTGCTCGCGAGGTCATGCGGCCGCTCGAAGGCGTCCGCCCCCATCATCACGACGTTCTCGAGGCGGGAACCACCGCGAATCACGGAGCGCACGCCGATCACGCAACGCTCGAGGTCGGAATCGTCGACAATCGCGCCATCCGCCATCAAGACCCGGCGGGAACGGGCCCCGTTGAGCTTGGCCGGAGGCAGGTAGCGCGAATGCGTGTAGACCGGATTCTGGTCGTCGAAGAAATCGAACGGCGGCACCGGGTCGGTGAGGGTAAGGTTGCACTCCCAGAAGGAGCCGACGGTGCCGATATCCTCCCAATAGCCGTCGAAGACGTAGGCCATCATGCGTTTCGAGGCGAGCAGGCCGGGGATGACCTCCTTACCGAAATCCGTCTGGGAGTGATCGGCCAGCGCCTCGCGCATCACCCTACCCGAGAAAAGGTAGATTCCCATCGACGCCAGGCAATAGGGGCGCTCCGACTTGTCGGAAAGGCGGGCGCGGGCGGCGCCGCCCAGAACGAGCGAGGAGATGACCGCCGGATCCTTGGGCTTCTCGACGAACTCGACGATGCGCAGGTCGGGGTTGACGCGCATGACGCCCAGGGCGGAAACCTGGTCGGAGGGTATGGCCTTGGCCGCGATCGTGACGTCGGCCGCGTTCTCGATGTGCTGGCGGGCGAGCTCTTCCAAATCCATCCGGTAAAGCTGGTCGCCCGACAGGATCAGCACGAGGTCCTCGTCGCGGAGGTTGTAGTGGTGCAGGTTCTGGCGGACCGCATCGGCGGTACCCTGGTACCAGGACTCCTTGTCCCCGGTCTGCTCGGCGGCCAGGATGTCGACGAAGCCGCGGCCGAAGCCGTCGAACTTGTAGGTCTGTTGGATATGCTTGTGCAGCGAGGCGGTGTTGAACTGCGTCAGGACGAAGATCTGGTTGATGCCGGAGTTGAGGCAATTGCTGATCGGGATGTCGACCAGCCGGTAGTTGCTGGCCAGCGGCACGGCGGGCTTGCAGCGGTCCTTCGTGAGCGGGTAGAGGCGGGAGCCGCGGCCACCCCCCATGATGATGCTGATGACTCGAGGAAGGGACGGCATGGCAGTACCTCCAGCATCTCCCGTGCCCCCGACCTCTCAAGCGAAAAGCCGACTGGCGGCTTGAAGAACCGCCCCGGGCGGGGTTGCATCGGCCTAACGATGGCCTTCGCCTTCCACATCCTCGGCACCAGCAGCTCCGGCAACTGCTCGATCCTCGAATGCGACGGGGCCCGGGTCATGCTGGACGCCGGCTTCCCGGGTCCGCGACTGGAGGCGTCGCTCCACCGGCTGGGCACCGAGGCCCGGGCGCTCGACGCGGTCTTCATCACCCACGAGCATAGCGACCACTGCATCGGGTTGGCGGCGCTCCTGCGCCAGAACCCCGCGCTCAAGGTCTTCGCCAACCGCGAGACCGCCCGTCGCATCCAAGGCACCCTTAAGGTCCGCCCGGACTGGCAGCTCTTCGAGACCGGCAGCACCTTCGAGTTCCGCGGCCTGTCGATCACCGCCATCCCGATCCCCCACGACGCGGCGGACCCCGTCGGGTTCGCGCTCGACTGCCCAGGCGAGGCGGGGCGACCAGGTCGGCGGGTGACCTGGCTGACGGACCTCGGGCACGTCACCGACGTCGTGCGTCATCATGCCGCTCTGGCCGATATCCTGGTGCTCGAGTCGAACTACGACGACGAGATGCTAGACCTCTCCAAGCGCCCCCTGAACCTGAAGCAACGGATCCGCGGGCGGCACGGACACCTCTCCAACCTCGCAGCGCGCGACCTGCTGCTGGGGCTCCGCGAGTGGCGGGCCACCGAACTGCTGCTTGGCCACCTGAGCAAGGAATGCAACCGCACCACCATCGTGGAAGGCGTCATGCAGGAGGTGCGCGCCGCCAAGGGCGACCTCCGGGTCACCGTGGTCGACCCGCTGGAGGAAACCCCCGTCAGCGTCTGGTAGCGCCCCGTTCAGCGCTTGGGCGGGACCGCGACGTCGTCGCCAGACGCGCCAGCGGCGGGGGGGGTGGGCGCGGCGGCCGTCGCCTTGGCCGGAGCCCCTTGGGCCAGCGAGCCGGCCAGGCGCTTGATCGCGGCGCCGCAGGCCGGGGAGGCCGGATTGAGGTCCTGCGCCTGCAGCCAGGCCGTCAGCGCGGCGGCCTCGCCGCCGTCCTTCTCGAGTTTCTCGGCGATGCCGATGGTACGCGCGTAGTCGGCCACCAGCGGGGCGATGTCGGAGCGGGTCTTCGCCAGCACCAGGTCATCCGGCTCGGCCCGCGAGGTCTCGACGATCACGTCCCAGGCGAGGTACGGGTTGTTCTGCGAGGCCAGGACCTGCGCCTTCTGGATGTTGGCATCGAGCTCGCCGATGCGGTTCACGACCTGCCGGAGCTTGTCCGAACGGGCCTTGTCCTGCGCGAGGGCCAGGGCGAATTCTAGCTTCTTATTGAAGATATCGCGCCACTTGGCCTCGGAGACCATGCGGTCGAACTCGGGGATCTTCTGGGCCAGCGTGTCCTGACGGCTGACGACCTGGTTGGCGAAGTCCTTCACCGCGGGGTTCTGCGGCCAGATCTTGGTCGCCCGCTCGAGGGCGGCCTCGGCCTTGGCGGTATCCCCGGAGAGGGCGGCCTGCTTAGCGGAGAGGACCGCCATGTTGGAGGCGTTGATCGCGTTGTTGACCTTGGAAAGGATCGCGGCGCCCGGGAAGTCGCGGGCCCGGCCGCGGACCTTGTTGACGTAACCTTCGACGTTGGCGAGGTCGTGCTCATCCCCCAGCCGCTGCAGTTCGCGCAGGTCGCGCCAGAGCTCGAGCATGTCGCGCTTCTTGGCTTGGTCGTACATCATGACCGAGGGCTCGAACTCCCCGAGAAAGTAGGTCTCCTGCAGCCGCTCGAAGGCGCCGTAGAGCTCGCCCTGCTTCACGAGGTCGTCGACGGTCTTCATGCCCAGGGTGACGTCGGTCATCGCCTCGCGGGCGAGCGTGTCGATCGACTCCAGCGTGGGCACGAAATCGGAGACCGGGAAGAACTCCTTCACTTCCTTGGCGCCGACCCGGATGTTCTGGTTGCCGCTCTTGAAGAGCACGCGGTAGAACGCCGAGGTGATGATGCAATGGCGGTAGCGGCGAGCGAGGAGGAACCCGACCATCTGCGACTGGAACTCCACCTGGGCCTTGAGCCCCAGCGCGGTCATCTCCGCGTTCCTGGCGAGGATCTCGGCCTGGGTGCGCTGCTCGTCCTTGACCCGGAAACCGAGCTCAGTGGTCCCGGAGGACGACTTGGCCAAGGTGGGCTGGCCGGCCTTGCCGGGCGCCGAGGAGCGCTCGTCGTTGGCCGACTCGATCTTCTCGGCGCGGTTGACGATGACGGTCTCCTGGGACTTGCGGATCACCTCGAGCTGATTCTTGCTCACCTCGAGCGAGCGGAATTCCGCCCGCATGTTCCAGATCTTCTGCACCTGGGTGGCGATCGTGAGGGAGTTGTTGCCGTCCACCTCGAACTCCGCGGCCTGGAAGAGCAGGTTGAAGGCCTCCTGCTGGTTGGCGATGTAGTTGGAGTTGTTGATGTTGGCCGGCGAGAGGAGGCGCTCGATGCGCTGGAGCAGCTGCTGGTACTTCAGCATGTCGCCGCCGGCGGCCGGCGCGGACAGGTAGCGCTCGAAGCGCATGCGCATGGCGCGGGAATTGCCGAGATTGAAGGTCTTGCCCTTCCACTGCATGGAGCCGTTCTCCATGTCGACCGAGTCGCTGTTCACGTCGAACAGGCGGTCGGCGCCGCCCTCGGCCGTGGAACTGCGGTAGTCGCCGCCGCCGCCGCCGGACACCGCCGCGCCAGGCGGCGGGGCTTGGGCGAAGCCTTGGGCGACCAACGCGCACCAACCGAGACAGACGAGGAGGGATGTACGCATGGCGGGAAAATCAGAAGCGTTCGAGGTCCTCGACCAGGAGGAGGTCGCGGTTCAGCCGGACCTTGAACTTGAAACGTTGGCCGACCTCGAAGGACTGGGTGGAGTCGGCCGGCACGAAGACCGGCAGGCGGCCGAGGTTGGCCTTGTCCATCTCCTTATCGCGGTCGACGATCGGGCTCACCACCAGCAGGCGTCCCTTGCCCTCGAGGAAGGCAAGTTGCTGCTCGACCTTGCAATCTAAGCGGTAGGAATTGCCCTGCAGCGCCGTCCAGTCCTGGCGGTAGGACTTGAGCGAGAACGGGGAGAGGTTCGTGAACTTACCCCCGGTGCGTCCGACGACGACGACGAGCAGCACGGCGATGACCACGAAGGGGATGCCGAGCGCGAAAACCAGGGGGTTGATCTTGGACATGAACGGAGGAAAGGAAGGGGCTAAAAGAAGTCTAGGGGCAAAACGGCTCAGTTCCAGCGCTTTTGCTGGCAACCGACCATGATGAGGGCGATGGCCAGCATCGCATGGACAGCCAGGACCATGATTGAGACCTGATTGTCGGCGATCTGGGCGGACTTATCCGCCAGGCTGTTCACGTAGGCCCCCCAGAGGCGCACGGACTGGTCATCGGCCATGGACTTCATGAAGCCGGACCAGCCCCAATAGGAGTTGATGAAGGGGCGACAGACCCAGGTCAGTTGGTCGGGCAAGGCCAGCACCACACCGGACAGCGGCAACTGGAAGCCGACGAGGTAGATCGAGAGCAAGGAGGACTTCTCGGGCGACGCCAGCAAGGCCGAGAACGCCAGGCAGACCACCGACATCGAGACGCAACTCGCGACAAGGATGCCGAGCTGGGGGGCCCACCCTCCCGGGAAGCAACAGATCAGCTTCACGAAGACGCACATCCAGACGCCCTGGAAGACGGCGATGAGGGAGACGAAGGTGATCTTGGAGAGCGCGTAGGACCAGGGACGCAGGCCGGTCATGCGTTCCTTCTCGTAGAGCTGCCGCTCGGCGGAGATCTCGCGCCCGCCGTTGTTCGCGCCCATGAGCGTGAGCAGGATCACCTGGAACATGACCAGACCCGCGGCCATGTTCGCCACGCGGGCATTGTTCAGCGAGTCGGCGATCCGCGCCTGAAACTCCGACACCGAGGCCGGATTGCTCTCGAGGGAGATGTCCTGCAGATTCCAGACCCCGTTGAAGTTGAAGATGACGACCAACAGCGGAAAACCGAACGTGATCGCGAGCGTCAGGCCGAGGTACCCGGTATCGCGGAAGAACAGGCGGAGGCGACGGGCCAGCAGCGTGCAGAACTGCGAGACGCCGCCGGGCAGGACCGGCTCGGGGAGCGGCTCGGGTTCCGGCGAGGTCCCCACGGCCGCCGCGGCGGCCTCGAACGCACCTGGGTGCTCGGCCTGGTGGATCGCCCAGCGGTCGCGCCAGGTGGCGAGGTCCGAGGCGTTGAGCACCTCATAGAGCCCCAGTCCGTCGGGAATTTTGAAGTAACCCAAGAGCGCCTGCGGGGAGCCCTGAAAGACGACGTCTCCCTGGTAGACGACCGTCACCCAGTCGAACTGGTAGAGCTTCCCGAGGTTATGGATGATGCAGACGAAACTCTTGTCCCGCTTCGACGCGAGGTCGCGCAGCAGCGCGAGGATCTGATCCTCGGACTGCGGGTCGAGGCCGGACGTCACCTCGTCGCAGACCATGCAGGCCGGATCGAGCGTCAGTTCCAGACCCAGGGAGAGCCGGCGCAGCTGCCCGCCCGAAAGCGACGAGACGCGCTTATTGCGGTGCGGCTTGAGGCCGGTGACGTCGAGCACCCCCTCGAGGCGGGTGCGGCGATCGGCGGCCGAGGGGACGGCAAGGCGTAGGGCATAATCCAGGGACTCGCCGACGGTCAACTGGGCCTGCGCGGCGGTGAACTGAGGGGCGAAGCCGACCTTGCCGACGAGATCCTCCGAGCAGGTGATCGGGACGCCGGCCAGCGAGGCCTCGCCGATCGACGGCAGGATGCCGAGGATGGCCTTCATCAAGGTCGTCTTTCCGCAGCCCGAGGGACCGATGACGGCGTTGAGCCCCTTCGGCAGGAAGCGTGCGGTGGCGTGGTCGAGGATGATGGGACCGTCGGCGCCCGCCTGCACGGTGAGGTCTTGGCAGCTCAGCATCGGGAGTAGTCTTGCTTCGGGCCTGCCTCGGGTAAAGGATTAACACCATGAGACTGCCCGCCCTCGCCTTGGCCGCCCTCGCGCTTACCGCCCTCGCCCCCGACGCCCTCGCGCTTAAGATGAAGAAACGGGCCATCCCCAACGGCGGCATCTTCGGCATCGAGGTCGCCGGGACTGAGCTGTCCTTCTACGGCCGGGCCGATCACGTCGTCTCGGTCTCCTTCCAGGAGTACACCACCGGCGCCTACCTGGTCAGCGAGGTCGTCGTCGACATGCAGAACTCCAACCAGCAGCTGCGCATCTACTTCACCCGTCCGCCCGGCAGCGCCGACGTCGCCGACCGCGCCAACCGCGCCAGCGTCGCAAACTCCCAGAACCGCGGGCTGGACCCGGCGGCCGCTTCCAAGCTCCCCATCCCCGGCCCCCTCGGCGCGATCGAGTCCAAGGTAAACAACGTCACCCAATCGGCCACCGCCGGGCTCGTCGTCAAAACTTACCCGAACACGACGCACGCCAAGACGGTCGAGATGGTGGTCAGCTCGAAGGCCGAGCTGCAGCGCTTCTACGGGGCGTTCAAGGACCTCCTCTGCGCCCGCACGGTCACCGCTTCGGCCGGCTCGACCATCGAGGGCGGTGACGCGGCCGCGGCCCAGGCCGCGGCGGCGGGCGGCAGCCCTAACGTGACGATCAACCAAATCGGCGGGACCATCTTCGTTATCGAGTGATTGCAGGCCTATAGGCGACTTGAACTCCTTACGGGGAGCCATTGAGATGGCTTCCTTGCCATGCGACGTCACTTCCCCGCCCTGCTGCTGATCCTGACTGTCGCCCTCGCCTCGGCGCAGAACTTCCTCCCCAAGCCGGTCCAATGGTCTCCGATCATGGACGCTCCCGCCACGCCACTCATGGGCGCCAACCTGGTGGCCGACCCAGCCTTCCCGCTGACCGAGAACTACATCCGGCCCCGGATCGGAGCCACCGCCGCCGGGAAGACCACCCTTCGGTTGGTCAAGGCGGACCAGCATGGTGATTTCGTCTTCGGACCCGAAGGTTACGCCATCATCAACGAGCCGGGCAAGGATATCATCATCGAGGCCGCCACCGAGGCCGGTGCCTTCTACGCCTTCAACACGCTGGACGCGCTCATCTACCAAGGCTCCGACCGCAAGGCCTACGTCCGCCCTGGAATGGTGCTCGACCGGCCCCGCTTCGCTTGGCGCGGCGTGATGCTCGACGAAGGCCGGCACTTCCTCGGCAAGGAGCAGGTGAAGCGGATGTTACACCTGATGTCCCTCTACAAGCTCAACGTGCTCCACTGGCACCTGACGGAGGACCAGGGCTGGCGGGTCGAGATCAAGAAGTACCCGAAGCTCACCGAGGTCGGCGCCCGCCGCGATGCCTCTCCCGTGATGGGCGACCGGAACCAGTCCGACGGCCGGCCCTACGGCGGCTTCTACACCCAAGAGGACCTTAAGGAGATCGTCGCCTACGCGGCCGCGCGCCACATCACCGTGGTGCCGGAGATCGACATGCCGGGCCACGCGAGCGCCGCCATCGCAGCCTACCCGGAACTGGGCAACACCGACGTCCCGGGCTATGCACCGAAGGTGGCGACCAGCTGGGGTGTCAAATATTACACACTGGCCCCGAAGGAGGAGACCTTCCGCTTCATCGACGACGTCTTCGCCGAACTCTGCCCGATCTTCCCCGGCGCCTACTTCCACGTCGGTGGCGACGAGGCCCCGAAGGACCAATGGAACAAGTCCGCCTTCGCGAAGGGCGTCATGGCCCGCGAGAAACTGAAGGACGCGCACGAGCTCCAGGCCTACTTCATCGGCCGACTGGAGAAGATGCTGCAGGCCCGCGGCAAGAAACTGATCGGCTGGGACGAGATCCAGGAGGGCGGCCTGTCCAAGTCGGCGACCATGATGGTCTGGCGCGACTGGAAGTGGGCGCAGCTGGCCGCCGAGCGCGGCAACCCGATCGTGATGGCCCCGACCTCCCACACCTACTTTGACTACGGCCAAGGCAAGCGGCCCGCGGACCCGCGCTTCGACGTCATCGGCGGCAACCTGACGGTGGAGAAGGTCTACGCCTTCGACCCGGTTCCTCCCAAGTTCACCCCCGAGCAACGCAAGCTCGTGCTGGGGTGCCAAGCCCAGCTCTGGTCCGAGTACATCTACAACGGGGCCAAACTCGAGTATATGGCCTTCCCTCGACTCATCGCGCTGGCTGAGGTCGCCTGGTCGGACCCCGCCGGCCGTTCTTGGCCGGAGTTCCAGGCTCGGCTGGGACGCGACCTCGAGGGCCTAAAGGGTCTCAAGGTCAATTACCGCCTCCCAGACGGCAGCCCGGCCGTGACGGACAAGGTCGGTCGGGGCGAATAAGCCCTGGCGGACTGCCGGGAGGCAAGTCCGGCTTGACCGTGACGGGGGGGGCGGCTTGTGTTCGCCTTTACTCCCATGGCTTCCCTTCCCGTCAACCGCATCAAGAAGAAGAACATCATGAGCTACAACGGTGAGCTCTGCATCGTTCTGGAGTGCCTCGTCCGCACCCCCCCGAACAACGCCTCCTACGTCCAGATGGAGCTCCGCTCGATCAAGACCGGCGCCAAGATCCCGGTTCGTTGCGGCATCGGCGTCAGCTTCGAGGTCTTCGACAACTCGATCAAGCAGCTCGAGTTCTCCTACGAGGCCGACGGCAGCTATATCTTCGTCGATACCGACTCCAACGAGGAATACTACATCTCGGCCACGACCCTCGCGGACTCCAAGGAGTTCCTGATCTCGGGCACCTCCTACATGGTCCTCTTCGTCGAGGAGAAGCCGGTCACCGTCGACCTACCCCCCTCCGTCACCGTCGAGGTCCTGGAAGCCCCGCCCGCCGTCAAGGGCGACACCGCCGGCAACGTCCAGAAGACGGTCACCTGCGAGAACGGCCTCCAGGTCAACGTCCCGCTCTTCATCAAGCAGGGCGAGAAGATCAAGGTCAGCACCGAGAACAAGGAATACCTCGGTCGCGCCTGAGCCTCCCGGCAACCTTGCACGAACCCCGGCGACCCCGGGGTTCTTTTTTGGCCTAGTGACCAAGCACCCCATGGCATGCATAGACCCGCAGGGATTCGAACCCCGACAAAGTGAACCAAAATCACTTGTGCTACCGTTACACCACGGGTCTGTGCACCCCTACTGAAGAGCCTTCCGGCGGGGAGAGTCAAGCGTGTCCAAGGCGAGGTTGACGCTGGGGGTGTCCTTCCTCATTTCCCCTGTATGCCCGCCGCCGCCGTCAAGAAGTCTAAGTACCGTCGTATCGTGCTGAAGATCAGCGGGGAAGCCCTTCGGAACGACGCCTCCGGCGAATCCATCGATCCGGCGGTGCTCGACCGCCTCGCCGAGGAGCTAAAATCCCTCCGCCAACTCGGCACGCAGGTCGCGGTCGTGGTCGGCGGCGGCAACATCTTCCGCGGCCTCGCCGGCGCCCGCGCCAACGGCACCGACCGCACCACGGGCGACAACATGGGCATGCTCGCAACCGTCATCAACGGCCTCGCCCTCATGGACCGCCTCGAGAAAGCCGGCCTTGAGGTCCGCGTCATGACCGCCATCCCGATGGACCGCATCGCCGAGCCCTTCATCCAGCGCCGCGCCACGCGTCACCTCACCCGCGGCCGCATCGTCATCTTCGTCGCCGGCACCGGCAACCCTTACTGCACGACCGACTACGCCGCCGCCCTGCGCGCCAACGAGATCGGCGCCGACGCCATCCTCAAGGCGACCAAGGTCGACGGGGTCTACGACAAGGACCCGATGAAGCACAAGGACGCCAAGCGCTACGTCCGCGTCTCGCACGCCGAGGCCCTCACCAAGCGTCTGGGCGTGATGGACGCCGAAGCCTTCTCGCTCTGCGAGGCCAACAAGCTCCCGATCATCGTTTTCTCGATGTCGGACAAGGGCGCCGTGAAGAAGGCCGTCCTCGGCCAGCGCATCGGCACCCTGGTCGCCTGATTTTCCAACCAAACACACCCCCCTCCCCTCCCATGGACATCAAGAAAATCATCGCCGACGGCGCCAACGCCATGAAGAAGGCGGTCGACCACACCTCCCACGAGTTCGCCACCCTGCACACCGGCAAGGCCTCCCCGGGCATGATCGAGAATATCCAGGTGCACGTCGAAGCCTACGGCACGACGCAGCGGCTGAAGGACATGGCCGCCATCACCACCCCCGACGCGCAGACCATCGTGGTCCAGCCGTTCGACAAGGGCGTGATGGACGAAATCCGCAAGGCCATCATGGCCGCGAACGTCGGCATCAACCCCGTCCCGCAGGGCAACTTCATGCGCTGCCCGGTCCCCTCCCTCTCCGGCGAACGTCGCCTCGAACTCGCCAAGCGCGCCACGCAGATGGCCGAGGAAGGCAAGGTCCGCGTGCGCAACGCCCGCCGCGACGCCCTCGAGCTCCTCAAAAAGGGCAACAAGGACAAGCTCGTCACGGACGACGAGATGAAGCGCTCCGAGAAGGAGATCCAGACCCACACCGACAAGTTCACGGCCGACATCGAGAAGAACCTCAAGGCCAAGGAAGCCGAGCTGAAGGGTTGATCCCCCGCGCCCACCCATTCCGATGAATATCCACGAGTACCAGGCCAAGGCCCTGTTCGAAAAATTCGGCGTCGCCGTCCCCAAGGGCGTCGCCGTCCAGACCGCCGACCAGTTCGCGGGCGCGCTCGCGCAGCTCGACGGCGCCGGCGGCTACATGGTCAAGTCCCAGATCCACGCGGGCGGCCGCGGCAAGGGCACCTTCACCAACGGCTTCAAGGGCGGCGTGAAGTTCTCCGCCACCAAGGAGAAAGCCCTCGAGAACGCGCACGCGATGCTCGGCAACACCCTCGTGACCGCGCAGACCGGCGAGGCCGGCCGCAAGGTCCAGACCATCTACTTCACCGAGGCGGCCAACCTCGGCAAGCGCCCCGACGGCCGGGACGACGAGTATTACCTCGCCATCCTCCTCGACCGCGCGACCTCCCAGCCGGTCATCGTCGCCTCGACCGAAGGCGGCATGGAGATCGAGCACGTCGCCCACGCGACGCCCGAGAAGATCTTCAAGGTGCACGTCGACCCCGCCGTGGGCCTCCAGGCCTTCCAGGCCCGCCAGATCGCCTTCGCCCTCGGCTTCAGCGGCGAGCTCTTCAAGCAGTGCGTGACCCTCGTCACCAAGCTCTACCAGTTCTACTGGGAGAAGGATTGCGCGATGGTCGAGGTGAACCCGCTCCTCGTGACGAAGGAAGGCAAGCTGCTCGCCCTCGACGCCAAGGTGTCGTTCGACGACAACGCCCTCTTCCGCCACCCGGACGTGGTCGCCCTGCGCGACCTCAACGAGGAGGACGCCAAGGAGATCGAAGCCTCCAAGTTCGGCCTCTCCTACATCGCCCTCGACGGCAACATCGCCTGCCT
>JBEELT010000032.1:0-17095 GCA_041167995.1 Verrucomicrobiota bacterium | reverse complement strand
GCTTGCTTGGCCATCGCGGCCGCGTCCGTGGAGACGACCACCTCGTGGGCCCCGAGGCGGAGGCCGTCGGCGACCTTGCCGGGCGAGGTGGTGAAGAGGACGACGTGGGCGCCGAAGGCGCGGGCGAACTTCACGCCCATGTGGCCGAGGCCACCGAGGCCGACGATGCCGACCTTCTGGCCGGGGCCGACCTTCCAATGGCGGAGCGGCGAGTAGGTCGTGATGCCGGCGCAGAGGAGCGGGGCGGTGGCGGCGAGGTCCAGGCCGGCGGGGACGTGCAGCGTGAGCGCCTCGTCGACCACGATGTTCGAGGAATAGCCGCCGAAGGTATGGCCGCCGAGATGCCGGTCGGGGCTGTTGTAGGTGAAGGTCGCGCCGGTGAGGCAGAACTGCTCGAGGCCCTTTTGGCAGCTCGGGCACGTGCGGCAGGAGTCGACCATGCAGCCGGTCGCGCCGATATCGCCCACCTTCAGTTTGGTGACCTTGGCGCCGACCTTCGTCACTCGGCCGACGATTTCGTGGCCGGGGACGCAGGCGTAGTTCGTGCCGGGCCACTCGCCGCGGGCGGTGTGGACGTCGGAATGGCAGACGCCGCAGAAGAGGATCTCCATCTCGACGTCGGTCGGGCCCGGGTCCCGGCGCGTGATGGTCATGGGCGCGAGGGGGTTGGCGGGGGCGGAGGTGCCGAAGGCGCGGACGGAGGTGTTGGGCATGGGGAGGAGGCCCCAGCGATAGGGGGAAGGCCGTCGCAGGCAAGCCGGAGGGTCAGTCCTTGGAAACTGTCGAGTGCCGATAGCCCTTATTCTCCGGAGGCGTGAGTTCTGGTAGAGTTGCGGCATGCATCCTCCCTACCAGATTGACGCCGAGCAACTTGACACCGTTTTGCCCCCAAAGCACGATGGTGTTATGAGGACTGTCACCTACGCCGCCGCCCGCCGCCGGTTGGCGGGCTTGATCGAGTCCGTCAAAGGGGCGGGGAAGCCGGTCTTGATCACTCGTCATGGTGAGGCCTCGGTGGTCCTGGTCGATGCGGGCGAGTTTGCGCAGATGGCGGAGACGCTCCACTTGCTCTCCTCGCCGCGCAATGCCTCCCGCTTGCGGCGAGGCCTGGCTGATTTCAAGGCGGGGAAATTCCGGACTCTTTGACGTGCCCCAGGTCCGCTGGTCATCGGGGGCCATAGGTGATCGCAGTTACTGGGCCAAGACCGACCCTTCGAAGTTGGAACGGGTCGACCGTCTGGTGCGGGCCATCCAGGCCACCCCTTTTGCCGGCATCGGCAAGCCTGAGCCCCTGCGTGGTGACTTATCCGGATGGTGGTCCCGGCGCATCAGTCGCGAACATCGCCTGGTCTATCGTGTCGAGAGAGGGGTCATTTATATCCTCCAAGCCCGCTACCATTACTGAGGTTCAGCGCAGGGCGCCGGCGAGCGGCCGGCCTTCCGCGTCCAGCAGCTGGAACTCGTGCACCCCGTGCTTGCCGGCGTCGACGTAGGTCCAGACGACCTGCTTCTCGCGGGTGATCTCGACGAGTTTCGGTTGCGGGGCGCGGGCCGCGTAGTTGCTGAAGACGACGTTGCCGTTCGGGAGCCACGTCAGGGCGGTGGCGCGGTTGACGGGTACGCCGGGCAGGTCGCCGTCCTTGAGTTCCCAGACGACCTTGCCGGTCGCGTCGACCTCCACGACCTGGTTGCCGACGGTCAGGCTGATCAGCGTATGGCCCGCCGCGTTGCGCAGCGCGCAGAAGGTGCGGTTGTCGAGTTTCGACGCCGGCGCCTGGTACTCCCAGACGACCTTGCCGGTGGCATCGAGCTCGCGCACGAGCCGGTCCTGCGGCACGAGGTAGTGCCCGTTCGGTAATGGACGCGCCATGCGGCTCTGGAAGTGCGGGTCCTTGGCCGAACACTGCAGCGGAATCTCGGCTTGGATGCGGCCGGTGGCGTCGACCTCCAGAAGGCGGGGACGCGGGCCGGCTTCACTGATGAGCGTGCGGCCCTCCGCCAGACGTTGCGCGGTGTTCACCTCGGCCTGCGTCCCCTTGTACTCGAAGACCACCTTGAGCTCGCGCGTCACCTCGAGGACGGCGCCGCCTGGGTAGGCCTTCGACTTGGCCAGGACGAGCAGGAGGTTGCCGTTCGGCAGGACGCAGCCGTCGCGGGTCTCGGCCGGGTATTGCCAGGTGACCTGGCCGGCGGCGTCGAGGATCTGCGTGACGCCCCCGAGCCTGAGGAAGGCGCGCTTGGGCGTCGGCTCGGCCGCGAGGTCGGCGAACGGAGCCAGGAGCAGGAGAAGGCAGGTGCGCAGCATGGGGACGGGGTCAATCTAGCCGGCCTCGTCGGGCGGGACAGCCAATTCTCCGAAGGAGGCTTGGACTCCCGGGTTGTCAGCGGGCAGGGCAGGGGCATAGTTCGTCCCCATGCCCATGAGCCCCCTGCGTCTCTTCGCCTGCCTCCTGTGCTCGGTCGTCCTCGCCAGCGCCCAATCCGCCGAGGCGCTCGCCGGCAAACGGATCGTCGTCCTCGGCGACAGCATCACCCAGGGCGGCACCTACGTGTCGTTCATGGACTACTTCCTGCAGAAGTCCCGCCCGCAGCTGCGCTTCGAGGTCTACCCGCTCGGCCTTTCGAGCGAGACCCTTTCCGGGCTGAGCGAACCTGGACACGCCAACGGCAAGTTCCCCCGCCCGTGCCTGTTCGAGCGCCTCGGCCGCACCTTGGAGAAGGTGAAGCCCGAGATCGTCTTCGCCTGCTACGGCATCAACGACGGCATCTACCAACCCCTCGACGAGGCGCGATTCAAGGCCTTCAAGGACGGCGTGAACAAGCTGCTCGACCAGTGCCAGGCCGCCGGCGTCAAGCAGCTCTACCTCGTCACCCCGCCGATCTTCGACGCCACCACCAAGCCCGGTGAGTTCAACTACGACTCCGTGATGACCGCCTACGCGGCGTGGGAAATGGAATTGAAGCGACCTGGTCTGACGGTCGTCGACCTCCACTCCGCCATGCGCAAGGCCCGGGACGCCCGGACCGAGGTCTTCTCGCGCGATCGCATCCACCCCGGCGACGACGGTCATCTCCTGATGGCGCGCACCATCCTCGCCGGCGCCGGCGTCGCGACCCCCGAGGTCACGGCCAAGGAGGCGATGGCCGACCCGCTCTTCAAGGCCGTTGACGCGCTGCGGAAACTCCGCGCCGCGAAGTGGATGGCCCACATCGGCTACACCCGCGAGAAAGTCGTGGCGCCGGCGCCGCTGGTCGACGCCGCGGAGCAGGTCGAGAAGCTCCTCCAGGCGAAGGTCGACGAGTTGCGCCGCGCGAAGTGAGGAGTTTTCGTCTCTTCGCCTACGGGTGCGTCCTTTGGGCGCTCCTGGGCGCGCCCGCCGTCGCGGCCCCGGAGCATCCGCCCGTGTGGGCTTTCTATTACGCCTGGTACGGAGTGCCCCAAGGGCCGCGGCAGCGCTGGGAGTTGTGGGCGGACCGCGGCGAACCCGCGACGGGCGCCAAACTGCGGTTGCCGTTCCGTCCGCTGGTGGGCCCTTACGACAGCACGGACCCCGCCATCGTCGCCTGGCATTGCCGGCTCGCCGAGGCCGCCGGCATCGACGCCTTCCTCGTCTCCTGGTGGGGCGGGGCCAACATCAGCGGTGAGGCCTTCGAGCGGGTCATCCTGCCCGCCGCGCGCGCGACGCGCGTGAAGGTCGCCCTGAACTGCGAGCTCGCCCAGTTCCACGGCGAAATCGGACCGTTGGTCGAGCGTCTCGCCGGCGTGCTCACCCGCTGTCAGGGTGATCCCGCCTACCTTCGCCGGGCCGGTCGCCCCGTCGTCTACCTCTATCAGGTCCCGTTCGACCCCAAGCTCACGCCTGCGACGTTCGCGGAGCTGCGCCGCGGGGTGGAGGCAAAGGTCGGCCCGGTCTGGTGGGCGATGGACAAGATTCGCCATGATGCCGGGACGTATGGCGTGCCCGCGGAGTGGCGCGCCACCGAGGGTATCGATGGCTTCGGTTTCTATGGCACCTTCAGTGTCCGCCGGATCTCGGAGCGCGCGGAACTGCGGCCGTTCTTCGCACGCTACGCCCGCGACGTCCGCACCGCCGGCCGCGAGCTATTGTTGCCGATGCACCCGGCTTTGGATAACCGGGTCATCCAGCCGAAGGAGGGTTTCGCGATCCCGTTCCGGGACGGCGAGACCTTGGAAGGCTATCACGCGGCGGCCTTGGCCGCGGGCGCCGATGTGCTGTTGCTGACGAGTTTCAACGAGTGGCCGGAAGGCACCGTCGTGGAGCCTTCGGCCGATTGGCCCGACCCGTACCGGCATCTCCGGCAGGTCGCGCGGTGGAAGGGCCGGGAGTTTGTCCCGCCGCCCTTGCCCGCGCGGTGAGGCGCCGGCTTATTTGTCGGTGGCGCCCGCCTTACCCTTCGCCTTGGCCTTGGCGCCGGGAGTGTTGACTTTCTTGACGAGCTGGATCGCGGCATCGTTGGCCTGGTCCGGTCCCGGGGTGCTGCGTCCGCGCGCGACGAGCCCCTCGAGCGCGGCCCGCATCTTCGTCGCGCGTTCTGGCTCGGTCGCGATCAGGTTGCGCGTTTCCCCGAGGTCTTGGGCGAGGTCGTAGAGCTGGAACTCGGGCAGTTTCGCCTCTTCGGCGCTGCCGGGCTTGGGCGCGCTCCACCCGCCGGAGCCGCGGCACAGCGCGAGTTTCCAGCTGCCTTCGCGGTAGGCGAAGCTCCCGTTGATCGATTGGCTCACCAGGTGGGTGCGCGGGCCGGGCGCGGCGCCGTCGCGCAGCACCGGCAGGAAACTCACGCTGTCCTCGGCCGCGTTCGGCGGCAAGGTCGCCTCCGTCAGCGCGGCGAACGTGGCCAGGAAATCGACCTGGCTGACCAGCTGACCGCTCACGCCCGGCTTCACCCCTGCGGGCCAGCGCACGATGAACGGCACGCGGTGCCCGCCCTCGAAGAGGTCGGCCTTGTGCCCGCGCAGCGGGCCGCTCGGTTGGTGGCCCTTGGCGATTAGCTCGTCGATCGCGGCCGCCGGCGAGCAGCCGTTGTCGGCGGTGAAGATCACCAGCGTGTCGCGCGCGAGCCCTTCGCGTTCCAGCGCGGCGAGCATGCGGCCGACCTCGGCGTCGACCTGACGCACGAAATCAGCGTAGGCGTTGAGCCCGCTCTTGCCCTGCCATTCCTTCGTCGGGACGATCGGGGTGTGCGGGGCGGGCAGGGGCACGTAGGCGAAGAACGGGCGCCCGGCCTTGGCGTCCGCGGCGTGCTCGGCGACGTAGGCGCAGACCTGGTCGGTCAGCGTGGGCAGGACATCGACGGCCTCGAACTTCGGGCCCGCGGGCCCGCTGCGCAGCCATTTCTTGGTCGCGGTCGGCAGCTCCGTCGGGAGACGGTCCTTGATCCAGACGAACGGCGGCATGTCCAGGGAAGCGCTGATCCCGAAGTAACGGTCGAAGCCATGGTCCAGCGGGCCGTCCTTGATGGGCTGCGCGTAGTCGAAGCGGCCGATCGCGCCGTCGGCGGGATCGATCGCGTCGCCCGCCTTCGCCAGCGCCCCGCCGTGCGTGGCCCATTCCAGGCCCAGATGCCATTTACCGAAGCAGGCGGTGCGGTAGCCCTGCGCCTTGAGCATCCCCGCCACCGTGAGCCGGCCCGGCGCGATCAGCGGCGGCGACCAGCCCCCGAGCACGCCGCTCTGCAGGCGCGTCCGCCAGTGGTATCGACCGGTGAGCAGACTGTAGCGCGAAGGCGTGCAGACTCCCGAGGTCGTATGCCCGTCCGTGAAGCGCAGGCCTTCGGTCGCCAAGCGGTCGAGGTGCGGGGTGGGGATCTTGCTGGCCGGGTTGTAGGCTCCCACGTCCCCGTAGCCTTGGTCGTCGGCGAGGATCAGGAGGATGTTGGGTCGGTCGGCCGCCAGGCTCGTCCCGAGCAGGCATAACAGGGCGCAAAGGGAAGGGAGGGGGCGCATAGGGGTGCCTTTTCCTAGGCCGGGGGACGGGTCAGGACAAGAACCGACCTTTTCACGAACGGAGCGGAACTTTTCCCTCGTTAAGCCTCTCTGCTTGATTATCCCCCACTCCACGACCGTTCGCCCCCGGCGGTCGTACCCCCTCCGTCTTGGCTCCTTACCTGCCACCCTTGCTCGCCGCGGCGACCGTCCTCGTGTTGACGGCCCTCGCCGAGTGGTGGCATGCGCGCAAGGTCGCCC
The DNA here is from genome assembly GCA_041167995.1 of Verrucomicrobiota bacterium. Classification (GTDB taxonomy): domain Bacteria; phylum Verrucomicrobiota; class Verrucomicrobiia; order Opitutales; family UBA953; genus UBA953. Next base: position 10,890 of record JBEELT010000032.1, on the reverse strand, counting down.
GGCTGGCCCGCCTCGCCTTCGGTCCGTCCGCCGCCGCGCGCACCTGGACGAAGGCGGCGCCCCTCCTTCGGGTGCTCGCGTTGGCCGCCTTCACCTGGGGCTTTGCGGTGATGTACCAACTGCACCTCGCCGCGGGCAAGGATGGCCGGCCCGAGCCCAAGGAGTCGCCTCGCCTGATCTTCGTCGCCGACCTCTCCCCGAGCATGCTGCTCAAGGACGCCGGCCCGGAGGGTAAGCAGACTCGCCGCGAACGGATGCGCGCCGAAGTCGAGAGCATCCTGATGCGCGTCGGCGGCGATCTCCGCTATGGCGTCATCGGTTTCTACACCGACGCCAAGCCGGTGGTCATGGACGCCCGCGACCCCGCCCTCGTCCGCAACGTCTTCGACGGTCTGCCCATCTCCTACGTGATGAAGGCTGGCACGACCGACCTCGGCACCGCCATCACCGCCGCCGTCAAGCTGGTCGATCCCTTGCCCGCGCGCTCCGTCCGCCTCGTGATCTTCACGGACGGCGACACCACGCCGCTGCAGCCCATCCCGCCGCGCCCCGCCTCGGTTTCGCAGGTGCTGGTGCTCGGCTTGGGCAACCCGCGCAAGGGTACCTTCATCGACGGTCACCAGTCCCGCCAGGATCCGGACGTGCTCCGTAGCCTCGCCGCCGCCCTGCGCGGCGAATACCTCGACATCAACGAGAAGCACCTGCCGACGCCCAAGCTGGGCGACCTGGTGGTGGTCACGCCGCCGCCGCACCCAGGGCTGACGCTCGAAGAGTGGGCCTTGCTCGCCATGGCCGTGGGCGCCGCGCTCGCGGCCCTGCTGCCCGTGGCGCTGGAGCTCGCCGGTACCGATTGGCGCGTCTTCGCGCCGACCCGCGGGGAGGGGGGCGACGTCCGATGAGGAAGTGGTTCTTGCTGCTGTGGCTGCTCTTCCCGGTCGGGGTGGTGTATTATCATTTTAACCACGGGGCGGACCAGTTCGCCCGGGAGAAAGCCCGCCATCGGCTGGAGGGCATCCGCGTGCTCGCCGCGGCCAAGGAGCCGGACTGGATCAAGATCGTCGATCAGTACGACCTCCTGCTCGCCGACCTGCCCGCCGACGAGCGTCCGCTGGTGCGTCACCAGGTCCGCCACGAGAAGGCGCGGGCGAAGCTCGAGATGCTCGATGTCGCCGGGGCCATCACCGACCTGACGACCCTCCTGCAGGAGTCGGCCGCCGCGCATGGCGACGACCACCGCACGACGCGCGCGATCCGCGAGAACCTCGGCAAGGCCTTCTTCTACGCGACCTCCCTGCTCAAGACCAGCGGCGCCACCGAGGAGGAATGGCGTCCCTACGCCGAGCGCACGCGCCAAATCTTCCGTTACCTCGCCGAGCACCAGGACCCCGCCGCGCTGGCCGCCTACGAGCGCCGCGTCGAGGCGGAGTTCGCCAAGAGCCTCGGCAGCCGCACCCCTTGAGACCCCGATGAAGACGCCCCGCCTACCGCTCGGATTGTTCCTCGCCGCCGCCGTGATCGCCGCCGACGCCCCCCCGTCCGCGGTCGAGGGCGTGAAGGGTGTTCGCCAAGAAGGCGCCGCCAAGGTGAAGAACGTCGACCCGCGCACCGCGCGTCCCGTATCGCCCGAAAAAGCCGAGGGCGTGGAGCAGTCCGCGACCGCCGTGAAGCCGGCGACGGGCCCCGGGACGGTCGCCGCACCGACCCCGCCGCCGCCTCCGCAAGGGGTAGGGCAGGAGGCCACGGCGGTGAAGCCCGCCGGCGGCCCCGGCACAGCCTCTACTCCTCCTCCGCCTCCGCCGCCCAAGGGCGTCGATCAGGGTGCGACCGCGGTGAAGCCTGCGGGTGGCCCCGGCACGGTCGCCGCACCGACCCCGCCGCCGCCTCCGCAAGGGGTCGGGCAGGAAGCCACGGCGGTGAAGCCTGCCGGCGGACCCGGCACAGCCTCCGCGCCCCCGCCGCCCCCGCCGCCCACAGGCGTCGATCAGGGTGCCCCGGAAGCCTCCCCCGTCGCCGGCCAGGGTTCGCCTGCTCCCGTCGCGCCTCCCTCGCCCAAGGGCATCGGTTCGGTCGAGGGCGTGAAAGCTTCGGGTGGTGGTGTGATCCGCGCCGTCGAAGGCGTCGCCGGGATCGATACGGAGAAGCTCCGCAACCTCGAGGCCGCCTTGATGGCCAAGCCCGCGCCAGTCCCGGAGGACCCCAAGGCCAAGGCGAAAGCCGCGGCTCAGCTGCTCCAGAAACCGACCCCCGCGCCCAAGCCGGCGCAGCGGATGGCCGACGGCCGCCCGGATTTCCAGGAACGCATCCCGGACAAGGGTTCCTGATCACCCCTCACCTCATTTAACCTAAGAAAACCATGCACCTCCGCTTCCATCTCCGGACCGCCCGCGCCGCGCTCGTCGCCCTCGCCTGGGCCGCCGCGCTCGTCGCCCAGCAACCCGCGCCCGCCCCGCTCGACGCGAAGACGCTGCGCCAGTACGAGAACCTGCTGAACTACAAGTTCTCGCGTGACCTTAACGAGGTCTTCGGCGCGCTCGAGAAGGCCGCCAAGGACGACAGCCGCACGCCCGTCGACGTCCGCTTCCTGCAGGCCTTCCGCCTCGGCGACTGGCCGCGCGTCCGCGCCGAGCTGCGCCTCCTCCCGCCGGACCTCGCCCGCCGCATCTACGACAAGATGCTGAACGACCTGCTGGAGCGCCGCCTCATCGCGCTACGGCTCGACGACGCCCTCGCGCTGGTCGATGCCGTGCCGGGCGAGCTGACCGATGACGAGGTCCGCAAAATCGGGCAGCTGCTTTCCAACGTGCTGGCCCCCGGCGACGCCTTTTGGCTGTCCGAGCGGCTGGCCAAGGGCACCGCGCAGCTCGGCGGCGGCGACGCCGTCAAGCGTCTCCGGACCGCGCGCATGCTCATCGCCGGCGGCTTCAAGGAGCTCGCCAAGACCTACCTGCCCGACGCCGCGCAGCTCGCGCAGATCCAGGACGAGGCCGTGAAGGCCGAGCTCCAGACGTTCCTCTCGGCGGAGGAGGCGACCGACGCGCAACAACGCGACCAGGTCCAGCGCATCTGGGACGAGAACATCCGCCTGCTCTCGCAGGACCGCGTCAACGACTGGGAGCGGACCAAGGCCGGCGCCGCCCTCGCCCGCATCATGATGCAGGTGCCCCCGAGCACGCTCGGCCCCTCCTTCCGCGGCTTCCTCAAGGACCACCCCGACAGCGCCATCTCGATGGTCGGCGGGCTCGTGCGCAAGGTGCAGAACGAGTCCCGCGGCGACCCCGCCGTGCGCGCCGATAACCTCCGCGCGCAGGCGACGCTCGCGAACCTGCTCGTGGAGCAGGTCGACGTGACCCAGAAGCCGTGGGACCAGTACGTGCAGATCATGGCGGAGACCTGGATCACCGAGGCCGAGGCGGCCTTCGCCCAACGCAACAACGGCGGCGCGCGCCAGCGCGGCGCCAAGGGTTCCACGCTCTCCGGCGAGGACCTCCTCACCTTCGCCCCCGCGGGCAAGTGGGTCGCGGCCTTGGGGTCGGAGGTGCGCGGGCGCTTCGACGCCGCCCTGTCCCACGCCATCCTCGTCAACGCCGACTTCGACGCCGCCTCCGAGCGCATCCTGGAGCTCAGCAAGCGCCACCCCCAGGCCGCCATCGCCCTGGCCGAGGATTTCATCTCCGCCTGGGCCCAGGCCCATAATCCGCAGCTGCCCGAGGAGCTCCGCAAGAAGTACGGCCTGCCCGAGGAGACCCGCATCCCCGTCACACCCGTCATGATGGAGCGCAACATCGACAGCCTCGCCCGCATGATGGGGCTCTTCCGCCAGGCTGGCATCGCCCCGCGCGACTACAACCGCGTGGTCACGGCCTTCGATCTCGCCTATAGTAACGCCGAGGCGTACCGCGAGTCGCACCTCGAGAAGGTCTTCGGCCCGATCCCGCAGCTGAGCGAGCAGGTCTTCTTCCTCATCACCCAGCGCATGCAGGCCAACCTCTCCGACCGCTGGCGCAAACCCGAGACCCAGAAGGTCGGCCTGACGCGCCGCACCGATACCCAGACTTACGAGATGGTCTCCGCCGGCTACGCGCAGACGCTCCGGATGGTCGACCAGTGGCTGGCCGGCCGCACCGACAGCGCCCGGGCCCTGACCTTCGCCGGCGGCCTGCTGTGCGAGTGGGGCGACTACGAGTTCTTCCAGGAGCTCGCGCCCATGGACACGCAGAAGCGCCTGCTGGCCTACAAGGAGCGCAACCTGCAGTCGCAGGAATACTTCCAGCGCGCGGTCGACGCCTACGGTCGCGATGTGCTGCGCAAGAACCCGGCGGACTACTCCATCGACATCCACCTCGCCTGGTTCAACACGCTCCTCGGCATCGGGCCCAACGGCAACCTGAACCTGGGCAAGACGATGAACCGCGCCGCGCTCGGCCGGATCCGCACCTCCCTCCAGGCGCTGCCGGGCAAGGCCGCCGCGACGCACCTCAGCATGCTCGCGAAGGTCCTCAACGCCCGCCTGGCCGACGAACGCGAGCCGTTGCACGAGGACCTGAAGTACCGCTACCTCGCCAGCGCCCTGGTCGTGACCAAGGACGACCCCTTCACGCTTGGTCTCCAGAAGAAGGTCGCCTACTTCGACGAGCTGCTCAGTGAGATCCGGCTCCAGACGCGCGTTGACGGCCCGAATACCGTCGGCGTCGACCAGGAGTTCGGCATCCTCGTCAGCGTGCTCCACACCGAGGCGATGGGGCGTGTCGCGCGCTTCAGCCAGTACCTCAGCAACGATTCGGCCGTCGTTGGCCCCGGCGGCCAGCCCAAGGCCAAGCAACGCCGGTCGCTGACCCCGCGCAAGGGCAAGGATTCCGCCGGCGCGCGCGACGACTTCGAGATCGCCCTCACGGAGGCCCTCGCGCCGTTCTTCGACGTGCGTTCGATCACCTTCTCCGCGCCTGACGTGAAGCCGCGCCCGTCCGCCCGCCCGGGCTGGGAGGAGACCACGCTGGCCTACATCCTCGTCAAGGCCAAGGACGCCAGCGTCGACAAGGTGCCGCCGGTCTCCCTCGACCTCAAGTTCCTCGACCTGTCTGGTCCCGTCACCATTCCCGCCTCCTCCGCCGAGACCCTCCTCAAGGTGCAGCCGGGGCTCGTCGCTCCGCGCCCGGCCCAGAAGGTCGAGGTCCTGCAGACCTTGGATACCCGGCAGTTCGCCATCAACGGCACGCTCACGCTGGAGATCAAGGCGACCGCCCAGGGCTTGGTCCCCGAGCTTGACATGCTGCTCGACCTTGAGCCGCTCCGCAAGGTCGCCGAGGTCCGCCAGGTGACCCCGCACGAGGGGCTGCTTATCCGTGAGCTGAGCACGTGGGGCGACCAGGTCGGCCCGCGCTCCGAGCGCCTCTGGACCATCACCCTCGACGGCGACCCGATCCGCGCGCGGAACCAGGCGACCGAAGTGCCGTTCCCGGCCGCCCGCTCGAAGGACGTGGCCGTGGTCTGGCAGACCTTCGAGGATCAGGATCTCAAGGTGCTCCCGAAATCCTCGGTTCTCCTGGACCGCGTGAAGACGGCGCCCGGGGCCGGTCTGGTCGCCGCCGCCGAGGAGACCCCCCTCTGGGCCTACGCCCTCGGCGGACTCGTCCTGCTGGCCGGTGGTCTCTTCCTGGCGCTCCGGCCCAAGGGTCCGCCCGCGCCCAAGCCGTTGCGCGCCCGCGATGTCTTCAAGCTCCCCGCCAGCCTCGACGGCTTCGCGGTGGTCGCCTTGCTTCGCCGCATGGGCGCCAGCCCGCTGATGGCGCTGACCGCCCCGCAGAAGCAGGAGCTCGCCGCCGACCTCGAGCGCGTGCAGTCCGCCTGCTTCGGCGCCGCCGCCGCGATGACCGAGACCGACCTCCAGACCGTGGCCGAGAAATGGCTGCGTCTCGCCCGCTGAACCCACCCCTTACGAACAAACCCTAACACCTCCCCATGAAAGCCTCTTCTTCCGGCGTCGCCAGCGCCCAGCAATTCGTCGCCGACGTGCGCGGCCGCGTCGGCCAGATCGTCGTCGGTCAGGACGTCGTCGTCGAGCGCGTGATGATCGCGATGCTCACCGGCGGCCACCTGCTCCTGCAGGGCATGCCCGGCCTCGCCAAGACCCTGCTCGTCAACACGGTCGCCAAGGCCATCCAGCTGGATTTCCGCCGCATCCAGTTCACCGTCGACATGCTCCCGTCCGACATCGTCGGCTCCGAGGTCATCGACCAGAAGTCCGGCGAGTTCCGCATCCACCGCGGGCCGATCTTCACCAACCTGTTGCTGGCGGACGAGATCAACCGCGCCGCACCCAAGGTCCAGGGCGCGATGCTCGAGGCCATGCAGGAACGCAAGGTCACCATCGGCGGCCAGACGATGAAGCTGCCGACCCCGTTCCTCGTGATCGCCACGCAGAACCCCGTGGAGCAGTCCGGCACCTTCGAACTGCCGGAGGCCCAGCTCGACCGTTTCATGCTCCTGCACCGTCTCGGCTACCCGACCCGCGACGACGAGCAGATGATCCTACAGCGCCAGCTGGGCATGGGCCTGCGCAAGGAGGACGGCGGCGCCGTCCCGCGCTCGGCGTTCGACATGATCGACGACCGTCCGGTCGGCACCGCGGCCGACCTCGTCGCCGCGATGGAGGCCGTCCAGGCCGTCCATGTCAGCGAGGTCTTCCTCAAGCATAGCGTCGAGCTCGTGCGCCGCACGCGCAAGTCCAAGCTCCTGGACTTCGGCTGCTCGCCGCGCGCCGGTCTCGCCCTGGTCAACGCCGCCCGCGCCCGTGCGGTCATCCACGGCCGCGACTTCGTCACCCCGGAGGACCTCTTCGTCCTCGCGGAGGACATCGTCCTGCACCGTATCCGCGTGAGCTACGAGGCCTCCGCCGCCGGCCACACCGGCGCGCAGGTGCTGGAGTCCATCCTCGCCGGCCTCGGCTGAACGCATGCGTCGGACGCACCAGCTCGCCCCCGACCCGGTCGACGCCCGGCAGTTCGAGGTCGCCGTCAAGCACCTCGCGAACAGCCTGGACTTCGGCCAGGTCGACTCCGTCTTCCACGGGGCGGGGCTGGAGTACGCGCAATCCCGGCTCTACGTGCCCGGGGACGCCGTCAAGTACATCGACTGGAAGGTCTCGGCCCGCGTGGGCAAGCTGTTCGTGAAGGAGTTCCATGAGACCAAGCAGCTGCCGCTCTACCTGCTCCTGGACACCTCGGCCTCGATGTGCGTCTCGTCCCTGCCACTGAGCAAGTACGCCTGGGCGATCCGCGCCGCTACCGGCATGGCCCTCGCGGCCCAAGCCGCCGTCACGCCCGTCGGCCTGCTGGGGTGCGGCGCCGCGGACCTGCACATCCGGCCGACACTCTCCCGCAACATCGTGATGGAGTGGTCGCACCGTCTCCGCCGCCATGATTTCACCGAGGCCACCTCGCTTGCGCGCCGCGCCCGCGAGCTCGCGCCGTCGTTGCGCCGCCGCACCACCATCGTGGTGCTGAGCGACCTCCACGACCCGGGCTCGCTGGAGGCCCTGCAGGTGCTCGCCCAGCAACACGACTGCGTCGTCCTGCATTTCGAGGATCCCGCCGAACGCGGCGTCGCGGGGACGGGCTTCTTCCGGGGTCGCGAGGCCGAGTCCGGCGAGGCCTTCCTCGGTCGCGGCGGCCGCCCGTGGGTCGACACGTCTGCCTGGAAGGCCGAGCTCACCCGCTTCGGCATCGACTACCTCCACCTGCCGACCGCCGAGCCGATGGTCGGCAAGCTCCGCCACTTCCTCAAGCACCGCGTCCGTGGCCCGGGCACCGTCCGCTGACATGACCGCCGCCCCCGTTCGCTCCCCTTGGCGCGGCCGCTTCGCCGCGGTCGCCGCGCTGCTCCTGCTTGGGGTCGGCCTGTGGTGGTGGCTGCGGACCGACGACGCCCTGAACGTCCCGCTGGGCGTCGAGCAGGCCGCCATCGTCACCTACGGCGGCCCGCCGCTCATGGTGAAGCCGTTCAAGTGGGGCGTGGGCGTGAACCTGCGCATCGCCCAGGTCTCGGAACGCGATGGCCTGCGCGTCTACGACATCCGCTACCTGGCCAACCGTGCGGGCACCTTCGACCTCAAGGACTACCTCGGCTCGGAGGACGGTCGCCCGCTCGCGGGGCTGCCGTCGTTCCGTTTCACCGGCGACCCCAAGCTCTCCAAGGACCTCGAGTCGCGCATCCGCGAGACCGAACCAGCGGGGGTCGAGATCGGCGGGTATTACACCGTGACCTTGGCGGCGTTGGCGGTGGCCTGGATCGGCTGGCTCCTGCTCCTCATCTTCTACGGACGACCCAAGCCCGTCGTCGTCGCTCCGCCGGCTCCGCCGCCCACCTTGGCCGAGGAAATGCAGGCCCTATTGACGCGGGTGGAGCAGGGGACCTTGGACGCCGCCGGCGCCGCCCGGCTGGAGATGCTCCTCCTGCGCGCCTGGCGCGAGGGCCTCGTGACCGCGGACGCACCCATGGCCCAGGTCCTGGCTGCCGTAGCCGCAGGTGAGCGGACCCGCGACGGCCTGCGGACCCTCCAGCATTGGCTCCATCGTCGGGAAGCGACCGTCACCCGCGAGGAAATCGCCGCCCTGATCCGTCCCTTGGCGCAACCCGCCGCCGCTGCGCCCCGTCCGGCACCCGCCCCGTGATCTTCCTCCATCCCCAGTGGCTCGCGCTGCTCGCGCTCCCCGTCATCCTCGCCTTCTACGAGTGGATCCGGCCCGGACCACGCGTCGCCATGCCCTTCGACCATGCGCGGTCGCCGCGGGGTCGGTTCGTCCGCGGGCTGATCCTCGCCGCCAACTGCCTGCCGGCGGGCTTGCTGGCGATCGCCATCCTCTTCCTCGCCCATCCGGTGACCTTCAACCCGCCCGAGGTCGAGCGGCAGCTCACGAACGTCCAGATCGTCCTCGATACCTCGGGTAGTATGACGGGTACCTACGGTCCGCAGACCGACGGCAAGCGCATGCGCTTCGACGCCGCGATGGAGTCCACGCTGCAGTTCATCCGCTACCGCAAAGGGGATGCCTTCGGCCTCACCATCTTCTCCCGCAACTTCATCCACTGGGTCCCGCTGACCCAGGACGTCGAGGCCATCGCGCTGGCCCGGCCCTTCATCTCCCCCAACGTCTTCCCCGACAACCTTTGGGGCGGTACGATGATCGGTAAGGCCCTGCTGGGCGCGTCGGAGCATCTCGCGGAACAGGCCCAAGGCGACCGCATGATCATCCTCATCACGGACGGCGAGAGCAACGACATCAAACCCCCGAAGGATTCGGCCGTGCTCGCCGAGCTCCAGGCCAAGGGCGTCAGGGTCTTCGCCATCCTCATGACGGACAAGCCCGTCGAGCCCGCCCTGATCGGCATCGCCCGGTCCACCGGCGGGGAGGCCTTCAATGCCGTCACGCCGGAGGCCCTGCAGTCGGTCTTCAAGCGCATCGACGAGATGAAGAAGGTCGTCGTCCTGCAGAAGCAGCCCAAGGCCTCCGATTACTACGACCCGTTCTTCGTGCCCGGGCTGGCGCTGCTCGTCGCCGCGGTGCTCGCCCTGTTCGGCCTGCGCTACAACCCCTGGTAAAAAAGAAGGCCGCCCGGGTGGGCGGCCTTCGGCGGGTCTTTACGGCGGTCTTAGAAGCGGAACGTGTAGTTCGCCTTGATCTGGTGGGCGGACGAGACGCCCGTGCCTGCCAGGTAGTCGTAGCCAAACGCGGCGGCCTGGCCTTTCCCTAGGTTCCAGTTCAGGCCGAGACCTGCGCGGAACAGGTCCAGTCCCGGACCCGTGGTCCGGACGCCGAAGGTCGTCGGCGCGGACGCGTCGGCGAAACGGGCCTGGATGACGTCGTCGTCGGCGCCGAGGGCGTGCTCATAGGCGAGGTTGACCCGCAGGGCTAGGTTGTCGTCCAACTTCAGGTCGTAGCCCAAGCCGGCTTCCGCCGACAGGTAGTGCTGCTTGAGCTGCTGGACGTTGAGGTTCGCGCCCGCGCCCGTTTCGCTGAAGGCATCGATCTTGGCCGTGTTGCCGCTCAGACCGACGTAAGGCAGGAAGGCGCCGGCGCGGGGGAGGGTCAGTCGGGCGCAGACGGAAGTCGCGCGGAGCTTCTGGTCGCTGAAGGCCAGGCCCGAGCGCGTCCCGCCGGCGGTCAGCGAGGCGTTGACGACGCTGAAGTCGAGCCAGCCGATGCCGAGGTCGCCGCCTAGGCCGAAGCCGTACGACTGGCCCGTGGCCTTGGAGCTGAAGCCGGAAGCGCTGGTGCGTCCCTCCGTGTCGGCGACCAGCAGCGACAGGGTCGGACCCGCGCCCAATTGACGCGCCAGGATGGCGGAGGTCGATTCGACGGTGAAGCGGCCCGCGAGCGCCGGGACGACCCCGGCTACCGTCGCCTGCTGGCGATCGTAGCCCAACTGGGTGGTCCACGCCTCGGAGTCGGCCCGGATGCCGGTCAGGGAGCGTGCCAGCGACAGCGAGTTTCGCGACGCCATCACGGCGGAGCCTCCATAGGGCTCCGGCGAGAGGGCGTCGAGCGCGGCATCGACGTCGGGCGCGCCGAGGAAGGCGAGGGTGGCCGCGCCCATCTCCCCGGTCGCGATGAAGGCCTTGGCCGAGGCGGAGCCGCCGGCGTTGGCGCGCAGGACGGTCGCGCTGGTCAGGCCGTCCGCATAGAGGGCGGCGGCGACGGCCTTGCGGTTATCGGCGGTCGTCAGGTCGGCGAAGGTCTGCGCTTCGGTCAGGCCGGAACCGTGGATGCGGCCCGTGGCGTTGTTGAAGAACACCTGCGTGGTCTGCGTGCCGCGGTCGAGCGTCGTGAAGGCACCCGAGTAGGCGAGGGCGCTCACGGCGACGACGGACTGCGTGCGACTCAGGTCGAAGGTGCT
>JBEELT010000031.1:0-17135 GCA_041167995.1 Verrucomicrobiota bacterium | reverse complement strand
CCGCCAGGGCGACGTCCGCCGCCGCCGCCGCGTAGCGTGCCAGCTCCATCATCGGCTGGTCCAGCGAGCCGAAGTCGGCGAGGACCTGCTCGATGAGTAGGCGGCGCTCGGCTGCCTTCGCGTCACCAGGCAGTAGGTGGAGACGCTGGATGCGCGCCGAGGCCAGGGCTCGGCGGTCCAGGGGCGGCGGGGCCGAGACGAGGTTGTTCTGGATCAGGTCGAGGCAGTCGCGGGCGGCGTCCAGCCGGCCTTCCTCCTTGAGCCAGCCCGCCTTGATCTCGAGCAGGCGGTTCACGGTTGGGTAGCGGCTGAGGGCCGAGGAGATCAGCTCGAGGGCCGCCGTGCGTTCACCGCTTTCCCAGAGCAGCTGGCATTTCAGGAGAAACCCTTCGGCGGTCGCCTCGAGGCCGTGGCGGGCGATGCTGTCCGCGCAACCGGCGAAGTCCCCGCGCAGCAGCTGCGTCTGGGCCTGGGCGATCTGCAGGTCACCGCGCACGGTGGGGGAGAGGTCGGTGCGGGGCAGGTATTTCTCGGCCGCCGCGAGGATGCGCCGATCCTGGTCGAGCATCGAGCAGCGGCGGAGGTAGAAGCGGAAATGTTCCTGGTCCTGCGCGGCGAACTCGAGCGACTCCTCCAGCAGCTGGTAGGCGTCGTCGGGTCGGCCGAACGCGAAGAACAGGTTCGCGCACATCCGCTGGGCCTCGAGGTTGGCGGGAGCCAGGCTCGCCCCGGTGCCGATGTATTTCGAGAACTCCGCGTAGTCCTGACGGTCGTAAGCGGCCTTGGCGATGCCGACGTAGTATTCGCCCTTGCGTTGGAGGTGCGCGATCCGGCCGTAGGTCTCCTGCCGGGCGAGGATCCGGGCTCGGTCCCGCAGCCGGGCCTCCTCCGGGCTTCGGAACCAACCCATGAACCCGTTGACGAGGCTATCCGGCAGGTACAGGTACATGTCGGCCCGGCGGGTCGTCGGGATGCCGTTCATGAACTTCTGATTGAAGTGATAGGCCTCCGCCGAGAGCACCCAGGTCAGGGCGAGCGTCGCTCCCGCCACCAGGGCGACCCGCGGCCAGACCAGGCGGTAGCGGGTCTCGCGGTAGCCGACCGCGCTGACCTCGACCATGCCGAGCCACGTACGCCGGGAGGAAACCTCGGCGGGTCCCTTTCCGTAGGCATAGCCGGAATCTTCGGGCATCGGGGTTCATCCTCCCAGCGGCGGGAAGGACGGGCAAGAGCGGATTCCCCCCGCTCAGAGGTGTTCGGCGACCTCCGCCGGCGTGCCCAAGGGCGGCAGGCAGGTCGTCCCGACGCAAAGCTGGTAGCGCGACGCAGCTCCGGCCGGGCGGAGGAAGACCGGGCGGAAAGGCCGCGCGTGGGGCGCGGTGCGTTCGTCCCCGCAGAGGGCGACGCGCAAGGCTTCCAGGTCGGCCCCGTTCGGCGGCGCGAGCGTGGCGATCCCGATGGCTTGCCGGGTGAGCGCGGTCAGGGCGTGGGCGGCCCCGTGCGGCACGTTGCGGCTGACCCCGCCGTAGGCGCGCGCCAGTTCGGCCAGTTCCTCCGCCCAGCCTGGCTCCCCGCTCAGCGCGAGGAGACCCGCGAACCCATGGAGCAGGGAGGAGTTGCCGGCCGGCACCGCGTTATCGAACCAGTCCTTCTGGCGGACGGCCAGGTCGGCGCGGTCGCCCGCGACCAGGAAGTAGCCGACCTCATGCGGGTCGCCGAAGCGGCTGCGCGCGGCGCGGAGCAAGGCCTCGGCGCGAGCGGCGTGGCGCGCTGGGTCGCCCCCGGCCCAGCCCGCGGTCGCGGCGAGCGCGAGCTCGGCCTCCACCAGCCAAGCGTGGTCCGTCAACGTGGCCGGGAGCGCCGCCGTCTCCCCATGGACCACGGCGCGCAGCCCCAGCTCCGAATCCGTCTCATCGGCGCATCGGCGCCAAAGCCCCGCCGCGATCTGCACGGCCCAATCGTGCCAATCGCGTCGGCCGAAGATCCACGCCGCCTGGGCCAGGCCGCGGACCGCCAGGGCGTTCCAGCCCAGCAGCGCCTTGTCATCCCGGCCCGGTTGCGGCCGCTGGTTCCGGCGGGAGAGCAGTTGGGCGCGGGCGCCGGTCAGGCGGTCCCGGTCTTCGATCTTGCCCTTCAGTTTTGGGATATTGGCGCCCTCGAAATTGCCGCGGTCCGACAGCCCGTAGACCTGGGCGAAATCGAACGCTTCCGCGCCCAGGACCTCCGCCACCTCGGGCGCCTTCCACACGTAGGTGAGACCCTCGTGATGGTCCGTATCCGCATCGAGCGAGGCGGCGAGGAGCCCATTGCTCAGCCGCATCTCGCGCTCCAGCCAGGCGACCGTCTCCGCCACCACCCGGGCGTAGAGCGGGTCGCGGTAGCGCGCCCAGGCCTCGGCGTAGGTGCCGATGAGCTGGGCGTTATCGTAGAGCATTTTCTCGAAGTGAGGCACCGTCCAGTCGCGGTCCACGCAGTAGCGGTGGAAGCCGCCGCCGACCTGGTCATACAGGCCTCCGCGGGCCATCGCGCCCAGCGTCATCGTGAGGACGGCGTCGATCCGGGTGGCGAACGGCCGGTCGGCCGCGACCGCCGCGGTGCCGCGCAACGCGAGCAGGAGGTCGAGCGACGACGGGGAGGGGAACTTCGGCGCCCCGCCGAGCCCGCCGTACTGATCGTCGTGCTGTTCGCACAGCCGGCGGCCCGCGCCCAGCAGGTCCGCCGGGCTCGGCGCCGTGCCATCGGCGTCCGGGGCGCGCGTCAGGTGGGTCAGGTTGTGCGCGATGGCGTCGGCATTGGCCGCGAGCTCCGACTTGTTGCGATGGAAGAAATCGGCGACCCGCATGAGCAGCTGCGGCCAGGGGACCTGCCCTTGGCCGCGGTCCTCGGGTGGGAAATAGGTCCCGCCGAAGAACGGCCGCCCGTCCGGCAGGCAGAAGCAGTTCAGCGGCCAGCCGCCGTGGCCCTGGACCATCTGCACCGCGTCCATCATCAGCTTGTCGACCTCGGGCCGTTCCTCGCGGTCGACCTTGATGCAGATGAAATGCCGGTTCATCAGGTCGGCGATCCACGGTTGCTCGAAGGATTCGCGGGCCATCACATGGCACCAGTGGCACGAGGAGTAGCCGACGGAGACCAGCACCGGCTTGCCCTCCGCCTGGGCCGCCGCGAAAGCCTCTGGTCCCCACGCCCACCAGTCCACGGGGTTGTCCTGGTGCTGGCGGAGGTAGAGGGAGGGCTCCTGGGCGAGGCGGTTGGGCACGGCTGGCACCTTGGGGGTCGGCGGAAAGGGTGCAACCCTGTCCGTTTGTGAACCCCTTCGACTTGCAGGGGCGGGGGGGACGGGCCAAGGCTGAACCCATGAACCCCCTCGTGCTCGCCGGACTCTTCTGGGTCGCCCAGGCCGTCGCCCTCGAGGTCAAGGTCGTCCTGCCGGAGCAGGGGGTCGACGACAAGTTGAAGGCGTTCGCCGCCAAGTCCGAGGCCCTGCTCAAGGAGTGGGAGCCCAAGGTCGCCGAGGCGCTGGGCTTCGGTGCGCACCCGGGCGAGGTCCACCCCGCGGCCATCACGATCATCTTCCGCGAGATGAAGGGCGTCGCCTATTGGGACGGCAAGGCGATCCACGTCGCCACCCAGTGGGTCGCGTCCCATCCCGAGGACTCCGGCTTGGTCGTGCACGAGCTCGTCCACGTGCTGCAGGCCTACCGCAAGGTCCCCGGCTGGTTCACCGAGGGCGTCGCGGACTACATCCGCTTCCAACTCCTCGAACAGGGGAGATTCGGCATCCGCCTCGACCTCGCCAAGATGAAGCCGCGCGACTCCTACCGCGTGACCGGCTGGTTCCTCGCCCAGGCGGAGGCCAAACACCCCGGCCTTATCCGCCAACTGCACGCCGCCGCCAAGCAAGGCCGCGACATCGAACAGGCCTTCACCGCGCATTGCCAGGGCCGCGCCATCGACCCGTTCTGGGCCGCCCTCGCCGCGGCGGCCCCCGTCAAGAAGTGAGCGACCCGTCGATCCGCATCCTCGACCCCACGGTCGCCAACCAGATCGCCGCCGGCGAGGTGGTCGAGCGTCCGGCGGCGGTCATCAAGGAGCTGCTCGAGAACTCCCTCGACGCCGGCGCCACCCGCGTGACCATCGATTTTTCCCGCGGCGGCAAGGCGCTCATGGTCGTCGAGGACGACGGGAAGGGCATGGCCCCGGACGAAGCCCTGCTGAGCCTCGAGCGCCACGCCACGAGCAAGATCCGACTCGCCGCCGACCTCGACCGGATCGCCACCTTTGGTTTCCGCGGCGAGGCGCTCCCCTCGATCGCCAGCGTCGCCCGCTTCACGCTGCAGACCCGTCCCGCGGCTGCGGCCAATGGCTTCGAGATCCTCGTCAACGGCGGCAAGGTCATCCATCGCCGCGACCACGGGATGGCGCCGGGCACGCGCATCGAGGTCGCGAACCTCTTCCACCCGGTGCCCGCCCGCCTCAAGTTCCTGAAGTCCGACGAGACCGAGGCGGCGCACATCATCCGCCTCGTGCGGCTCTACGCCGTCGCCCACGCCGAGGTCGGCTTCCTGCTCCGCGAGGATGGCCGCGAGCTGTTCCGTTCGCCCGGCAAGGCGCCTTTGCTCGAACGTGTGCGCGAGATCTGGGGCAAGCAGGTGGCCACGGAACTCGCCGTGATGCCGGTGACCGAACGCCCCGGGCTCCGGCTCAGCGGCCTCCTCGGTCGGCCCGGCGTCTCGCGGGCTACCCGGCAGGACCTCGTCACGGTCGTCAACGGCCGCCCGGTCGACAGCCGCACGATGGCCTTCGCGTTGACCGAGAGCTACCACACGCTGATCCCGAAGGGCCGCTACCCGCTCGCCTTCATCTTCCTCGAGATGGACCCCGCCTGGGTCGACGTGAACGTCCACCCCGCCAAGCGTGAGGTGCGTTTCCGCGACGAAGCCAAGGTGCGCGGCTTCATCATCGAATCCGTGCTCGGCGCCTTGCGCGCCAGTCCGGGCGGCGGCACGGATCCGGAGCGCATCCCGTTGGAGCCGCCCAGTTTCGTCTCCGCGGTCGTCCCCTCGATCCCGTCGCCGATGTCGCCGTCCGCCGCTTCTGTTCCCTCGGCTCCGATCGCCCCGGCGTCGGCACGGGTGGCTTCATCGGTGCCCCTGCGCTTGGGCTGGCGCCTACTGGCCAGGCTCCGCGAGGAACGCGCCGTCTTCGAGACCCCGACGGGGCTGGCGGTACTCGACTTGGGGGCCGCCCACCAGCGCGTCCTCTACGAGGAGATCCTGGCCCGCTTCACCGCCGGCCGCCCCGTCTCCCAGCCGCTCTTGGTGCCGCTCACACTGGAGCTCGACCCCTTGCCGGCCGCGGTGCTCAAGGAGCGCCAGGAACTGCTGACCGCCGCCGGCTTCGAGTTCGAGGAATACGGCCGCAATTTCTGGCGGCTTGCGGCCTTGCCGACTTGGCTCGAGCCGGCCGATGCGCTCGTCTTCGTGCGCGACCTGCTGGCGGAGATGGCCCGGCGCGAGGGGGATTTCGGGCGCCCAGCCTTGGCCTACGACGCCTTGGCCAAGCTCGCGGTCGCGCGCGCGCGCCGCAAGGGCGATGCCCTGGCCGATGGGGAACTGCTCGCCTTGGCGGAGACGCTGTTCCGCACGGCGCAGCCCGGGACGTGCCCGAAAGGCCGGCGGACCTACGTCGAGTGGTCGGACGCCGACCTCGGGCGCCGGTTCGGCTGATCAGCGGCGTCCTTTTCCGCGTCTCGGCGTGGCCGGCTTGCCGGTGCGGAGCGCCTCGATCTGATCGCGCAGCGTCGCCGCCTTCTCGAACTGCAGCTCGTCGGCCGCCGCCAGCATCTCGGACTCCAGGTCGGCCAGCACCCGCGCGATGTCGCGGTCATCGGTGCCCTCGGCCACCGCGAGGGTCTCCTCGGCCGTGAGGTCGACCAGGCTTTCCTCGATCTTGCGGTGCGTGCTCTTCGGGGTGATCCCGTGCTTCGTGTTGTAGGCTTCCTGGCGCTTGCGCCGGTCGCGGCAGATCGTCAGCGCGCGGGTCAGCGATTTTGTCATGACGTCGGCGTACAGTAGCACTTTGCCCTCCACGTGACGCGCCGCGCGGCCCGACGTCTGGATGAGGCTCGTCTCGCTGCGCAGGAAGCCTTCCTTGTCGGCATCGAGGATGCCGACGAGCGCGACCTCGGGCAGGTCGAGGCCTTCGCGCAGCAGGTTCACGCCCACGAGGACGTCGAAGTGGCCGGCGCGCAGGCGACGGAGGATCTCGACGCGTTCGATCGCATCGATGTCGGAGTGCAGGTACTCGACCTTCAGGCCGCTGTCCCGCATGAAGTTGGCAAGGTCCTCGGACATCCGCTTCGTGAGCGTGGTGACCAGGGTGCGGTAACCGCGGGCGGCGACGGCCTTGGCCTCGCCGATGATGTCCTCCACCTGGCCGGCGATGGGGCGGACTTCCATGACCGGGTCGAGGAGCCCCGTCGGGCGGATGACCTGCTCGGCGATGACGGCTGAGACCTTGTATTCGTGGGGCGCCGGGGTGGCGGAGACGTAGACCGCCTGCGCGACTAGCTGGTCGAACTCCTCGGGGCGCAGGGGGCGGTTCTCGAGTGCGGAGGGCAGGCGGAAGCCGAACTCGACCAAGCGCTCCTTGCGGGCGCGGTCCCCGTGGTACATCCCGCCGATCTGCGAGACCGAGACGTGGCTCTCGTCGATGAAGACCAGCTTATCCTCCGGGAAGAAGTCCAGGAGGCAATGGGGGCGCTCCCCGGGCCGCCGGCCGGACATATGCATCGAGTAGTTCTCGATGCCCGGGCAGAAGCCCGTCTCGCGGAGCATCTCGAGGTCGTGCTCGACGCGCATCCGGAGGCGCTGCGCCTCCACGAGGCGGTTCGTCCGCTCGAAGTGGTCGACGCGCTCCTCGAGTTCCGCGCGGATGGCCGCGGTGGCGGCCTTCACCCGGCCCGGCGCCATCACGTATTGGTTGGCCGGGTAGAGGTCGAACTTGTCGAGGGCCTTGCCCGGCTTCACGCTGACGGGGTCCAGTTCGCGGATGGCCTCCAGCGTATCGCCCCAGAATTCCAGGCGCACGGCGGATTCCATGTAGGCCGGCCAGACGTCGATGGTCTCGCCCCGAGCGCGGAAGTTGCAGCGTTCCAGGATGGCGTCGTTGCGGGTGTACTGGTTGGCCACCAGCTTGGCCAGCAGCTCGTCGCGGCGCAGCGTCATACCGGCCTTGAGGGCGATCATCGCGGCCAGGAAATCCTCGGGGGAGCCGAGGCCGTAGATGCAGGAGACCGAGGCGATCACCACGACGTCGCGGCGGGAGAGCAGGGCGCTGCTGGCGCTGATGCGCAGGCGCTCGATGTCCTCGTTGATGGCGGAGTCCTTCTCGATGAACGTGTCCGTCGCCGGCACGTAGGCCTCGGGCTGGTAGTAGTCGTAGTAGCTGACGAAGTACTCGACGGCATTCTCGGGGAAGAAATTCTTGAACTCCGAGTACAGCTGCGCGGCCAGCGTCTTGTTATGCGAGATGATCAGGGCCGGGCGCTGCTGCTGCGCGATCAGGTTCGCCATCGTGAACGTCTTGCCCGAGCCCGTGACCCCGAGGAGCGTCTGGCGGCCGTGGCCGGCCCGCAGGGAGGCGTCGAGCGCGGCGATCGCGGCCGGCTGGTCGCCCATCGGGCGGTAGTCCGATTTCAGCCGGAATTCCATCTCAGCCCAGCCGCCCGCGGGCGAGCCACTGCGGGTCGACCGCGGAGAGGTCCGCCACGATCCGGTGGGCACCGACCGGCGCCAGCTGCTCGCGGGTGTTCGTCGTCGCGAGCGCGATGGTGATGAAGCCGCCGGCCAGGCCGGCCTGAAGCCCCGAGAAGGAGTCCTCGAAGACGAAGGAGGCCGCCGGATCCCCGCCGCCGAGGGCGCAGGCTTTCAGGAAGACTTCCGGGTCGGGCTTGCCGCGGGTCACGTCCTCGCTGGCGACCGCGCCGGCGAAGAAGTGGCCGATGCCGAAGAGCTCGAACGAGAGGGCGAGGTTCTCCTTGTGCGTGGAGGTCCCGATGACGCAGGGGATGCCGAGGTCCCGGAGCGCCCCGCACAGCTCGCGGACGCCGGGTAGGAGGCGGACGTGCCCGGTGCGGGCGATGTCGCGGTAGAGGGCCTCCTTACGGTGCGACAGGCGCTTCACCTCGGCCGGGTCGCGGGACCATCCGAGGATGTCGGGGATGATCAGCTCGTTACGCTTGCCGAAGCCGCGCTTGAAGTGGTCGGCCGGCAGGGGGAGGTTCTCCTCTTTGGCCAGGGCTTCCCAGGAGCGTTCGTGGGCCACGGAGGAGTCGATGACGACCCCGTCCCAATCGAAGACGGCGACGGTGCGGCCCATCTCAGTGCTTGTCCCAGGCGAGGGTGACCTTGACCGGGCGATACTCCCACACGTTGAGCGGCTCGAACATCTGGCCCGGGGCCAGGATCCCGTTCGGGTCGAGGGCCCGCTTCACCGCCAGCATCGCGCCGATCTCGGCCGGGGTGTGCTGGAGGGAGAGGAAGGGGGACTTCGCGATGCCGATGCCGTGCTCGCCGGTGATGGCGCCGCCCAGCTCGACGACCTTGGTCATCACCTCGTGGATGGCTTTCTCGGCCTTGCGGCAGTGCTCGGGGTTGTCCCGGTCGTACATGATGTGCACGTGGAAGTTGCCGTCTGCCGCGTGCCCGAAGGTCGGCGTGGCCAGGCCCACGCGGTCGCGGACCTCGCGGGTGTAGCGGATGAGCGCCACGTAGCTGCGGAAGGGGACGACGATATCCTCGTTGAGTTTGGCGTTGCCGAGCGCGTACATCGCCTGCGAGCAGGTGCGGCGGATGTCCCAGAGCGCCTCGGCCTCGGCCTCGACGTCGGTCTCGCGGAAGGCCGCGGCGTGGCGCCCGATCCAGGCGCGTACTTTGACGGCGTCCTCCGCCAGCGCGGCGGGGTGGCCGTCGATCTCGACCAGCAGGAGGGCGTGCGTGGCTTCGACGCCCTGCAGCTCGGCGGTGGAGAATACGCGGCTGCCGCGGCGCTTCTCGGCGGCCTCGACGGTCTGCGTGTCGAGAAACTCGAACACCGACGGGTTGACGCGCAGGCCCATCAGTTCGGCGGCGGCCTCGAGCGCGCCTTCGTCGGTGCGGCAGGCAAGCAGGAAGGTACGTCGCGCGGCGGGCTTGTTGACCAGTTTGAGGGTGGCCTGCGTGATGACGCCGAGGGTCCCTTCGGAGCCGATCCAGAGGTCGCGGAGGTTGAGGCCGCTGACGAATTTGCGGAGCGGGGCGGCCCAGCGGACCTTCTCGCCGGTCGGCAGGAAGCCCTCGAGGGCGTAGACGTGGTCGCGGACCACGCCGTATTTCGCTGCGCGCAGGCCGCCGGCGTTCGTGGCGATGTTGCCGCCGATGCTGCAGTACTTCAGCGAGGAGGGGTCGGGCGGGAAGAAGAGGCCATGGGGGGCCGCGAGCTCGTTGATGCGCGCGGTGATGGCGCCCGGCTGGACCGTCGCCATGGCCGAGATCGGGTCGATCTCGATTCGGTCCCAGTGGTCGAGGTGGAGCACCCAGCCGCCGCGGATCGGGGAGCTGGCGCCGGTGTTGCCGGTGCCGCGGCCGCGGACGGTGACGGGCACCCGGTGCTCATTGGCGAGCTTCAGCACCACGCCGATGTCGTCCTCGACGCCGGGGCGGATGACGGCCTCGGGCATGAACGACAGCCGCATGTTGTCGAAGGACGCCGCGAAGCAGGTCGCCTCGTCGGTCTTCACGCGCTCCGGGCCGAGCCGGGCGAGCAGGGCCTGGGTGGCCGCGGGATGGGTCTGCACGGGAGTGGTCACGCCCCCCATCAAGCACGCTTAGGCCAGTTCGGCAAGCCACGCGGTGGCTTCGGCGTCGGACGGCATGCGCCAATCGCCGCGGGGCGAAAGGGCCACGGAGCCGACCTTGGGGCCGTCGGGCATGGCCGAGCGCTTATACTGCTGGCTGAAGAAGCGGGTCAGGAACTGACGCAGCCAATGACGCAGTTCGGTCTGGTCGTACTTGCCCGCGAACGCGAGTTCGGCGAGCCAGAGGACCTTGGCCGGGCGGAAGCCGCTGCGGACCACGTGGTAGAGGAAGAAGTCGTGCAGCTCATAGGGGCCGACGATCATCTCGGTCTGCTGGGCAATCGAGCCGTCCTCGCCCGGCGGCAGCAGCTCGGGGCTGACCGGCGTGGCGACGATGTCCTCCAGTAGCGCCCGCTCGGGCCCGACGTGGCGGACGTGCGCAGCCCAGGCGACCAGGTGCTTCACGAGCGTCTTGGGGACGCCGATGTTCACGTGGTACATCGACATGTGGTCCGCGTTGAAGGTGCACCAGCCGAGGGCGGCCTCGGAGAGGTCGCCGGTGCCGACCACGAAGCCGTGGGCCTGGTTGGCCACGTCCATCAGGATCTGCGTGCGCTCCCGGGCCTGGGCGTTCTCGAAGGTCACGTCGTGGCGGCCGGGCGGGTGGTGGATGTCCCGCAGGTGCTGCTCGACGGCGGGGCCGATGGGGATCTCGCGCGCGGTGACGCCGAGGGTCTCCATCAGCTTCATCGCGTTGAGGCGGGTGCGCGCGGTCGTGCCGGGCCCCGGCATCGTCACCCCGATGATGCCCTTGCGGTCGAGTCCCAGGCGGCCGAAGGCCTCCAGAAGCACGAGCAGCGCCAGCGTCGAATCCAGCCCGCCCGAGACGCCGATCACGACGTGCTTCGAGCCGGTGTGCCGGAGGCGGCGGGCCAGCCCGGTGGACTGGATCGCGAAGATCTCGTGGCAGTTCTCGTCGCGGCGCTGGGGGTCCGACGGCACGAAGGGGTGCTGGCTGAAGCGGCGACGCAGCTTGGGCGTCACGCCGGTCGGATGGCCGAGCTCGAAGCCGATCACCCGGGGGGTGAGCAGGGCGGGGGTGCCGAAGAAGGTGCTGTTGCGGCGGCGTTCGGCGGCGAGCTTGTCCACGTCGACCTGCGAGACCACCAGGGAGAGGTCGAAGCGGAAGCGCTCTGATTCGCCCAGCACGACGCCGTTCTCGGCGATCAGGCCGTGGCCGCTGTAGACGATATCGGTGCTGGATTCGCCGGCCCCGGCGGCGGCGTAGACGTAGGCGGCGAGGCAGCGGGCGGACTGGCCTTTGACGAGCTCGCGGCGGTAGGCGGCCTTGGTCAGGAGCTCATCGCTGGCGGAGAGGTTGCAGAGCAGGGTGGCACCGGCGAGGGCGAGTGCGCCGCTCGGGGGCTCCACCGCCCAGAGGTCCTCGCAGAGCTCGACCCCGACCACGCAATCGGGGAGGTCGTGGGCGCGGAAGAGGAGGTCGGTGCCGAAGGGGACCTTCTGGCCGAGCAACTCGACCTCCCGTACCGGGGCGACCCGGGCCGAGGCGAACCAGCGCTGCTCGTAGAACTCCCCGGTGTTCGGCAGGTGGGTCTTCGGCACGACGCCCAGGACCTTGCCGCGCGAAAGGAAGACCCCGACATTGAAGAGGCGGCCGGAGACCTCGAGCGGCAGTCCGACCAAGGCCGAGAGCCCGAGGCGGCCAGTGGTCTCGGCGATCTGGCCGAGGGCCTTCAAGGCGCCGGCGAGGAGGGTGCGTTGGCCGAAGAGGTCCCCGCAACTGTACCCGGTTAGGCAGAGCTCGGGCAGGACGACCAGCTCGACGCCTTCCTGGGCGGCTTTTTCAAGGGCCTGGCTGACCAGCTGGGCGTTGGCCGCGGGGTCTCCGAGGCGCAGGGCCGGGGAGGCCGCCGCGACGGCCACAAAACCGTTCTGGTGGATGCGGTTCGGCATTTAAAGGCTCGGTAACAATCATGTTCACCGTTGACCCGAGGGGTGGCAACCCGAAAGGTCTCCCACCCCCCGTATGGGGGGCCTTATGTCCACCCAGCCGCTGAAGGAAGTCAGGGTTTTCTCGCCCGCCACTGTCGCCAACGTCGCCTGCGGTTTCGATGTGCTCGGGTTCTGCATCGACGCCCCGGGCGACGAGATCGTGGCCCGTTTCTCGAGCCAGCCCGGTCTGCGGATCACCAAGATCACCGGCGACGGGGGCCGTCTGCCGCTCGATGCCAAGCTGAACACCGCCGGGGTCTCCGCCCAGGCCCTACTGCGCCACCTCGGCAAGGCCGACCTCGGCATCGAGATGGAGATTCACAAGAAGATGCCCTTCGGCAGCGGTCTCGGCTCCAGCGCCGCCAGCGCGGTCGGCGGGGCCTTCGTCGTGAACGAGCTCCTCGGTGCTCCGTTGAACCGCCGCCAGCTCCTGCCCTTCGTCGTCGCCGGCGAGGCCGCCGCGGATGGCGCCTGGCACGCCGATAACGTCGCTCCCTGCCTGCTGGGCGGCATCACGCTGATCCGCTCTAACGCCGAGCTCGACGTGATGAATGTGCCGATCCCCGAGAACCTCTGGGCCGCCGTCGTCCACCCGGACATCGTTGTCCTCACCAAGGTCGCCCGCGAGATCATGCCGCGCCATATCCAGCTCGAGACCTCGACCCAGCAGAGCGGCAACCTCGGCGGCCTCCTCTGCGGTTTCTTCCAGTCCGACTACGCGCTCATCGGCCGGTCGCTGCACGACCTCATCGCGGAGCCGCACCGCCAGCGCCTGATCCCCGAATTCTACCGCGCCAAGCGGGCCGCGCTCGCCGCGGGCGCCCTCGGTTTCTCCATCTCCGGCGCCGGCCCCAGCGTCTTCGCCCTCTGCGAGGGCGAGGCGGTCGCCCGTCGCGCCGCCGCCGCCGTGGCCGAGGTCTTCGCCGGCGTGCCGATCCTGGCGACGCCGTACGTCTCCCGCGTCAACCCGAAGGGCGTCCATGTCATCGCGCGCGCCTAAGCTCGAGTTCGTCGCCACCGCCGACGCCTCCTGCCGGGGCGGCCTGCGCGAGGTGCTCCTGTCGCCGATGCCGGCCAAAGGAGGTCTCTGGGTCCCGACCACGATCCCGCGGCTGCCGGAAGACTTCCTGGCGGCGCACCGGGGGACCGATTACGCGACCTTGGCCGAGGCCGTGATGGCCCCGTATTTCGCCGACGAACTCGGCGCCGACGTCCTGCGCACGGTGTGCCGCGAGGCGTTCGATTTCCCGCTGCCGCTGACCTTCGCGGGCGACCCCACCGGCCGGATCGGCGTGCTGGAACTGTTCCATGGGCCCTCCGCGGCCTTCAAGGACTTCGCGGTGCGCACCCTCGTGCGCGTCACCGCCCGCGTGCTGGCCGACGACTTCCCACAGCTGACCGTGCTCGCCGCGACCTCGGGTGATACCGGCGCCGCGGTGACCGAGGCCTGCGCCGGCGTCCCCGGCGTGCGCGCCGTGGTGCTCTACCCGCGGGTGGGCGTCAGCGCGGTCCAGGAATCCCAGATCGCGCGCACCCGCCCCGGTGTCG
The DNA here is from genome assembly GCA_041167995.1 of Verrucomicrobiota bacterium. Classification (GTDB taxonomy): domain Bacteria; phylum Verrucomicrobiota; class Verrucomicrobiia; order Opitutales; family UBA953; genus UBA953. Next base: position 3,736 of record JBEELT010000031.1, on the reverse strand, counting down.
TGGCCCTTTCGGTCGACGGTACGTTCGACGATTGCCAGGCGCTCGTGAAGCGCGCCTTGGCCGACGCCGCCCTGCAGGGGCGCCGTCCGCTCCTCACGGCGAACTCGATCAACCCGGTGCGGCTCATCGCGCAGGTGCCGTTCGCCTACCATGTCCGCCAGCTCGTGGCCGCGGGCGCCAAGGTCGGCATCGTCGTCCCGTCGGGCAACCTCGGGAACGTCGGCGCCGTCCAGCTGGCCCGCCGCATGGGTCTGCCCATCGAGGCGCTGGTCGCCGCGACCAACGTCAACTCGCCCCTGCCCGAGCTCTTCGCCACGGGCGCGTACCGTCCGCGCCGCGCCCAGCCCACCGCCTCCAACGCGATGGACATCGGCGCGCCGAACAACCTCGACCGCCTGCTGGCCTGGCGCGAGGGCGGCCCGGCCGTCGAGGCCGTCACGGTCGACGACGCCACGACGCTCGACACCATGCGCCGCGTCCGCGCCGCCACCGGCTACGTCCTGTGCCCGCACAGCGCGGTCGGCTGGAAGGCCGCCGAGGACCTGCGCGCCCGCCGCCCCGACCTCGATCGGGTCGTCGTCTTCGGCACGGCCCATCCGGCCAAGTTCCCGGACGTCCTGGAGCAGGCCTTCGGCGACGCCCAGGCGTCGACCTTCCCGTTCGCCCTGCCGCCGCCCGCGCCCCTCAAGGTCGGGAACGACTTCGAGGCCGTGCGCGCCGTGCTGGAGTCCGAGGCGGGCTTCCGCTGAGCCGGCTTACTTCTTCTCCGTCGCGGCCGGGGCCGGCTTCGCGTCGCGCGGCTGTTCGACGACGATGATGCAGCCGGAGAGCAGCAGGCACGCGAGGGTCAGGAGCAGGACGGTCTTCATGGTCCCACCTTGGGGGACGGCGGTCGCTTTGGCAAATCCGCAGACGAACCCGGTCCGTGGTCCTGGACTTCGAGGCATACGGGGATCTTCCCGGGCCCGCCGCTCGCCACGATGGCATCGAGCACCTCGATGATGCGCGGCGGTCGGCTGCGCTCTTCGGCCCGCAGCCGGACCTCGAACTTGCGTCCCTTCCGGAGGGCGTCCCCGTGGAGCCGCGCGACTTCCGTCGCGAAGGCGTGCGACGCCTGGTCTCCGGGCTCGGCGACGAGGAGCCCGTCCAGGTAGATCCGGCCGTCCGCCGTCACGTAGGCGACCGTTTCGCCCGGGCGGAAGAGCTTGTCGCGCGGAGGGGTGTCCTGGCAGCCGGCGAGCAGGAGCAAGGCCGCCAAGGCGAGGGATGGGGCAAGGCGCATGGTGCCAGGCGATGGTGCCGGCGAGGAGGGACTAGGCAAAAAGAAAGGCCGCCTGACGGCGGCCTCGGGCAGGGCGGCGGGGCCGCTTATTCCGGCTCCGCGACCGCGAAGGTCACGTTGTTGATGTCCGCACGAGCGAGGACGTCGAGGACGTTGATCACTCGCTCGTAGCGGGCGGCCTCCTCGGCCTGCACGGTGATGAGCAGCTTGGAGCCGGACTGGATAGCCGCCTGCTTGAGCTTGGTCATCTCGTTGAAGAGGCCGTCAAGGGCCTTGTCCTGGGCGGTGCCGACCGGGTCTTCGTTGATGGTGATCTCCCCGTTCTCCGAGACGCCGATGGTGATCTCGTCGGGGATTTCGGTCGCGGTGGAGGTCTCGGCGTTGCCGGGGAGGGTGGTCTTGAGCTCGTGTTCGACCTTCACGGCGCCAGCCATGACCATGAAGAACAGCATGATCACGAAGACCACGTCGATCATCGGGGCGATCTGGAAGCCGGCGTCGGACGGCATCTCCTGGGGGGCACGTTTCATGGTTTATTCTTCGCGGTTGAGCCCGGAGAAGGCGATGTTTTCGATGCCGGCTTCCCCTGCCCATTCGAGGGCCTTGGAGATGTACTTCGCATGGCATTCCTTGTCGGCGCGGATCAGGAGGCGGTATTTGTCGTTGGTACCTTTGCGGGCCTGGAGTTCCTTGGCGATGCCGTCCTTGTCGTTCGGATCGAGCTCGCGGTCGTCCAACTTATACTTGGCCTGGCCGGTGGTCTTGTCCCAGGAGATGTTGATCAGGCCGGCGGCGGCCTTGTCGTCGCGCTTCACGCCATGGGAGGCCACGGGCAGGGAGATATTCTTGTCGACCTTGAGTACCTGGGAGGAGGTGATCGACATGAAGAAGATCAGCAGCACCAGGAGCACGTCAATCATCGGCGCGACCTGGAACTCCGGCTCGCCTTCTCCGCCTCCGCCTCCGCCTGCCATGGTTGTGCTGGGGTGGGGTTAGGGGTGGATCAGGCCTTCGCCTCGGCAGCGACCGGCTCGGTGTTCCACACGGGCTTGGCCGCGTAGAGCTCGTCGCCGCCGACGTTCTTGCCTTCGATCTCTGCGTAGGGGAAGCCGCGGAAGAGGCCGCCGATGATTTCGGTGACGTCGTGGATGCCCTTCTGGATGCGGTTGCGGAGGAGGTAGTAGGAGATGAAGGCCGGGATCGCGATGAAGAGGCCGGAGGCGGTCGCCACGAGCACCTCGCCGATCGCTTCGGCGAGCTTGGAGGGGTCGCCCACGCCGGAGGAACCGAGCTTCTCGAACGCCTTCATCATGCCAGTCACGGTGCCGGTGAGGCCGATCATCGGCGTGCACACCCCGATCACGGAGAGGTAGGAGGCACGGCCCATGAGGTCGGCCTGGATGCGGGAGATCTCGGAGATGATGGCCTCCTCGGTCATGGTCTTACCGTCGGGGCTGAGCGCGACGCCCGCGCGGACGACGTCGCAGAGGGGAGAGCCGGCGTTCTTGGCGAACTCATGGGCGGCGACGTAGTCACCGGCGCGGAAGAGGTCGCGGAGCTGCACGACGTGGGCGGTCGGGTAGAGCTTCTTGGCGCCGGTGCGGAGGAAGCCGTCGACGATGAACCAGATCATCGCCACGGAGCAGATGGTGATCGGGTACATGACCCAGCCACCTTCGTGGAAGAGGTCCATCATGGTCTTTTCCTTGACGCCGGGGGCGGCTTCCTGGGCGACGGCGGCCAGGGTGGACAGCCCGAGGAACAGGGTGGCCAGGAGGGAGGTGCGGGAATTCATCTTCATAGGGATGATAGGGTAGGGTGGTTGTTAGTCAGGAAAGCGGGGCGGGGCAAGGACTCACTTGTTGCCTTCGTCGGAAGGCGTATTGTTGGCGGCGGGCTTGGCGGTCCCTTCGGGGATGACGGCCGCGTCCTGGATCTTGCGCTGGGCCTCCTCGGCCTGCAGGCGGTCCTCCTTGGGGAGGAGCTTTTTGGCTTGCTCGGCCTCCTTGGAGGTCGGGTAGGTGGCGACGATGTCGCGCAGGTAGCGGTTGGAGACCTCCTCGAGCTTCTGCTCGCGGGTCGCCGGGGTGTCCATGCCGCGGAAGGAGCGGGCGGCGCCGAGGAGGGCCTTCGGCACGTGTTCCTGCTGGGAGCCGAAGAAGACTGGGACGCGGAGGTAGGTGTTCATCGCGGCTTCGTATTTCTTGGTGGCGAGCAGGGAGGAGCCCTTGACCAGGTGCAGGCGGGCCTGGAGGTCCGGGTCATCCAGCTGCGGCATGAGGCTGGTGGATTCGGTGATCACGGCCTCGTGCTCGCCGCGGCGGGCGCGCTGCATCAGGCGGGCCAGCTTGATCTTGGTGGCCAGTTCGGCGATGGAGCCGTCGTCGGCGCGCTCCAGGGTATCCAGGAAGGAGGAAAGGGCGGCGTCGTTCTCGAGGCGGTCGAGGGCGTCCA
>JBEELT010000030.1:0-17160 GCA_041167995.1 Verrucomicrobiota bacterium | reverse complement strand
TGGAGGCAACCTGGCCGGCTCCTACGACGTGCTCCAAGGGCGCAAGTCGAGCCATCGTGTCGGCATCCATTACCTGGTCACCGACGAAAACCCTCCGCGCATCATCGCCATGGTGCCCGAGTCCAAGGTGGCCTACCATGCCGGTAAGAGCGGCTGGCGGCAGTTCGAAGGACTCAACCAGCCGTCGATCGGCATCGAAATCATAAACCTCGATGGTAACATCCATCCTTATCCCGCCGCGCAGCAGGAGTTGGTCGCGAAGCTCTGCGCGGACATCCTTCGGCGTCACCCGTCCGTCCTGCCGACTGAGGTTTTGGCCCATTCGGACATCGCCATCGGTCGCAAGATCGATCCGGGCTTGCTGTTCCCGTGGGCAGACTTTGCCGCCCGCGGGATCGGCGCATGGCCGCTCAAGGCGGACGTCGATGCTTTCGTGAAATCCTCCGCCAAGGTCGATGCGGCCGAGGTGCGTCGACTGCTCCTGACCTATGGTTATGCGGTCGAGGCCGGTGATGCCGGACTGAAGTCGGCACTCGAAGCTTTCCAACGACACTTCCGCGCCAAGAAGGTCGACGGTCTTGCGGACCCCGAGACCGTCGCCATCCTGCGCGCGCTGGTGAAGCGTTACCGGGTCGGCCCGACCGTACCCTCCCCTGCCCCAGCGACGACCCGCCCGGCCAAGAACGCTAAGCTCAAACCTTGAGCTGATAACCGGTCCGACGGAGCAGCTTGTTCGCGAAGCCACGCAGCAGGTCGCGTTCGGGGTAATGCAGGATATCGAGGTAGACGGCGTAGGCGACCATGGCCACGCTCCCGCCGACGAACATCGCCAACCCGAGGTTGAGCTTATCCGGCAGGTGATCGTGGCCCAGCAGACGGAACCAAGCGGTGGCCTGGTAGGCGATGATGCCGAGCAGGAAGGCGCCGATGAGCACCTGGATCGCCGGCTTGATCATCGGCTCGGTGATGAACTCCGGGGCGAGGCGCTTGAGGTAGTGGCGCAGCACCAGGTATTGCCAGACGGTCGAGACGGCGTTGGCGATCGCCAGGCCCTCGACGCCGTACCCGAGGGCGACCGCGGCGACGGAACCCACGAAGTTCACGGCCAGCGCATGCAAGGCCGCGATGAGCGTCACGCGGGTCTGTCCGGCCACGTTGAGGGCGCGCGTGGCGAGCGAGATCATCGCGTAGAAAGGCATGGCGAAGGCGAACAGGACGAGCAAGCGGCTGGTGGCCGCGCAGTGCTCGGGAGTGAACTTGCCAAGTTCGAACAGCAGCTGGACGATCGGGCCGGCGAGGACGGCGAGGCCGAAGGCCGCTCCCACGTTGACGGCGAGGATGAGCCGCAGGCCGCGGGCGTAGTTCCGCGCCAGCGCGGGGCGGTCGCCTTGGGCGAAAGCCATCGCCAGCGCCGGGAACATCACCACGGCGATCGAGGCGCTGAACAGGCCGATGGGTAGTTCGACGATGCGGTTGGCGAGGTAGTAATAAGTCAGGCCCGCGTCGCTGACGTTGTAGGCGAGCCCGCGGGAGATGAGGAAGTTGATCTGCTGGATGCCGGCCCCGAGGGCGGCCGGCAGGAAGGCGATGCTGAGCGTGCGCCAGGCGTCCAAGTCCACGTGCACCGGGCCGGGGCGCCAACCGGCTTGGCGCAAACCTCGAAGCGGTATCAGGAGCTGCAACGTCCCACCGGCGAGGGCGCCCGCGCAGAGCCAACCAGCCTTGCCCATCTCGGTGTCGGCCAGGAGGCCGAAGAGCCCGAGCCCGACGATCATGCAGAGGTTGAGCAGGCCGGAGGCGATCTCCGCCAGACCGAAGCGTCCGGTCAGGTTGACAGCGGAGGTGAAGAGCGCGGCGACACAGATCAGCGGCATGTACGGCATGCAGGCGGCCGTCAGGATGGCGACATTGGTGTCGACCGGGCGTAGGAAAGCCCAGAGCAAGGCACCACCGATACCCAGCAAGGTCAGGCCGATCATCCCGGGCAAGATTCGCCGCAGCGCGTAGTTCAGGAAACCGAAGGCCGCGGCCTGACCGTCTCGGGCGGTCTTGTCGGCCAGCACCGGCACGATGGCCGCGGTCAACGCGCCTTCGCCGAGCAGACGCCGGAAGAGGTTGGGAATCTGGAAGGCGAACAGGAAAGCCGCCCCGACCGCGGAGGCGCCGAACACGTGGACGGTCAGCTGGTCGCGGGCTAGCCCGAGCACGCGCGAGACCATGGTCCAGGACGCGGTCTTGGCCATGTCCCGGTACTGGCGCGCCTGCTCGGTCATCGGCTCAGGGCAGAATCGCGCGCATGCCTTCCGCCAGCACGGCGCGGAGCGCCGGCACCAGGTCGGTACGCGGCACTTCGGCCTCGCTGCGGTCGGTCAAGCTGCGCACCTTCGCCACGCCCTTGGCGATCTCGCCGCCGCCGTAGACCAGGGCGAACTTCGCGCCCGCGGTCTCGGCCTGTTGCGCGAGCTTGCCGAATTTGCCGTCGCGGAGGTTGTACTCGACGCGGAAGCCGGCGCGGCGGAGCGAGGCAACGTCCTCGAGCGCGGCCGCGCGGGCGTCGTCGCCGAGGATCATCGCGTAGAAATCTGGTCCGTCGGCGTAGACCGGCAGGAGCTTCTTGAGCTCGAGCAGGTCGCGCAGGGTCACGTCGCCCATGCCGAAGCCGACGGCGGGCAGGTCGGGGCCGCCCATCTTCTTGACGAGGGCGTCGTAACGGCCGCCACCCGCGAGGGCGCGGGCTTCGCCCCCGGTCTCGAAGGCCTCGAAGACGAAGCCGGTGTAGTAGGCCAGGCCGCGCACGATGGTCAGGTCGATCGTCACGCATTCGGCGAAGCCGAGGGCGGTCAATGTGGCCAGCAGGTGCTTCCATTCGCCGAGGCGTTCGGTCATCGCGGCGTCGCCGGCCGCGAGCCGCTCGAGGTCGGCCAGGGACTGGGTGTTGGCGAAGGCGCGCGCGGCGACGAGGGCCTGCGCGGGGTCGACCGCGGTGTCGGCCAGCGCGGCGGTCATGGCGTCGAATAGGTCCTTGGGCGCGCCGCGCTCCAGCTTGTCGACGACGCCGAGCACGGCGGTCGCCTGCGCCTCGGGGATGCCGAGGCTGGCGAGGTAGCGGAACCAGAGCGTGCGGTCGGAGACGCGGATGCGGAAGTCGGCCTGGGTGAGGCCGAAACCCAGGAGGCAGTCGGCGCATAACGCGATGATTTCGGCATCGGCGGCGGGGCCGGCCTCGCCGAGGAGGTCGGCGTTCAGCTGGTAGAAGGCGCGGAGCCGGCCCTTCTGGGGCTTCTCGTAGCGGTAGCTTTCGCCGATGGCGAACCAGCGAATCGGCTTCGGCATGCCGTTGGCCTTGGCCCCGACCATGCGGGCCAGCGCGGGCGTGAGCTCGGGGCGCAGCGTGACCTTGCGGCCACCTTTGTCCTCGAAGTTAAAGAGCTGACGGACGATCTCCTCGCCGGATTTCTCGGTGAAGAGCTCGAGCGGCTCGAGTACGGGCGAGTTCCATTCGCGAAAACCATAACGCCGGCAGGCCTGGCGCCAGATATCGAAGGTATGACCGACCAACGCCTGGTCCTCGGGATAGAACTCCCGGAAGCCGGGGAGCGTTCGAATGTCGGACATCGCGATTAGGCCTGCGGCTTGTCCTGCGAGGGCTTCTCGACGTCGTAGGACTTCAGCTTCGCCTTCAGTTCCTTGCCGGCCTTGAACTTGATGACCGCGCGCTTCGGGATGATGACATCCGTCTCGGGGCGGTTCGGGTTGCGGCCGACGCGGCTCTTGCGGACCTGCACCTGAAAGACGCCGAAGTTGCGCAGCTCCACGTCGCGGCCGGAAAGCAACGCCTCGCTGATCGCGTCGAGCGTCATCTGGACGCTCTCGCGGATGTGCTTCTGCGGGTAGCCCTTCTCCGTGAAGATTTTGATGACGATATCCCGCTTGGTGAGGTTGTTCGACATGGCCGTTTCGTAAGTGTTGATAGACAAAGGCATGGGAAAGCCCCTGAGGCAATACCGCACCCGAAAAAACCTCACTCCAGGTTCTGGACCTGTTCGCGGATGCGCTCGATCTCGGTTTTGGCCTCCAAAACCGCCCGGGTCGTGGGGATTTCCGCGGCTTTGCTCCCGATCGTGTTGACCTCCCTCAGGAGCTCCTGGACTAGGAAGTCGAGTTTTCGCCCGCCGTTGGCCTGACCCAATTCAGCCTCGAACTGCGCCAGATGGCTCCGCAGCCGGACGATCTCTTCGGAGATGTCGCAGCGCTCGGCGAAGAAAGCCAGTTCCTTAAGGACGCGCTCGTCGGACACATCCAGGTCGAGGCCGGCCTCCTTCAGCCGACGAAGCAAGGCCTCACGGTGACGCGCGACGGCGCCCTGCTCCGAGGCTTCCATGGTCTGAACGAACCCCGCGAGCAAGCCGAGGCGGGCGAGCAGGTCGGCGGACAAGGCGGCACCCTCCCGGGCACGCATCGCGACAAGTTGGTCGAGCGCAAGCGCGAACGCGGCCTGAACGATGGTCTCCACCGCCGCCAGTTCCGGCAGCGCACCGGCCTGACCGCGGCGGGACTCGGCGAGCTTGAGCACGAGCTCCAGCGAAGGCGGCGTCCACGGGGCACCGAGGGCCTGGGCCAGCCGCTCGAGTTCCACGAGCTGGAGGCGGGTGGCCTCGAGGTCCCAGGAGGCGCTGGGCCCGCCGGCGGCGGCTTGCGTCACGCGGGCCGTGACCTTCCCGCGCTGCAGGCGCGAACGGATCCAACCGGTGGCGGCGGACTCGAGCGTGGGCCACGCGTCGGGGCCGTGCACCGAGACCTGCAGGTTCTTCTGGTTGACGGTCGCGAGCTCGACGGCGAGGCGGGCGCCGGGGAGGTCGATCTCCGCGCGGCCGAACCCGGTCATCGAATGCGCGGCCATGCTCAGAGCTTGATCTCGGTGCCGAGGGCGCGGGCGGCGCTCCAGACATCCTTGTCGCCGCGACCGGACAGGTTGATCAGGACGATCTCGTCGGGCTTGCCCTGGGCGGCCATCTTGCAGCCGTGAGCCACCGCATGGCTCGATTCGAGGGCGGGGATGATGCCCTCGGTGTGCGACAGTAGCTGGAAAGCCTCGAGGCAGTCCTCGTCGGTGGCGTAGGCGTAGTCGATGCGACCGCGTTCGCGGTAGTAGGCGTGCTCGGGACCGACGGCCGCATAGTCGAGACCGGCCGAGACGGAGTGCGTGCCCTCAATCTGGCCTTCGCCGTCCATCAAGATGTTGGTCATGCAGCCCTGCAGGACGCCCAGGCGGCCCCCGGCGAAACGGGCGGCGTGTTCGCCGCGCTTGATGCCGCGTCCCCCGGCCTCGACGCCGGTCAGGCGTACGCCAGGTTCGTCGAGGTACTCGAAGAAGGCGCCGATCGCGTTGGAGCCGCCGCCGACGCAGGCAACGACGTCGTCGGGGAGCCGGCCTTCGGCGCGGAGCATCTGCTGCTTGGACTCGAGGGAGATGATACGGTGGAAATCCCGGACCATCATCGGGTACGGGTGCGAGCCGTAGGCGGTGCCGAGGATGTAATGGGTTTCGCGTACGTTGGTGACCCAGTCGCGCATGGCCTCGTTGACGGCCTCCTTGAGGGTGCGCTGGCCGGCCTCGACGCCGCGGACCTCGGCGCCCATCAGACGCATCCGGTAGACGTTCAGGGCCTGGCGCTCCATGTCGGTAGCGCCCATGTAGATGACGCACTTCAGCCCGAAGCGCGCGCAGACCGCCGCGGTGGCGGTGCCGTGCTGGCCGGCGCCGGTTTCGGCGATGATGCGCTTCTTGCCCATGCGACGGGCCAAGAGCGCCTGGCCGATGACGTTGTTGATCTTGTGTGCCCCGGTGTGGAGCATGTCCTCGCGTTTGAGGTAGATGCGGGCTCCGCCGCAATGCTTGGTCAGGGTTTCGGCGAAATAGAGCCCGGTCGGACGGCCGGCATAGTCGCGCAGCATGTCGGCGTACTCCTGCTGGAAAGCCGGGTCGCGGCGGGCCTCGTCATAGGCCTTGGTCAGGTCCAGCAGCGGCGTCATCAGCGTCTCCGGGACATAGAGACCTCCGAAACGGCCGAAGCGGCCCCGGGAGTCGGGCACCTGGAAGCGCGGTTCGTTGGTCGGGATGAGGCTGGAGGCCGACATGGTATTGAGCCGTGCATAAAGCGGGAACCTTCCGCAAGGGCAAGCGACAAGGGCTTTTGAGGCTTTCCTTGCCCCGGTGCGGCGGGAACCCTAAGGCTCGTCCATGCTTCGCCCGGCCTTGGTCCTCCCGTTGCTCGTCGCCCTGCCCGTCTTCGCCGCCGGCGAGGAACGCAGCCCGGCGGAGGTCCGGGCCGATTTCACGTATGGTCGGGCGGTCGTGACCGGCGTCGTGGAGGGCGTGACCGAGTACCTGCCGGTCAGCTCCACGGGCCACATGATCCTCAGCGACGGTTTGATCTGCAACGTAAACAAGGACCCGAACGTGATCGTCCGGGGGGTCGTCGACCGCAAGGGTCGGTCGGTCTCGCTGGACCGGGTCGCCGACGACTACCTCGTGATCATCCAGCTCGGAGCGATCCTCGCGGTCATCGTGGCCTTCTTCGGGCGTCTGCGCGGTCTCCTGGTCGGCGTCTGCCGCGGCGAGCGAGCCTCGCTGCGGTTGGCATCCGCCATGCTGGTCGCCTTCCTGCCCGCCGGCCTGCTCGGCTTCTTGTTCAAGGACGCGATCGCCGCCCATCTCTTCTCGGTGGAAGTCGTCGCGGTGGCCTTGGTCGTCGGCGGGATCGCCATCCTGATCGCCGAGAAGGTCCTGCCGGCGCGACCCGCCGAAGGGGATGAAGTCGCCGCGCTCGGCTGGCGCTCGGCGCTCACGGTCCGTCTGTGCCAATGCTTCGCCCTGATCCCGGGCACCAGTCGTTCCCTGGCCACCATCCTCGGCGGACGCGTCGCCGGGCTTTCCCATGCCGCGGCGACCGAATTCTCCTTCTTGATCGGACTCCTCACCCTGTCGGCCGCGTCGGTCTACAAGGCTTGGTCCCTCGGCCCCGCCCTCCCCCAGATCTACCCGGCCGGGCCGGCGCTCGTCGGCCTGCTCATCGCAGCCGTGACCGCCTTCCTCTCCGTGCGGTGGCTCGTGGGCTTCGTGTCGCGTCGGGGCCTGGGCGTGTTCGCCTGGTACCGCATCGCGTTAGGCGGTACGATCCTGGCGGTACTGGCGGTCCGGACGTTGCGTTGAGCCAGCTCAGGTGCCGAGCTCGAAGCCCTGCCGGTAGACGCGGCGGACGAAGGCGTTGGCCTTGGCGTCGTTGGTCACCTGCATCTTCTCCCCGTCCCAGAGCAGTTTGCGGTCGGGGAAGCGGATCGCAAGGTTACCCATGAGCACCATCTCCGAGAGCGGCCCGGAGTAGTCGAAGTTCGAGGAGGCCGGGACGCCGCCCTTGCAGGCGCGCAACCAGTCCTTTTCATGACCCGAGTTATTGCCGGGGATGCGCGGGATCGTCTTCGTCAGTTTCTTGGCCGCCTCGCGCTGGTCGCGGTCAAGCAGGCGCGGCTTCGAGCCATAGCAACCGCAGACGATCTTGCCCTTGTCGCCGATCAGCAGGCAACCGCCGTCGCCATCGCCGAACGGCATGTCGTCCTCGAGCTCGACCGGGCGGGCGGGCATCAGACCGCCATCCCACCAAGTGAGCTGGACCGGCGGCAGGTCGCCGCGGGCGGGGAAGCGGTAGCGCACGATCGAGGAGCGCGGGAAGCACTCGTTCAGCACCGGGCTCTTGTGGCCGAAATCCGCGAAACCGGTCGAAACATTGCCCTCGACGCTCTCCGGGTAGCGCAACTTCAGGGCGAGGAATAGCGGGTCGATGATATGGCAACCCATGTCGCCCAACGCGCCCGTGCCGAAGTCGCACCACGCGCGCCACTTGCCCGGGTGGTAGGTCGGGTGATACGGGCGGACGGGAGCGGGGCCGCACCAGAGATCCCAGTCCATGCCATCGGGCGGCGTGGCCTTTTCGGTCGGACGCGGGGTGTCCGAGCTCTGCGGCCAGATCGGGCGGTTCGTCCACGCGTGCGCCTCGCGCACCTGGCCGATGAGCCCGGCCTCGAGCCACTCGCAGATCTGGCGGATGCCCTCGCCGGAGTGGCCTTGATTACCCATCTGGGTCACGACCCGGTGCTTCCGCGCGGCCTCGGTGAGGGTGCGCGCCTCGAAGACATTATGGGCGATCGGCTTTTGGACGTAGACGTGCTTGCCGCGGCGCATGCACTCCATCGCGATGTAGGCATGGGAGTGGTCCGGCGTGGCGATGATGACGGCGTCGATGTCCTTGCGCTTGTCGAGCATGACACGGAAGTCAGTGAAGGTGTCGGCCTTCGGGAACTGCTTGATCGTCCCGGCACAGCGCTTCAGGTCCAGGTCACAGAGGGCGACGATGTTCTCGTCGGCGCTGTTGCGCACGTTGCTGCCGCCGACGCCGCCGAAGCCGATGGCCGCGACGTTGAGCTTGGAACTGGGCGAGACGTCCGGGGTGGCGGCGTTCAGCCAAGGTCGGGCCAGGGCGAAACCGGCGGCGGCGAGGCCGGTGTGACGGAGGAAGTCGCGCCGATCGAGGGGGGTGCTCATGGGGTGCGTTTTCGACAGCGACGCGGGCAAGGTGTTCCCGGTGGAGGATGTATCCCTCTGTCTATTTGCCTTTTAGGAAGGAGGCGGGCCTGAGTCGGCCGCACTTTGCTTTTGACTCCCCCGCCCTTTGGGCGTTCATCAAGGAAACCACGACCCTGATGTTCAAGCGCTTCCCCGGGCTATTCACCCAAGCCATCGGCATCGACCTTGGCACCGCCAACACCCTCGTGTTCCTCAAGGACCGCGGCGTCGTCCTCCGCGAGCCGAGCGTGGTGGCCATCCGCACCAGCACCCGTAAGCCGATCGCGGTCGGCAACGAGGCGCGCATGATGCTTGGCCGCACCCCGGGTGACATCCTGGCCCTCCGCCCGATGAAGGACGGCGTCATCGCCGACTTCGAGATCAGCGAGCACATGCTCCGCTACTTCATCGGCAAGGTCGCCCGCAAATCCCTCTTTACCAACCTCACCGTCGTCGTGGCCGTGCCTTACGGCATCACCGCCGTCGAGCGCCGCGCCGTCATGGACTCCGCCTACCGCGCCGGGGCCGACGATGTGATCACCATCCCTGAGCCCGTCGCCTCCGCCATCGGTGTCGGCCTGCCCGTCGAGGAACCGACCGGCTCCATGATCGTCGACATCGGCGGCGGCACCACCGAGGTCGCCGTTCTTTCCCTCGGCGGCATCGTCCATGCCCGCTCCATCCGCGTCGGCGGCGACGAGTTCGACACCTCGATCATCAAGTACATCCGCAACTCCTACAATCTCATCATCGGCGAGCGCACGGCCGAGGAGATTAAGATCAAGATCGGCTCGGCCTACGCGCTCGAGCAGGAGATGACCTACGAGGTCCGCGGCCGCGACAACGTCACCGGCCTGCCCCGCCAGCTGCACCTGACCTCCCAGGAGGTCCGCGAGGCCATGGCGGACAACATCAACCAGATCATCGAGGCCGTGAAAGGCTCGCTGGAACGCATCCCGCCCGAACTTTCCGCCGACCTCGTCGACCGCGGCATCGTGCTCGCCGGCGGCGGCGCCCTCATCCGCAAGATCGACCGCGCCATCTCCGAGGCGACCGGCCTGCCCGTCTTCGTCGCCGAAGACCCCCTTTGCGCCGTGGTCAACGGCACCGGCAAGATCCTCGCCAACTCGTCCCGCTGGAGCGGCCGGGAATAAGTCGAGCGGGCTGACCCGCCATGGACAAGCACCGGCAAGGCGCCACCGCATCCTACGTCGTCCTCGCTCTCTGCGCGGTCGTCTGGGTCGTGCTGCCCGCCGCCGTGCACCGTTTCGCCCAGGAGGCCTTCGCCGAGTTCCAAGCCCCGGCGCTGCACCTTGCCGGCAAGGCCCGCGATCTCGCCCGCTTTTGGGAACTGAAGTCGCGCGACAAGGAGGAGATCCTGGCCGCCTCCCGCGACCTCGCCCGGGCCAACGCCGCGCTCGAGCTGCAGCTCAGGCGCTACGAGGATATCCGTAAGGAGAACGTGCGTCTGCGCGAGATGCTGCGCTACAACCCGCCGCCCGAGTACCTCACCGTCGTCGCCCGCGTGGCCGTCCGCGATTCCTCCACCTGGTGGCAGCGCATCGTCATCCGCAAGGGGTCTGACGACGGCGTTCGCGCCGGTTGTCCGGTGATTTTCTCTGACCGCGTCATCGGCAAGGTCGCCGTGGCCCACCACACCACGAGCGAGGTCGACCTCATCACCAGCCCCAATTTCCGATGCACCGGCTTCCTCGAGAGCGATGAGCAGAACCGGATCGTGCTCGTCACGGGCGCCCCGGGCCGCGGCCTCGCCAGCGGCCGGTCCCGGGTCACCGCCATCCCGCAGGATTACTTCTACCCCGTCGGCAACGCGCCCAAGGTCACGACGACCGGCCTGGGCGGCGTCTATCCGGCCGGCCTGATCCTCGGCCACCTAGAGGGTGGCCAGCGCACGACGCAGGATGGTAATTTCCGCGAATCCTCGCTGACGCCGACGCGTGACCTGTTCTCGCTGCAGGAGGTCACCGTGCTCGTCCCGAAGTTCCCGACCCCAGGTGAGATCTTGCTGGAGGACCAGGCGCAGAAACGCCTGGACGAGCTGCGCTGACGATGGTCTGGGCCTGGTTCATCGTCCTGCTGGCCACGTTGCCCGGCCTGTGGGTCGCCGACCTCCTCACGGACTCCCTGGCTGGCACCAACCTCGTCGTGTTCATCTCCGGCGCCGCGATCGTGGCGCCGTGCCGGCGACTGAAGCGCTGGCAGGCCGTGATCTTTGCCGCGTGCGTCGGCTTCCTCTTCGAGGCGCGGCGGCCGATCCCCCTCGGCACTTTGCCTTTCCTGCTCGCGGGCCTGAGCATCTTCCTCACGAGCAACCGCATCCTCCTGCGTAACACGCCGCTGGTCCTGCGCGGCGCCGTCCTCTGTAACACCCTCGCCTGTACGGCCTGGTTCACCGCCGCCGGGCTGCGGGCCGGCGCCTTTGCGCAGGGTGATCTCGGCGAATTCACGCTCCAGCTCCTCATGCAGGTCGGCTTCGCCGCCGCGATCGCCCTGCTGGTCTTCGTTCCGCTCGCCCTCATCCAAGACGCCGCAATGGACCGGACCGGCCTGCCGCCCGCCCTCGAATCGCCATGAGAGAGACGCCCGCCGCGGAGGCGCTCCCCTCCTCCCCCATCGCCAAGGCCCGGCTTTACCTGGTCTTCCTCCTCTTCGCCGTCGGCTTCGGCTACGTGATCGTGGGCCTCGCGCTCCGGCAGCTCATCCAGACGGGCGACCTCAAGGCGCAGTACGAGACACAGAGCCGACGCGTGGTCCTGCGGCCGCCGTCGCGCGGCCTCATCTACGACCGGAACGGCTACGTGTTGGTCGAGAACCGGATCCGCTGGAGCATCAAGGCCGACCTCCTCGCGCTGCAGCCAGAGATTCATCGCAAGTACCTCGCCCTCATCAAGGCCGAACGGGGCCGCGGTGCGCCCGTCGAGTTCGATAAACTGCAGGACAAGGCGCGCCTGGACGTCCTTCAAGGCTGGCTTGACCGCGTCTGGTACGTCATTGACGAGGTACAGCCGAACAAACGGACCGGCGCCCGGCCGCGGCCGGTCCGGCCCGGCGACGAGCCCGAGCGACGCGTCAACGGCGCCGACCTCCGCAAGCATCTGCGTGAACGGCGCGCCCTGCCCTTCATCCTGGTGACGGACCTGGCGTTCCCGGGCAGCGACCGCGCACTGCGCCCCGAGGAAGGTCAGCGGACCATCGCCCGCTTCATCGACCAGTTCCCCGTCAACGGCCCGATCTCCTTGCAGTCTGACATCGTGCGCTCCTACCCCCACGGGAGCCTGGCGGCCCACGTCCTGGGTTATATCAAGGATACCGACGAGTTGCCGGAGAAGGTGAACGAGCTTGCGGACCTCCCGATGGATAACCTCCAGAAGTTGCAGTACACTGGCAAGAAGGGCGCGGCCGGCATCGAGCAGACCTTCGACGCCGTCCTTAAGGGGATGAGCGGCTGGGAGCTGTGGACCAAGACGTCCTCCGGCTACAACAAGGAACTCGTCGCCAGCAACCCGGCCCAGCAGGGGTCTGCCGTTAACCTTTCCCTCGACCGCGACATCCAATGCGCCGCCGAACGCGCGCTCGCCCAGATCAAGGATTCCAAGGGCGAGCTGCTCCCCGGGGCGGCGGTGATGCTCGACGTCAACACCGGCGAGATCCTGGCCCTCGCCAGCCAGCCGACCTTCGACCCCAATCGCCTCGCCGATCGCGTGACGCAGCTCTACTTCGACGAGGTGGATGGCAGGGGCGGCTGGATGAACCGGGCAATCCAAGGTCTCTACGCGCCGGGTTCCACCTTCAAGGTGATCACCGCGATCGCCGGGCTGCGGCATGGCATCGTGGATTGGGACGACATCCTCGAGTGCGGTCCGAGCTTCCGCGTCGGGGCGCGCGACTTCCCCGAGCACGACCCCGCCGGCTATGGTCAGGTGAACCTCGAGAAGATGCTGGCGGTGTCCTGCAACGTCTGGAACTACATGGTGGGGGTCCGTCTCGGTCAGCCAAGATTGGCCGCGGAAGCCCGCCGCTTCGGGCTCGACACGCCACTGCTGACGCACGTGTCCGACCTCGTCAATGCCAGCCCCTACGAGCTGCCCTACCCGGCCGCCCGGACCTTGGTCGTGCCCGACGCCGCCTACAAGCAGCGGATCGGCGCCGGCCCTTGGACCGACGGCGACACCGCCAACTCGTCGATCGGCCAGGGCTACATCCTGACCACGCCGTTGCACATGGCCTGCGTCGCCGCCTCGCTCGCGCGTGGCGAGACGCGCACGACGCCCTCGATCATCCATGACCCCGGCCGCGATGGCCGCCACGTGGGCGCGGAGCCGATCGGCCTCACCGAGGCCCAGCTGAGCGCGCTGCGCTCGGGTCTCGAACGCTGCGTCACCGAGGGCACCGCCCGCACGGTGCGCATCCCCGAGCTGCCGTACGCGGCCAAAACCGGTACCTCGGAGTATTTCAAGAACGGCGAGAAGGCCCACCTCGCGTGGATCATCGGTTATGCCCCGGCGGACAACCCCGCCGTCGCCTTCTGCGTACTGGTCGAAGGCCAGCTCGACACCAGCACCTGGGGCGGCAAGACCGCCGGTCCGGTGGCCCGAGACATGCTCACGAACTGGGCCCGCAAGGCCGAGGCGCCGGCCGGAGCCCAACCGCCTTCGGATTGTCAGCGCAAGTAGACGGGCGTTCCGACGGGTGTCCGGTCGAACAGGTCGACCACATCCCCGTCGGATAGCAGTACGCAGCCGTGGCTATTGGGCGAACCGAGATGTTCCGCCTGGTTGGTGCCATGGATGTAGACGAAGCGAGCCTTGGTGTCGACCAGCTGACCGGCCGCATCGCGCCCGGCGTTCATGCCCGGTTCGAGTCCCTCAAGCCAGAGGATGCGGGTGGTAATCAGGTTATCTTCGGGGGCCGGCCCTTCGGTCCAGATCCGTCCGGTGGGGACCCGGGCCTTGAAGACCATGCCCTGCGGGGCGTCCGCGCCGATCTTCTCGGCGACCCGGTGCAGGCCTGGCGGGGTCCGCAAGGAATCCGCCAAGCTGCCGACGCCGGCCCGCGCCGTGCTCACGACGTATTCCCGCACGGCTTCCCCGCCAAAAAACCATAGTTTTTGCTGGTCAATCGACACAACGATGCAATGTTCCGCAGTCGGGAGCCCGCGGGCCTTCAGGCTATCGCCCAGCTCCTGTCGCAACACCAAAGCTCTATCATCACATGGCATATCGTATCGGCATCGTGGGCGTGACTGGCGCCGTGGGTCAAGAAATCCTCGCGCTGATGGCCAAGCGTAACTTCCCCGTGGCCGAGCTCCGCCCCCTCGCCTCCGCCCGCTCCGCCGGCTCCAAGGTTACCTACGGTGGCAAGGAATGGACCGTCCAGGAAGCCAAGCCCGAGGCCTTCGAGGGCTTGGATTTCGCTATCTTTAGCGCCGGCGGTTCCATCTCCCTCGCCCTTGCCCCCGAGGCCGTGAAGCGAGGCTGCATCGTCATCGACAACAGCTCGGCCTACCGGATGTTCCCCGACGTCCCGCTCGTCATCCCGGAGATCAACCCCGAGGCCCTCGACCATCATAAGGGCATCCTTGCCAACCCGAACTGCTCGACCGCCATCGCGTTGATGGGGCTGTTCCCGCTGCACCAGGCCTTCGGCCTCAAGCGTTTCTTCGCCTCGACCTACCAAGCGGTGTCCGGCACCGGCGCCGAGGCCATGCGCGAACTCGACGCTCAGGCTCGCGCGTGGGCCCGCGGCGAGACCCTCACCCCGAAGGTCTACCCGCACACCATCAACTTCAACCTGATCCCGCAGGTGGATTCGTTCCTCGCGGACGGCTACACCAAGGAGGAGATGAAGATGCTCAACGAAGGTCGCAAGATCATGAGCCTGCCCGACCTCAAGGTCACGACCACCTGCGTCCGCGTCCCGGTCTTCCGGGCCCACTCCATCGCGATTAGCGCGGAGTTCGAGCGCCCGGTCGACCTCGCCGTCGCCCGCGCGGCCATCGACGCCTTCCCCGGCGCCGAACTCTGTGACGACCCGGCCAATCGCAAGTACCCGATGCCCCTCGACTACGCCGGCAAGGAGAAGTGCGGCGTCGGTCGCCTGCGTAAGGACACCCTCTTCGACAACGGCCTTTCCCTCTGGGTGAGCGGCGACCAGCTCTGGAAGGGCGCGGCGCTCAACGCCATCCAGATCGCCGAGACGCTGCACGCCCGCGGTCGCCTCGCCCGCCGCTGATCCCGCCATGGCCCGGAGCAACGATCGCGCGCCGCGCCATGCGGATCTCCTCAAGCCCGTCCGTATCCTGGACGAGGCCGACATCCCCGGCTTGCTCGCGCAGCACAAGGACCCACTGATCCTCGTCCTCGACGGCGTCCAGGACCCGCACAACCTCGGCGCCTGCCTCCGCACGGCCGAGTGCGCCGGCTGCGCCTTCGTCATCACCACGAGAAAGAATTCCTCGCCGGTCAACGACACCGTCCGCAAGGTCGCGGTCGGCGCGGCGGAGAGCCTGCCGATCGTGCAGGCCAACAACCTCCGCAACGCGCTCGTGAAGCTCAAGGACGGGGGCGTCTGGATCGCCGGCACCAGCGACCACAAGGCCAGCCAATCCCTTTTCCAGGCCAAGCTGACCGGCCCCCTCGCCATCGTGCTGGGCGCCGAGGGCGATGGCATCCGCCACCTCACTGCGGAGACCTGCGACTTCCTGCTGCGTATCCCGATGCTGGGCCAGGTGCCTTGCCTCAACGTCTCGGTCTCGGCCGGCGTCTGCCTCTTCGAGGCATTGCGCCAGCGCGGGCATCGCTGAGGACAAAAAGTCTTTACCCAAGGCCGTCCTCACCCTTGGATTGAAGCGTTCGGTCGGCCGGATAGCTCAATGGTAGAGCAGTTGACTTTTAATCAATTGGTTCCGGGTTCGAGTCCCGGTCCGGCCACCCCGAACGTCCCGCTTTAGCCTCCCTCACGCGGGCAATCTTTGTCTTTCTTTGCGCTTGAAAAGGAGCGACCAACTTGCACTTATCCCTGTCTCGCTGTCGGCTGGATAGCTCAATGGTAGAGCAGTTGACTCTTAATCAATTGGTTCGGGGTTCAAGTCCCCGTCCAGCCACCAGCGAGACACTTTCGACCACCGGGATGCCCGGTGGTCATTTTGGGGCCAGCACTGCCCGTCGCCGGCGCCGGTAGCGTTCGGCCATATAGACGGAATGGCATCCCCGGCAGTAGCTGTGATGAGTCTGACTGGACTTGATCCAGTGGAAGGTATCGAGCGGCAGGCGTTGGGCGCAGAGCGCGCAGACCTTGGTCACCGCGGTCGCCGCCTGATCGCGGGCGCGGCCGCTCTGGCGCACGCGGGCGGTCAGGCAAGGCCGGCAGTAAGGGTGCAAGAGACCGCCCGGCTGCAGGGACGGGAAACTCGCGAGTGGCTTCGGCTTGCGGCAACACGGACAGGTACGTTTCGCTGGGGTCGTCATAGCGAGAATAGAAGATGCCCACCCCGACCCCGCCGCAAGGGTCGGCCACTGAGGTTGATTACCTGAATACAAACCCTTACTCCACTGTCACCGACTTCGCCAAGTTGCGCGGTTGGTCGATGGGACAACCCCGTCGCCGGGCAACATGGTAGGCCAGCAGTTGCAGCGCCACCGCAGCCGGGATCGTCGCGACGAGCGGGTCGCACGCCGGAATCTGCAGCACGGCTTCGGCGCCCGCCGAGTCGTCCCCTTCGGTCATCACGGCGATGACGCAGGCGCCGCGAGCCCGGCACTCCTCAGCGTTGCCCAGCACCTTCTCGCGGATCGGCGAGCGGTTCGCGAGCACGACCACGGGCGTCCCGGGTGTCAGTAAGGCGATCGGCCCGTGCTTGAGCTCGGCGGCGTGGTAACCTTCGGCGTGGACGTAGGAGATCTCCTTGAGCTTGAGGGCACCCTCGAGGGCGACGGCCTGCATCGGGCCGCGGCCGAGGTAAAAGGCATGCTCCTGATCAACGAACCGTTCCGCGACCGCGGCGATCTCCGCCTCCCGTGCGAGCACCGCTCCCACGAGTTCGGGCAGCCGGGCCAGTTCGGCGGCGAGGGCGCTGCCCCGGTCGCGGGATAGCCGCCGCCCACGTCCTAGGCGCAGGGCCATCAGCAGCAGCACGGCGACCTGGCAGGTGAAGGCCTTGGTCGAGGCGACCGAAATCTCCGGCCCCGCATGTAGGTACACGCCTCGGCCGGTTTCGCGGGCGATGGTTGAGCCGACGACGTTGACGAGACCGAGGACCAGGGCACCTTTCTCGCGAGCTTCGCGGACGGCCGCCAAGGTATCGGCGGTCTCGCCAGACTGGGAGATCGCGACCACCAGGTCATCGGGGTCGACGAGTGGGTTGCGGTAGCGGAACTCGGCCGCCTGTTGCGCCAAGGCGGGGACGCCCGCGAGCTCGCCGAACGCGTGCTCGCCGACTTGCCCGGCATGCAGCGACGTGCCGCAACCGAGCAGCACGATCCGTCGAATCTCTGCGAGGTCGCGCGGGGATGTCCCCATGC
>JBEELT010000029.1:0-17473 GCA_041167995.1 Verrucomicrobiota bacterium | reverse complement strand
GAAGATGCTCTCGCACATGTACCAGTACGCCTGGCGCACCGGCCTCAAGACGACCTACTACCTCCGCACCCTCGGCGCCTCCAATATCGAGAAGGCCACGGTGGAGAAGGCCACCAAGGCCGCGAAGATGGAGTACACCGCTGAGGAGAAGAACGCCTGCTCGATCGAGGCGATGCGTAACGGCGGCACCTGCGAGGCCTGCCAGTAAGTCCCTCTCGAGGGTCCGAGGACCAGAGGGCCGGAGAAAACGAGGGCGTCCGCAAGGGCGCCCTTCTTGTTGGGGGGCGCCGCCCGCCGCGGACGGCCTCTTGTCCTCTTGTCCTCTTGTCCTCCGGCCCTCTATCCTCTGCCCCCATGGCCCGACTCATCCCTACGCTCGCCGGCGACGTCCACGTCCTGCCCCGCGACGCCGCCTTCGCCGAGCTCGCCCGCCGCCTCAATGCTCAGGTGACCGCCCGCCCGGTGTCCGTGGGCCTCAGCGGCGGCTCCACGCCCAAGGCCTTCTACGCCTGGGCCCGCGCCCAGGCGGCGCTGTCCTTCGAGACCCTGCTCCGCACCGACTGGCACGTGAGCGACGAACGCTGCGTGCCGCTCCGGTCCGATGACTCCAACTTCGGCCACGCCGCTCGCGGCCTGCTCGATCCGCTGGGCGTGCCCGCCCTGCGCCGCCACCCGTGGCCCACTGAGTTCACGCCCGCGGTCGCGGCCGAGGCCTACGACGATGCCTGGACGGGCCGCTCTCCCCGCCGCGCCTTCGACCTCTGCGTCCTGGGCCTAGGCGACGACAGCCACATCGCTTCCTTGTGGCCCGGTTGCCCTTTGATCGGCGCCCCGGGTCTCCCCCGGTTCGCCGCCACCGAATGGCCCGGCCGCGGCTGGCGCCTGACGATCACCGAGGCGGGCCTCGCCCAATGCGGCGCCATCGTGGTGCTGGTCAACGGCAAGTCCAAGGCGGCCGCGCTGCGGGCCGTCTGCGAGGGCGACCTCGCCCCGGCCACGCACCCCGGGCAGGTCCTGCGCGCTTGGTCGGCTAAGGTCACCTGGCTGGCGGACGAGGAAGCGGCCGCGTTGCTCTGAACGCCTTCCTGGGCTTGCGGACTCCCGGCGTCCCCACAGGCTCCGGACGTGCAAACCTTGATCGAAGGCGCGGGCATCTTCCTCTGGCCGCTGGGCTTCTGCTCGCTGGCGGCCCTCTTCCTGCTCCTGGAGCGGGCCTGGGTGCTCCGGCCCGGGAGCGTCGCGCCGGAAGCCCTGCTGGCGGCGGTCCGCGCCGGTCGTGCGGCCAACCTCGATCCGGAGCTTGCCATCACCCCCGCCGGCCGTCTGGTCCGGCGCTGGTCCGAAGGTGCCACCGGTGAAGCCCTCAAGGCCCACGCCCGCGCTGAAATCGTCCGCCTCCAGCGCGGGCTGCATTGGCTGGACAGCATCGTCGCCGCCGCCCCCTTGCTCGGGTTGCTCGGCACCGTCACCGGCCTGGCTACGCTTTTCCCGGCGCAGGGACTGCCCGACGTCGCCACGCTCACCCGCGGGGTGGGTATGGCGCTCAGCACGACCATGATCGGCCTCTGCATCGCCATCCCGGCCCTCATCGGCGCCAACTGGCTTGGTCGCCGGCTCGAGGTGATCAGCTCCCGGCTGGACGTCCTCGTCGAGACGCTCGAGGGCTCCGCGCGATGAGCCTCGTCGTCGCCCGGCGCCGGCGCGCCGACATCAACGTCATCCCCCTGATCGACGTGATGGTGGTCCTGGTCTTCTTCCTCCTGCTGGCGGGTCGTTTCGATCAGACGCATTCCCTTTCGATCGTCCCGCCTTCGACCACGACGGGCGCCGCGCAGGCCGGCGTGCCGTCGCTCGTGCTTTCCGTCGACAAGGACGGCAAGTTGTTCCTCGAGGGTAAGGAGATCGACCGTGCCGCTTTGGAGCGGGCGCTGACCGCCCAGGCCACCAAGGCGCCCGCAAGCGAGGTCCTGATCGTCGCCGACGAGCGTTCGCTGACCGGCGCCTCCGTCGCCGCGCTCGACGCCGTCGCCAAGGCCGGTCTCCGGCCTCGCCTCCTGACCCGCCCCACCCGCTGATTTCCCATGAGTTCTCGTCCCTCCGATTCGGTCCGCCTGCTCGAGGAGTATACTCAGGCCCATGGCGCCTCGGGCCATGAGGATGCCGTCCGCGCGATCTTTCTCCGCGAGCTGCGCGGCCGGCGCTTCACCGCCGACGGGCTCGGCGGGGTGCTGGCGGCGCCGGCGGCCGAGGTCGCCGGACCGCGCGTCGTCCTGACCGCGCACATGGATGAGGTGGGTTTCCTGATCCATGACATCACCCCGGACGGCTTCCTCCGCCTCGTGCCGATCGGCGGTTGGCCCGACGGCGTGCTGGCGGCCCAGCGGCTGCGCGTCCTCGCTCGCGCTAACGGGCGCGAGTTCATCGGGATCGTCACCGCCCTGCCGCCGCACCAAGGCGGCACCCAGGCCGCCTCGCCCGACAAGGTCTTCGTCGACCTCGGGGTCCGCTCGGCCCAAGGCGTGCGCGCGCTCGGCCTGCGCGAGGGCGACCCGGTGGTGCCCGAGGCTCCGTTCATCCCGCTGGCGGAGGCGGGTCTCTACGCGGCCAAGGCTTTCGATAACCGCGCCGGCATGGCCGCGTTGACCTTGGCGATCCAGCGCCTCGACGCGCAGCCTCCGGCCTGCCAGGCCCTGGCCGTCGCCACCGTGCAGGAAGAGGTCGGTTGCCGCGGCGCGGTCGTCGCCGCGCGCCTCGCGCAGCCCGACGTCGTGATCGTCCTCGAAGGTCCGCCCGCCGACGACGTGCCGGGCGCTCCCGGCGGCACCCCGCAGGGCGCCTTGGGCGGCGGCGTGCAGGTGCGCGCCTACGACCCGACGGCGATCATGCATCCCCGGCTCGTCGACCTCGCCCTCGCGACCGCCGCCGAGGCGGGCATCCCTTGCCAGGTGGCGGTCCGCCGCACCGGTGGCACCGATGCGCGTGCCTTCCAGGCCCATGGTCTGGGGGTCCCGGTCATCGTGCTCGGCGTCCCCGCGCGCTACATCCATACGCACAACGCGGTGCTCGACCTCGCCGACCTCCACGCCTGCGTCGACCTCGCGGTCGCGCTGACGCGCAAGCTCGATGCCCGGACGGTCGCGGGCCTCACCCGCTACGTGTGAGCGGGCGGGCCTGCCGCCTCCAGGTCAAGGTCGTCCCCGGTGCCTCGCGCGCGGAGGTCGTCGGCCTGTTGGGCGCCGCCGTGAAGATCCGGGTGGCCGCCCCGCCGGAAGGCGGCCAGGCCAACCGCGCGGTGTGCGCGCTGCTCGCGGACCGGCTCGGACTGCCCCTGGCTCAGGTGACCGTCGTCGCGGGACCGGCTTCCCCCGTCAAGGTCATCGGGCTCGTCGGGATCACCGAAACCGCGGCCAAGGCCAGGCTTCTCGCCTGAGCCGGCATAATCCGCTTGAGGGGGTCGGGGGTCGGGGAGACAGTACCGGCTCTCCCATGTGCGCGGATAAGAAAACCACCCCGGCCTCCGGCAAGGAATCCTTCGAGGATGAGCTCGCCCGGCTTGAGAAACTTGTCGAGTCCCTCGAGTCCGGCACCGTCTCGCTCGATGAATTGGTGA
Organism: Verrucomicrobiota bacterium; assembly: GCA_041167995.1. Lineage (GTDB taxonomy): Bacteria > Verrucomicrobiota > Verrucomicrobiia > Opitutales > UBA953 > UBA953. The sequence goes on along the minus strand of JBEELT010000029.1, from coordinate 13,863 downwards.
CAAAGTACGAGGAAGGGGTCCGCCTGCTCAAGTCCTGCCAGAAGAGCCTCGAGGCGGCCGAGCTGCGCATCGAGCAGCTGGGCAAGCGCGCCGACGACGCCCAGGGCTGATGGCGCTGCTCGCGAACATCCGCGGCCCCGAGGACGTCCGGGCCCTCCCGGCCGACCGCCTCCCCGCGCTCGCCGCCGAGATCCGCGAGCGGCTGATCGCCGTCACCGCCCGCAACGGCGGCCACATCGGCCCCAACCTCGGCGTCGTCGAGCTGACCCTCGCGCTGCACCGCGTCTTCCGGACGCCCGTGGACAAGTTCGTCTTCGACGTGGCCCACCAAGGCTACGTGCACAAGCTCCTCACCGGCCGCAACGGGGCCGACTTCGACGGGATCCGCACGACCGGCGGCCTCAGCGGCTTCCTCAACCGCGAGGAGAGCCTGCACGACGTCTTCGGCGCCGGCCACGCGGGCACCGCGCTCTCCGCCGCCGTCGGCCTAGCCAACGCGCGCGACCGCCTCGGCGAGGACGCGCACGTGGTCGCCCTGATCGGCGACGCGGCCCTCACCTGCGGGGTCACGATGGAGGCCCTCAACAACGCGGCGAAGTCCACCAAGCGCCTGGTGATCGTGCTCAACGACAACGAGTGGTCGATCGATCGCAACGTCGGCGCGGTGGCCGACATCCTCAGCCGCCTGATCGTCACGCGCCCCTACAACCGCTCGCAGCAGGGGCTCAAGCGCCTGCTGGGCCGTACGCGCGTCGGCAGCAAGGTCCTCGACTTCGGCCGTAGCTTCAAGCGGCACGTGAAGAACTGGTTCACCCACCAGTCCTCGTTGTTCGAGCAGTACGGCGTGCGCTACCTCGGGCCGATCGACGGTCATGATCTGCCGGCGCTCGAGAAGTACCTCGCCTTCTGCCGCGACGCCACCGGCCCGGTGATCCTGCACGTGCGCACCGAGAAGGGCCGCGGCCTCGGCGCCGCCTTGCGCAATCCCGAGAAGTTCCACGGCACGGGCGCCTTCGACCCGGAGACGGGCGACTCCCTCGCGTCGGGCGCCCCCGGCGCGCCCAAGGCCTGGCAGGACGTCTTCGGCGCCCTGTTGCTGCGCGAGGCCCGGGCCGACCCCAAGGTCGTGGGCATCACCGCCGCGATGCCGTCCGGCACCGGCCTCAACCAGCTCAAGCAGGCGCTGCCCGCCCAGTACCACGACGTCGGCATCGCCGAGGAGCACGCCGCGCTCTTCGCCGCCGGCCTCGCCGCCCGCGACCTCCGCCCGGTCTGCGCGATCTACTCCACCTTCCTGCAGCGCGCCTACGACATGGTCATCCATGACGTCTGCCTGCAGCGCCTGCCGGTGACCTTCTGCATGGACCGCGCCGGCGTCTCGCCCAGCGACGGCCCGACGCACCACGGGCTCTTCGACATCGCTTACCTGCGTTGCGTACCGAACCTGACGCTGATGCAGCCGAAGGACGAGGATGAGTTCGCCGACATGCTCCACACCGCGCTCAAGTCCGGCGCGCCCATGTTCATCCGCTACCCGCGCGGCGCCGCCGCCGGCCAAGCGATCAAGGCGCAGCCCGCGCTACTCCCCCTCGGCCGCGCCGAGGTTCTCCGTGCCGGCGTCGACGTCCAGTTCTGGGCCCTCGGTCCGATGGTGGCGGAAGCCCGCGTCCTGGCCGAGCAGCTCTCGGCCGAGACGGGCCTGTCCGTCGGCGTGGTCAACGCGCGCTTCGCCAAGCCCCTCGACGAGTCTCTGCTCGTCGCCCAGGCCAAGGCGGCCCGGCTTCTGGTCACTTTCGAAGATGGCGCGGTCACCGGCGGCTTCGGTACTGGCGCCCTCGAGGTCCTCGCCGAACATGGCGTCCGGACGCCCGTCCTCCGCTTCGGCTGGCCCGACCGCTTCGTCGGTCACGCCACCGACGTGAAGACGCTCCGCGCCGCGCACGGGCTCGCCCCGGCGCAGATGCTCGCCGCGATCAAGGCGAAACTGGGCTGAAGCATCGGGATTAGCGGTTGGGGGTTAGCGGTTGGCGGTCGGAGCAGGGCAAGTCGCCGCGCGCTGAAACCTGCCTAGCCCCGGCCCTAGCCCTTCCAATCACTACTTCTTCGCTGCTTCGCCGGCTTCCTTCGTTTCCTTGGCTTCGAGGCGGACGCGCATCGCCTCGGCGCGCGCGGTCGCTTCCTCGGTGTGGCGGACGGCTTCCGTGAGCTTGGTCAGGATCTGTTTCTCGCGTTCCTGCAACGTGGCGAGGCGGGCATCGCGCGCCTTCACGGCGTCCTCCCAGCCGCGGAGGGCCTTCTGCCAGTCCTGCGTGCGGGCGACGAAGTCGGCGGCCTGCCGGCGGATCTCCGCCTCCGCCTCGGTGCGTTGCGTCCGCGTGCGGTCGAGCTGCTGGCGGAGTTCGGTCAGGTCCTGCTTCAGGCCTTCGCCTTCGGCCCGCGCCGACGCGAGGTCGGCGGTGAGCCGCGTGCGGGTGGCGCCTTCCGCGGCGTAGTCCGCGCGTAGCCCGAGGTCCCGGCGCCACTGCCAGCCGGCGACGGCGATGAGCAGGCCGATCAGCGTGAACTGGAGGGCGCGCAGGCTCATCGGCTCTCGGCGGGTTCGGCGGCGAAGCGTACTTCGGTGATGCCGGCCTCGCCCACGGCCTCGAGGGCGCGGGTCATCGCGGCGAACGGCGTACGGGCGTCGCCCTGCACGAGCGCGGGCCGGCCAGGCGCGGCGGCGGCGCGGCGGCGCAGTTCGGCGACGAGTTCGTTGCGGCCGAGGGCGCGGCCGTCGAGCGAGAGGGTGCCCGCGGCATCCACCGCGACCACGAGGTTACGCTCGGCCGAGGCCGTGGCCGCGGCCGACGTGGGCAGGCGTACGGGCGCGAGCGCCTGGCTCTGCGTGAGGCCGAGGGTCGCCAGGATGAACGTGGCGAGCAGGAAGAACATGATGTCGATGAGCGGTACGACCTCGATGCGTGCGCCCATCTCCTCTTCCGGCGGCCGGCGGAGTCGGACGGCCATCTCAGCGGGCCCGCCCGGCGGCGGTTTCGGGTTGGAATTCGCCCACCGGCTGGCCGGCGGCGGCCGCGGCCTTGAGCGCGACCTCGGCCTGATTGACGGCCTGTTCCAGGTCGTGGCGGAGCGCCTGCACCCGGCGGTGGAAATAGTTGTGCGGGATCAGGCAGACGATCGCGATGCCGAGGCCCGCCGCCGTCGCGATCAGGGCTTCGCCCACGCCGCCGCTGACCTTGGCCACCGCGAGCTGCTCGGAGCCGATGAACTGGAAACTGCCCATGATGCCGATGACCGTGCCGAGCAGGCCGAGGAGCGGGGCGAGGGTCACGATCGTGCTCAGCAGCCACTGGCGGGCGCCGGCTTCCTCGAGGGTCTCCTCGGCACTCAGCTGCATCGCCGTCACCGGTTCGGCGCGGCCGTTCGCGAGCCCAGCGCGCAGCGCGACGAGGAACGGCGACCCGGCGTCCCGGGTCCGTTCCCAGACGGGACCGAAGCGGCCGAGCCGGACGTCCCCGAGGATTTCGGCGAACGCGGGTTCGGCGCGGAGCCGACGGACCTTGCGCCAATAGAGGGCGCGCTCCGCCACGGTCGCGAGGGCGACGACCAAGCAGGCGAGGATCGGCCACATGATGGGGCCGCCCTTGAGGAACGTCTCGACGACGATGTTGGCGAGGGGCATGGTCACTGGAGTTGGAATTGGATGGAGATCTCGAAGAGGCGCACGTCGCCGGCGGGGAATTCCCAGCGGCGGAGGATGGTCTCGGTGGCCGCCTCGTCGAGGCGCGCGCAGCCGGAGGAGCCGACGGCCCGGGCCCGGCGCACCAGCCCGTTCTCGCCGACCTCGAACTCGACGCGTACGACGCCGCTTTCGCGGCGGCGAAGGCATTCGTAGGGGTACTCGGGCCAGGGCTGGCGTCCGGCCATCAGGGCGCCGTCGAGCACGATGGGCCCGGCCGCCACGGTGCGGGCAGGGCCGCGGGTCGCCGTGGGGACGGCGGCGACGGGCGTCGGGCGCACGCGCACGGCCGGCACGGTCGGCAGGTTCGGCAGGCGGAGGTCGGGCAGGGAGGTGATCGGCGCCAGCGGGGCGGGGGCGAGCGCGGCTTCCGGCGCCGCGGCGGCCTCGGGGGAAGCGGCGGGCGCGGTGCGCAGGCGGGTGGGGTCGAGTTTCACCAGGGCCGGCTTGGGGCGCGTGGCCGCGGGTGCGGGGGTCTCGACCCGCGGCGGCGTCCGCGTCAACCCGGCGACCGATACCGCCAGGGCCACGACGGCCAACGCCGCGACGACGTAGTCGGCGAGAAGGGCGGAGTCGGGTGAGACAGTCGCGGAGCGCATGCGCGGCAGGGTGGGACGATGCGACGGCGTTCCGGGGGTGGCAAGCCGTGTCCGGCGTCAGAAGGCGAGCTCGCCCCCAAGGAAGAGGGTCCGCGGGGCGTTCGCCCGCCCCCCCAGCGGGGCCCGGCTGATGATCGCGCGGCGGTCCAGTAGGTTTTGCACCCCGCCGACGACCCGGAAGGTCCGGGTGCATTGCCAGCGGAGGTTCAAGTCCACGGTGAGCAGGCCGTCGACGCGCCCGTCGATCGCCGAGGGGTCGGCCAAGGCGTTGGTGCCATCGACCAGACGCGGGTTTGCATTATAACCGGTACCCCACGTCGACGAGTAGTAGCTCAGGTCGAGGGACCCGGCGTAAGGACCGGACTCCAGGCCGGCGCCCGCCGCGAGTTTCCATTCCGGGATATACGGGATGTCATGGCCGTCCTCCGCGCCGGCGAAGATGCCCGCGCTGTTGCCCAGCCGGCTGCCGACGATGTCCTTGAAGCGCGCATGCGTCCAGGTGAGCCCCGCGTAGACGGGCATCTTGTAGCCGCGCTCGCCCCCGGCGAGGTCGTGACGCAGCAACGCCTCGAGTCCGTAGGAGACCGCGCCGCCGCCGTTGGTCACGGCGAGCAGGCCGCCGCCGGCCACGCCCACGACCGGAGCGATGAGGTCGTGGAAATCGGTGTGGAAGGCGACCAGTTCCCAGCTGGTCGCGCCTTTCCGTCCACGCCAGCCGAGTTCCTTACCCAGGCTGCTTTCGGAGCGCGCGCCCGCGGCGTAGCCGGCGGGGTTCGCGGCCGAGCCACCGCGGTAGACGCCGCCGAAGAGCGCATGCTCCGCGTTCAGCGCGCAGGTGAAGCCGAGCCCGCCCATCACCATCGCGTTGGTCGTCGGCGCGTAGGCCCCGGCCGCGGACGTGCTGCCCATGTTCAGGTACTCATAGCGCAGGCCGGGCCGGAGGGTGAGCGCCCCGGTCCGGATGGAGTCCTCGATGAAGAACGCCGTGGCCACGGTCTGCTGGTAGCCGGCCGACGAGACCGCGCCCGGCGTGCCCGCCCCGATCACGCCGTCGTCGACGGCGTAGGTGATGCGCTGGTTCGAGCCGCCGACGTCGTCACGGTGGATCCGCAGCCCCGCGGTGAGCTCGTGCCGGACGGCCCCCGCCTCGAGCCGCTTGGTGACGGCGCCTTGCCAGCCGTAGGCCTCGTGCTGGCGCAGCGCCTTGTTGGTGTAGAAGGAGCCGTCGTTGCCGGTGACCCGGTCGCCCCGCAGCAACGCCAAGGACGGCGCGTGGACGAGCGCCTCGCCGATGTTCGAAAGCAGGCCAGGCGCCGGCGTGATCCCGTCGAGCTTGTCCCACATCCGGTCGAAGCGGTTGAAGTAGAGCGCGCTGTCGAGCCGCAGGGACTTATCCGGTTCGGCGCTCCACTTGAGGTAGGTGCGCCACTGTTCGGCCACGTGGTGGTCGAAGCGGCTGGACGCGTACCGGCGGTCGGGCCGCGCGCGGAGGTCGGCCTCGCTCAGCCCCGCGTACGATTCGTCGGCGTCGAAGTCCGTCTGGCCGACCTTGAGCTCGAAGCGCTGGCGGAGGCCGCCGCTCGGTTCCCATGACAGCTTGACCATCGGTTCGGTCAGCGTGTAACCGCTGCGCCGGCCGACGCCATCGATCTGCCGGAAGCCGTCGCTGAGCTGGGTGTGCAGCTCGACGAGCGCGCCGACCTTGCCGGCCTCGGTCTGCGTGACGCCGCCGAGCCAGGTCTGGTTGAAGACGTTGCCGTAGCTGCCGGCGGTCAGGCGCGAGAAGAAGCGACGCTCCTCGGTCGGGATCGGCGTCGACAGGAAGTTCACTACGCCGCCGGTGGTGTGCGGTCCATACATGACTTGGCTCGACCCCTTGAGGAATTCGATCCCCGCCATGCGGCCCGACTTCGGCGAGTAGTAGGCGTTCGGGGCGGAGTAGGGCGAGGGCGCGGTCAGGATGCCGTCCTCCATCAGGGTGACCTTGGCGCTGCGGGTGCCGTCGACGCCGCGGATGGAGATGTTGGGGAAGTTGCCGAAGCCGTCCTCGTCGCGCACGAAGACCCCGGGCGCCGTCGCGGCGATCTGCTTGAGGTTCGTGTAGCCGCGGGCGCGGAAGTCCTCACCGGCCACCACGGCGGCGGAGCCCGGCAACTCGAACAGGTCGGGTACGATGCCGGTCACGGTCAGCGGCGACAGTTGGGCGGCCTTGGGGGCTGGTGCGGCGGTCGTCTGCGCCAGGGCGCTACCGTTGGCGGCGATCAGCAGCACGAGAGGGAGGGTCGCTTTCATAAGCGGAGGCATATTTGATAATGAGACCCACTCTCATTCGTCAAATGTTATATGAGACTCATTCTCAACTAACTCGCATCAGTTCATAAACAGTTGATGTTTAAGGATATTTATCGGACAAGTCAGGTAACGTGTCCTTGTTGATCGTCATCCCGGTCCGCAATGAGGAGGCCCGCCTGGCCCCCGGTCTCGCCCTGTTGGCCGATCGTCTCCGGGCCTGCGGTTTCGAAGACTACGCGGTAATCGTGGCCGATAATGGCTCCACCGACGGCACCGCGGCCCTCGCCCAGGCCAGCGGCGATCCGCGGGTTCGTTACCTGCGCGCCTGCGAGCAGGGCGATAAAGGGGCGGCCATCGCGGCGGGTTGGGCGGCGGCTTCGCCGGCGGTCACGGTGCTGGCCTACGTCGACGTGGACATGGCGACGGACCCGGAGGCATTGGTCCGCGGCTTCCGCCTGATCGCCGAGGGGCAGGCCGACGTGGTGCTGGGTTCGCGCTGGCACCGCGCCGCCCGCGTCGTCGGTCGTTCCCTTCGCCGGGGTTTCCTTTCCGGCGGCTTGGCCTTGGCCTGGCGTTTGCTGCCCGGTGGCGTCGTGCGCGATCCGGGCTGTGGGCTCAAACTTTTCCGCCGCTCGACCTGGCAGGTGCTGCCACCGGTCGCCGGCGGTTTCGCCTATGGCGCCGAGTGCGCCGAACTCGCCGCGCGGCGCGGCGCGGTGGTCGCCACGATCCCCGTCGCCTGGACGGACGATGATGCCGGGCGCATCCGGCTCGGACGGGCCGCCGGTGATTACGCCCGCGCTTGGGTCCGGTTGCTGGCCGCGCGCTGATCAGCGCTGGCCTCGCCGGCGCTGGTCGGTCGGGCGGGCGCGCACCGGGGTCTCCTCGGCCAGGCGGAAGTCCACCTGCCGCTTGTAGCGGTCCACGCGGTCGACCGTGACCATGATCGTGCCGCCCGCCATGAAGGTCCGGCCGGTGCGGCTCCCGCGCAGCAGGTTCCCGCGGTCGTTGAGACGGTAGTGGTCGTCCGTCAGGGTCGACATGTGGACGAGGCCGAAGGCGTTGGAGGCGGTCAGCTCGACCATGAGGCCGTGCGGCTTGATCTCGGTGATGGTGGCCTCAAAGGGCCGCTTGTCGGGGCGCTCGACCTCGCGCTCGAAGAGCTCGAGCAACTTGATCTTCACGGAGTCGCGCTCGGCCTCGGCGCTGTTGCGCTCGGTGATCGAGATGTGCTCGCAGGAACGGGTCAGCTCGCCCAGGCCCGGGGACCGCGGCGGCTCGGCTGGCGCCGAGCGCACGCCCTGCTTGGCGATGAAGGCGTCGAAGATGCGGTGCTCGAGTAGGTCCGCGTAGCGGCGGATGGGCGAGGTGAAGTGCGAGTAGTGGCGCTTCGCCAAGCCGAAGTGGCCGTCGGGCGAGGCGCGGTAGCAGGCCTGCTTGAGCGAACGCAGTAGCGCGATGCGGATGGTGTAGCCGTCCTCGCGCGACTTGAGGTCGGCCAGGAGTTTGATCATGTTCGCTCGCTGGGTGAGGTCGCCCACCTTGAAGCCGTCGCCGGCCAGCTCCTCGCGCAGGGCGTCGAGCTTCTCCGGGTCGGGGTCGTCATGCACGCGGCAGACGTGCGGGATCCGCTCCTTGTCCAGGGCCTTCGCCACGCACTCGTTGGCCAGGAGCATGAACTCCTCGATCAGCTGGTGGGACTCGTCGTGCTGGACGATCTCGGTGCGGTCGGCCCAGCCGTCCTTGTCGCAGTAGATCTTGATCTCCTTCATGTCCAGATCGAGCGACCCCGCCTGGAAGCGCTCGGCCCGCAGGACCTTCCCGACCTTCCAGAAATCCCCGATCATGCCGCGGACGTCATCCAGCTCGGCGTCGGTCAGTTCGGCCAGCGGGCGGCCGGGGGAACCGGTCTGGTGGGGCGGCGGCGCCGGCATCGCGCGCAGGGCGGCATTGTCGTCGCCCTTCAGGAAGGCGTAGGCCTGCTTGTAGGTGAGGCGCTTGCGGCTGCGGATGACCGAGTTCGCGAACTCCGTCTTCAGCAGGCGCGCGTCGGGCCCGAATTCGCAGATGACCGACTTCACCAGGCGTTCCTCGGCCTCGACGAGCGAGCACAGGCCGCTGGAGAGCGCGTGCGGTAGCATCGGGATGACGGTGCCGACGAGGTAGGTGGAGTTGCCGCGCTCGCGGGCCTCGGTGTCGAGGCGCGAGCCGGTCTTCACGTAGTGGGAGACGTCCGCGATGTGGATGCCGATGCGCAGGCGTCCTTCCGGCAGCCGCTCGACCGAAAGGGCGTCGTCGAAGTCCTTGGCGTCATCCGGGTCGATCGTGATGGTCGGGATGGCCCGGAAGTCCTCGCGGCCCTTGCGGTCCGCGGCTTGCACGACCTTGCCGAAGGCGTTGGCTTCGGCCGCGACGACGGCGGGGAACTCGGGGTTCAGGTTGTAGCGGCGCAGGATCGCCAGGTACTCTGCCATCGGCGTGTGCGTGACACCGAGGACCTCGGTGATCGTACCGGTGGGGTTGAGGTTGCGGCTTTCCCAGGCGTCCAGCTTCACGACGACCTTGTCTTCGGGCTTGGGTGGGGGCGTCAGGTTGGACCGGGCCGGGTCGCGGACCACGATCTCGCGGGAGACGCGCGGGTCGTCGGGGACGACATACCAGGCGAGGCGGGTGCGCTGCAGCGTGCCGGTCAGCTGGGTGAGCGCGCGCTTGACCACGCGGACGACGACGGCGGTGCCCCAGTCCTCGCCTTGGCGGTCGCGGCGGACGGGGTTGAATTTCACCAGCACGCGGTCGCCGTGCAGCGCCACGCCGGTGTCGCGGGCCTCGATGTGCACCTGCTCCCGCGGTTTCTGCCCCGGCTCGGCGTTGAACACGACGCGGGCCGAACCGCTGGCGCGGAATAGGATGGTGCCCTCGGGGAGCGTCTGGCCTTCGGGCAGCATGAGGAGGTCGCGCTTGCGCACGGCGATGGCGCCGGCCTTCAGCAGGCCCGGGATCACCTTGCGCAGGTGGCGGAGCTCGTCCTTGTTCGCGCCGATGGCGTCGGCGAGGGCCTCGAGGCGCATCGGCTGGTAGCCGGGGCGCGCCATGAACGCCAGCATCGCTTCCTCGGCGGTCATGGGCCGTCGGTGGCGGCCCCCAGCAGGCTGGACAGGTAGGGCATCAGCTGTTTCTTCCGGCTGACGATCCCGGGGAGGTCGAAGATGTCCGGCGGCCGCTTCTGCGGGTAGGTGATGGCCTGGACGACCTCGGCCTCGCCGCGGACCAGCAGGAGCGAGCTCTGCGTGTCGATGTCGGTGACGAGCAGGCAGGCGAAGTTGAGGCCGTTCTCGACCCGGTACTTCTCCAGCGCCTCGAGCAGGCCGTCCTCGCACTTCCAGAAGTTGGTGAAGCCGAGCTCCTCGACCTGCGAGACGGAGAAGCGGCGCTCGCCCTCGCGGTACTGCTTGCAGTCGGCGCGCACGGCGGCTGCCGGCGAGAGCGTCGCAAGCACGGAGCCCGCGTTGAAGATCATGTCCGCCAGCGCGCGCGGGTCGGCGTCGGCGACCGGGGTCAGCCACTGCAGGAGGTCGGCATCCAGCGGCGTGGTCGTCGGGCTCTGCAGCAGGAGGGTGTCGGAGATGATCCCGCACATCATCAGGCCCGCAGTCTGCGGGGTCGGCCGCAGGCCGGCAGTGCGGAACATGTCCGCCACGATCGAGCAGGTCGAGCCGAGCGGCCGGTTGATGAAGAGGATGGGCTGGTGCGTGGGCGCGTTGCCCAGGCGGTGGTGGTCCACGACCTCGGCGATCTCGACCTCGGCGGCGCCGTCGACGGCCTGCGAGAGCTCGTTGTGGTCGACCAGCACGAGCTTGGCGCGGGGCGGGTTGATGATGTCGGTCTTGGTGAAGACGCCGAGCAGGCGGCCGTCCTCGTCGATGACGTGGCAGATGAGCGCGGGGTTCTGCACGATGCGCCGCCGCGCGACCGCGAGTTTCTCCTGCGGCTTGAAGGTGTAGGCGTCGCGCTGGACGAGCCCGCCGATCAGCGTGGCCGCGCGCACGGCCCAGGCCGTGGTGGCGCTGTCGGTGTCGGCGTAGGCGACGGAGACGCGGGCGGCCTTGGCGCGCTCGAGGATCTCCGGGCGCATGCGGTGGCCGCCGGTGACGATGATGATGCGCACGCCCATCTCGATGGCCCGCAGGTGGACGTCGGCCCGGTCGCCCACGACGATGACGCTCTGGTTGGTCGGGATGCCCTCGACGGTCGCCGACTTGCCGAAGGAGTCGAGTTCCATGGCGGCGACGCGGACGAAGAGCTCCTGCACGGTCGCCGCGTCGAAGGCGATAACCTCGGTTCCGCCGATGGAGCGGATGATGGCGTTGATGGAGCTCGTGACCTTACGCATGGCGGTCGCGCGCTTCGGCTTCGGGATGAAGTAGTCGCCCAGGCTGAAGATCGAGACGTACCCCTCGAGGCGGCCGTCGTCGCCGACCACGGGCAGGGCGCGCACGTCGTGCAGGTCGAGGAGTTCGAGCGCCCGCGCGCAGGTGTCGTCCATGCGGACCTTGTACGGGTCGCGATGCATGATGTCCTCGATGCGCGGGATCACGTCGCCCACGAACTCCGGGAGCGCGGCTCCGAACCGGCCGAGGATCGCGTCGATGCGCGCGTTGGAGTTGCCGCAACGCGCCGGCTTGAAGCCAGGCTGGCCGGAGGCGTCCTTGAAGGCTGCGTAGGCCAGCGCGGAACAGATGGCGTCGGCGTCGGGGTTCTTGTGCCCGATGATGTAGGTCGGCTGGGCGGGGCGGAGTGAGGGCAGTGGTGGGACGGACATGTTGGACGGACGCGGAGAAGTGCCCAGCACTCCTAGGGGTAGGGGGCAGGGGAGGGAAGATTAATGGGGAGAAGCCGGAGGCTTCGGGGTAATGACGGTTGGCGATTGCGAGATTCGGCTAGGGCCAGGGCCAGGGACAGGGCCAGGGCCAGGTTGGGAAAGGTACGATGACATGCGGGTACGGGCGCAGTGATCGCCTTCAGGTAGCTTCGAGCGTCCCGCCCGTCCGCCAACTCCGCATGCCTCTCCTGTCCCCGGCCCTGACCCAGGCCCTTCTTGTCTCTTTGCCTCCCTCGCCAACTAGCCAGCCGATCAACGTCTCTGCACGGCCGACCGAGGACGGTCAGCCCTACCAGGTATGCATGTGCGTCCCGTCCGTCCGCCAACTCCGCATGCCTCTCCTGTCCCCGTCCCTGGCCCTGGCCCTTCTTGTCTCCTAGAATCCCTCCCCTTGCTTTTCCCGTCCCTGACCCTAACCCTGACCCTTTAAACAAGCCATGTCCTCCCTTTTCACTCCCCTCCAAGTCGGCGCCCTTTCCCTGCCGAACCGCGTCCTGATGGCGCCCCTGACCCGTTGCCGGGCCGAGGGGGCCAATGTCCCGACGGACCTGATGGCCGAGTATTACGCCCAGCGCGCCGGGGCCGGCCTGATCATCGCCGAGGCGACCACGGTTTCGCCCCGCGGCCATGGCTACCCGAACACCCCGGGTATCTACACGGCCGAGCAGGTCGCCGGCTGGAAGAAGGTGACGTCCGCCGTCCACGCCCAGGGGGGCCGCATCTTCCTGCAGCTCTGGCACGTCGGCCGCATCTCGCACCCGGCCTATCAGCCCAACGGCGAACTCCCCGTCGCCCCGTCCGCGATCAAGCCGAAGGGCCAGCTCTGGACTGGCACGGAAATGGCCGACTACGTGACGCCCCGCGCCTTGGGCCTCGACGAAATCCCCGGCATCGTCGCCGAGTACGTCCGCGGCGCCCGCCTGGCCAAGGAGGCCGGCTTCGACGGCGTGGAAATCCATAACGCCAATGGCTACCTGCTCGACCAGTTCCTGCGCAGCGGCACCAACCACCGGACGGATGGTTACGGCGACTCCGTGCCCAACCGCGCCCGCCTGTCCCTCGAGGTCGCTACCGCGGTGACCTCGGTTTGGGGGTCCGACCGCGTGGGCATCCGCCTGTCGCCCGGCGGCGTCTTCAATGACATGGCCGACGCCAACCCGCTCGAGACTTTCGGTTACCTTCTGCGCGAACTCTCCAAACTCGAGCTGGCCTACGCCCACGTGACCCGCGTCACGGCCCAAGACATCGCGCATGGCGCCAAGGATGGCGTCGGACCCAAGGAGCTGCGCGCCGATTTCAAGGGCGTGCTTATCACCGCTGGCGGCTTCGACCGCCCCCAGGCCGAGCAGGCCATCGCCGAGGGCTGGGCCGACGCCATCGCGTACGGCGTGCCGTTCCTCGCCAACCCCGACCTACCGCGTCGCCTCCGCGAGAACCTTGCCCTCAACACCCCCGACGAAGCCACCTTCTACGCCTCCGGCGCCAAAGGGTACACGGATTATCCGACCGCGAAATAAGCACCGCGTCGGGCCAGTCACCCTAGGTAGGGACCAGCGTCCCTGCTGGTCCGCTGCATAGGTAGGGATGGGCGTCCCGCCCGTCCGCCACCGGCATGGGGTCTGGCTTCATCTCGCGTAGCGATGATGTGCCTGACCCCATTGCCGAGGTCTTAGGACTTAGGCTGTAGGTGTTAGGCCCACTCCCCACTCCCCACGCCCTAACACCTAATCCCCCTGTATCTATCAGTGCCCCTCGCCGGCCTGGCGCTCGGCTTCCTGCTTCTTCTTGTCCCACTTGTGGTGGCCGTCAGGCAGGGTGCCGCCGAGTTCGTAAAGCTTAGCCTTGTTGTTGATCATCATCTCGCGGTTGGTGCCTGTCATCGAGTACTGGCTCTGCAGCCAGATCGCCTCCTCGGGGCAGACTTCCTGGCAGAGGCCGCAGTAGATGCAGCGCAGCATGTTGATCTCGAACTCCTGCGGGGCCTTCTCGACGTGCGTGTTGGTCGCGTCGGGGGCGATTTCCCCGGGGGTGATGCGGATGGCCTTGGGCGGGCAGACGAATTCGCAGAGCTGGCAGGAGACGCACTTCTCGCGGCCGTTCGGGTCCATCACGAGCGTCGGCACGCCGCGGTAATTCTGCGGGATGGCGGGGCGCTCATCGGGGTACTGGAGCGTCACGGGCGGACGCACCATGTTGTCCCAGGTGACCTTGAGGCCGGCGAGGATCTGCGGGAGGTAGCTACGCTCGGCGAGGGTCAGGGGGCGGCGTTCGACGACTTTGATGGCCATGGGCTTAGCGGGCGCCGGTGAGGGCGTAGTAGAGGAAATAAACGAGGAGGTTGAGGATGGCGACCGGCA
>JBEELT010000028.1:0-17711 GCA_041167995.1 Verrucomicrobiota bacterium | reverse complement strand
GGCGATGCCACCCCCGTGGAAATCCTCCGGCACGTGGGGGGTCGGGTCGGGGATCGGGCGAGGCGTGCTCATGCGGGGAGGCCGAAAGCGTCTGGAAACAGCCTTTTCAGGCAACGACTTTGGGTGCCTTGGGCAGGTCGGCGTTGACAAGCCCTCTCCCTCCCGTAGGTTTTTGAGACTCATTCTCAATTGGCGTGACTCCCCTTTCCCAGCTCCTGCCCGGTCAATTCGGGAAACTGGCCTCGCTCAACCCCGAGCGGGCGGTCGATCAGCGATTGATGGCCTTGGGCCTCCTGCCTGGGATGAGCCTCAAACTGGTCCGCAAGGCGCCCCTGGGCGACCCGCTGGCCATCGAGTTCGGCGGCCAGGTCGTGAGTCTCCGGCTGGCCGAGGCCGAGAGCCTGATCGTGGACGTCGCCGCCGATTGTCCCATCCAACGTCCCCGTCCCACGTGAGCGAGCCTGCGACCAACCTGGCCGTCGCCCTCGTCGGCAACCCGAACACCGGCAAATCCACGTTGTTCAACGCGCTCACCGGCCTGCGTCAGCGCGTCGGCAACTACCCGGGCGTGACCGTCGCGCGCAAGTCCGGCACCTGCGACCTCGGCGATGGCCGCAAGGTCGAGCTCGTCGACCTCCCCGGGCTTTACTCGCTCGCGGCCGCGTCGCCCGACGAGCAGGTCGTGACCGACGCCTTGGCCGGCAAGATCGCCGGGGAGCGCGTCCCCGATGTCATCGTCCTGGTCGCCGACGCGACCAATCTCCTGCGCAACCTGTTCCTCGCGTCGCAGCTCGCCGAGCTCGGCCGGCCGGCCGTGCTGGTCCTCAACCAGGCCGACGTGGCCCGGGAGCAGGGGGTGCGCATCGATACGGGCCAGCTTTCCGCGCGGCTCGGTGGCATCCCCGTCGTCCTCGCCTCGGCGTGGAAGGGCGAAGGCGTGGCCGACGTCCGTCGCGCGATCGCGCGCGCGGCGGATGAGCGGCGCCTGCTACCGACCGTGGTCTGGCCGGCCAACATCGCCGCCGCCCTCGCGGAACTCACGCGCGCCGTGGCCACGGACACCGGCCGCGCCGTCTCGTCCGCCGAAGCCCAGCGCCTGCTCTTCGACACGAGCGCGACCTTGCCGGAACGTCTGGGCTGGGCCAAGGAGCTCCGTGATCCCGCCATCCGCGCCGCGCGCGAGCAGGTCCGCCGTTCCGGCTACAACCCGCTGGCTGCCGAGCCGCTCGTCCATTACGACCGTCTCCGCAAGGCGCTCGAGGGCGTGGTGACGGAAGGCGCCGGCAAGGCCGGGCGCACCGCGGCCGTCGATCGCCTGCTCCTGCACCGCGTCCTCGGGCCGATCCTCTTCCTCGGCATCATGCTCGGGATGTTCGCGTCCGTGTTCTGGCTCGCGAAGTTCCCGATGGCCTGGATCCAGGCGGGCGTGGACGCCCTCAAGGGCGTCGTCGGGCCGTCGCTCGACGCGACCCCGATGCTGCAGAGCCTCGTCACCGATGGCCTCCTCGGCGGGGTGGGGGCCTTCCTCGTCTTCCTGCCGCAGATCCTGATCCTCTTCCTGTTCGTCGGCCTGCTGGAGGACAGCGGTTACATGGCGCGCGCCGCGTTCATCATGGACCGGCTCTTCAGCTGGTGCGGCCTCAACGGCAAGAGCTTCGTCCCGATGCTTTCCGGTTTCGCGTGCGCGATCCCCGGGCTGCTCTCCACGCGGACCATCGAAGACCCCAAGGCCCGCCTCGCCACCGCCTTCGTCGTCCCGTTCATGAGCTGCTCGGCGCGCTTCCCGGTCTACGCGCTCATGTGCGCCGCGTTCATCGGGCCGCTCTACGGTCCCGGCTGGGAATCCGCCGTCATGGTCGGCATGCACTGCGTCGGGCTGCTCGTCGCCGTCCCTACCGCCTTCGTGCTCACCCGCCTCGTGCTCAAGGTGAAGCCGCAGCCCTTCGTGCTCGAGCTGCCTCGTTACCAGCTCCCCAAGCCGCGCGACGTCCTGTGGCGCATGTGGCAGAACGCGGCGGAGTTCATCTCCAAGGCTGGCACCGTGATCTTCGCGATCACCCTCGTTGTCTGGGCCCTCTCGTACTTTCCGCGCGACCCCGGCGTCGCCGACCGCGTCCGCGCGGCCGATCCCGCCGCGTCCGCCGCCGTCCTCGCCGCGCGCACGCAGGCCGCCTACGTCGAGCAGTCCTGGATGGGCCGCTTCGGCAAGGCGGTCCAGCCGGTCTTCGATCCCTGCGGCTTCGACTGGAAGATCACCGTCGGCGTCTTGGCGAGTTTCCCGGCGCGCGAGGTCATCGTCTCCACGCTCGGCGTCACCTACTCCGTCGGCGAGGGCGCCGAGGCTGACAGCGGCCGCCTGCAGCAGGCCATGCGCGACGCCAAGTGGTCCGCGGGGCCGCGCGCGGGCACGCCGATCTTCTCGCTCGCGGCCGTCCTCGCCCTGATGGTCTTCTTCGCGCTTTGCTCGCAGTGCGGCCCGACCGTCGCCACGCTCGCGCAGGAAACGGGCGGCTGGCGCTGGGCCGTCGGCTCCTTCCTCTACATGACGGCGCTCGCCTGGATCGTCGCGGCCCTCGTCTATCAGTTCGTCAGCCGGCTGGCGCCGCCCGCATGAGCCTCGACTTCGTCCTCGTGTGCGCCTTCGTCGGCGCGGCCACCGGCTGGCTCGTCCGCCGGTGGATTGGGGCGGCCCGTCGTCGCAAGGAAGGCGGCTGTGCGGGCGGTTGCGGCTGCGCGACGAAGGTGAAGCCGAAGAAGTGAGGGCAAGCGAGGAAGAGTGCAGAGTACGGATGACCGAGCGGCAGCGCATGCGGATCGGGCAATCCTTCGCCCTGACCCGTATCCGTCCCTCCGTACTCCGTAATCAGCAATCTGTACTCCATGCCTTCCCTTGCTCAAGCCGGCTGCTGCTGGCTGAGGCAGTGCAGCGCCCCGCCTTCGATGAGCAGCACTCGGCAGTCGATGCCCACGACCTTGCGACCCGGGAAGCAGTCGGCGATGATACCCATCGCAAGCTGGTCGGAGTCCTGGCCGTAGCGTGGGACGAGGACGCCGTCGTTCACGATGAGGAAGTTCGCATGGCTCGGCGGCAGGTCGCGGCCGGCGAGGCGGATGGGCTTGGGCAGCGGGAGCTCGAGGATGTCGAGGCGCTGGCCGCGCGGCCGCAGTTCGCGCAGGCGACGCAGGTTTTCCTGCATCGGTGCGTAGTTCGGCGAAGCCCGGTCGGATTCGCTGACCGCGAGGATCGTGCGCGGCGCGATGAAGCGCGCGAGGTTGTCGATGTGCCCGTCGGTGTCGTCGTTGGCCAGGCCTTCGCCGATCCAGAGGAGCTCGTCAACCGCCAGACCGTCGCGGAGGGCGGCGTGGAACGCGGCGTCGTCGCGCCCTTCGGCCCGGTTCGGGTTGTTCTGCACGGCCTCGGTGGTGAGGAGCAGGCCGTCGCCGGAGACTTCGATGCCGCCGCCTTCGAGCTCGAACGGGTAGCTGAACTTCTTCACGCCGAGCTTGGCGGCGACCTTGCCCGGGACCAGGTTGTCGAGCGAGGCCTCGAATTTGCCGCCCCAGCCGTGGAATTCCCAGTCGGTGAGCGCGAGTTCCCGGGTCGCGGCGTTTGTCACGAAGATCGGGCCGTGGTCGCGGCACCAGACGTCGTCGGTGGCGATGTCGGTCAGCTCGATGACGGAGAGGTCGGCTTGGGCGGCCTTGAGCGCGCGTTCGGCCTCGGCGCGCAGTTTACCGGCGGCGTTGATCTTCACCGGCTGGAACCGGCTGATCGCCGCGGCGAACTCCGCGAACTTCGCGGGGATGAGGTCGTAGTGCCCGGGCCAGAGCGCGGGGTTCGACGGCCACGAGAGCCACGTGGCGGACTGGGGTTCCCATTCCGCGGGCATGCGGAATCCGAGGGAGCGAGGCGTGGCCATGCGCAAGGTCAGTCGCGCAGGCGGCGCGTCAGGTCGCCATAGGCGTCGATGCGGCGGTCGCGGAAGAACGGCCAGATGCGGCGGAACGCGCGCTGCTTCGCCAGGTCGCAGTCGGCGAGGAGCACTTCCTCCCGCTCGACCGACGCGCGGGCGACGATCTCGCCGTACGGGTCGGAGACGAAGCTCTGGCCCCAGAACTGGGTGCGGCCTTCGGTGCCGACGCGGTTGGTGGCGGCGACGTAGCAGCCGTTGGCGACGCCGTGGCCGCGCTGGACGGTTTCCCAGGCGTTGTGCTGGGCGTGGCCGAGGGCGGCCTTCTCCTCAGGGAGCCAGCCGATCGCGGTCGGGTAGAAGAGGAGGTCGGCCCCGGCGAGCGCGGTGAGGCGCGCGGCCTCGGGGTACCACTGGTCCCAGCAGATGAGGACGCCGATGTTGCCGTGCGCGGTCCGCCAGCTGCGGAAGCCGAGGTCGCCCGGCGTGAAGTAGAATTTTTCCTCGAAGCCCGGGTCCTGCGGGATGTGCATCTTGCGGTACTTGCCGAGCACGGTGCCGTCGGCGTCGATGACGGCCGCGGTGTTATGGTAGATTTCGCTGCCGCGCGCTTCGAAGAGCGGGGCGACGATGACGACGCCGAGGCGCTGGGCGACCCGGGCGAGCTCCGTCACGGACGGGCCGGTCTCGATGGGCTCGGCGAGGTCGAAGTTCGCCGGGTTTTGGGTGATGCAGAAATACTTCGTCGTGAACATCTCCTGGAGGCCGATGATCTTCGCGCCCTTGGCCGCCGCTTCCTCGATGCGGGGGATGGTCTTGCGGACGTTCGCCGCCGGGGTGTCCTCGGCGGTGAGCTGGATGAGACCGACGCGGACGGAGTCAGCCATGTGAGGTCGTCAGTAGACGAGCTTGTTGATGGGGTATTCCACGATGCCCTCGGCCCCGGCGGCCTTGAGGGTCGGGATGAATTCGCGGGCCTGCCGGGCGTCGATGATGGTCTCGACGGCGATCCACTCAGGGTTGCTCAGCGGCGAGACCGTCGGGTTGCGCAGGGCGGGCAGGGCCGCGGCGACGGACTCGAGCTTCGCCTTGGGCAGGTTGAACTTCAGGCCGACCATGTGCTGCGCGGCGAGGGCGCCCTGCAGCATGAGCACGATCTGCTCGATCTTGGCGCGCTTGGCGGGATTCGCCCACGCGGCCTTGTTCGCGACGAGGACGGTGGTGGTCTCCATGAGCTGGGCGACGATGCGGAGCTTGTTGGCCTTAATCGAAGAGCCGGTCTCGGTGATGTCGACGATGGCGTCGGCGAGCTCCGGGACCTTCACCTCGGTGGCGCCCCAGGAGAACTCGACCTCGCACTCGACGCCCTGCGCTTGGAACCAGCGACGGGTGGTCTCGACGAGTTCGGTGGCCACGCGCTTGCCGGCGAGGTCCTGCGCGGTCTTGACCGGGGAGTCCTCGGGGACGCAGAGGACCCAGCGGGATTTCTGGGCGGAGGCTCGGCTGTAGATCAGTTCGCAGACCTGGACGACGTCGGCGGCGTTCTCCTGGACCCAGTCCTGGCCGGTGAGGCCGCAGTCGAAGAAGCCATGCTCGACGTAGCGGGCGACTTCCTGGGCGCGGATGAAGCGGCCATCGAGGGTCGGGTCGTCGAAGGAGGGGCGGTACGAACGGCTGCTCTTGGCGACCGGAAAGCCGGCCTTGGCGAAGAGCTGGAGGGTGGCCTCCTCGAGGCTGCCCTTGGGTAGGCCGAGCATCAATTTCAGGGCTTCCTTACTCATAGGATAATCGAGGAAGCCCGCCCCGCCCCCGTTCGGCAAGCCTTACATTGGGGTCGGCGGGGTCCCGGGGCTCGCCGGGGGCGTTAGTTATTGACTCCCTTTCGGCGGGAAAGGACGATTTGAGCCTTCCCTACCGCCATGCAGCGCTCCCTGCTTCTACTCTCCGCTTCTTTCCTTCTCGTCGCCTGCGAAGGCCTGAAGAGCCCTTGGTCCTCTACCTCCGCCCCGGAGGGTAAGACCATCGCCACCGTCGCTTCTGCCGACCCCGCCGCCTCCGCCGGCGTCGAAGGCGCCCCGGTGACCAACGCCCGCTACTCCTGGGAAAAAGACCTTCCGGCCGGCGAAACCGCCAAGCCCGTCGTCGCCAAGGAAACCGTCATCGAGCCCCCGAAGGACGCTGGCCGGGCCCGCGTCATCTCCGTCCGCGAGGACGCCGGCCTCGTCGCCCTCGCGCGCTCTGAGAAGCCCGAGCCCAAGTCCCGCCTCCAGCTGGTCAAGGACGGCAAGGCCATCCTCGTCGAAGTCATCCGCTCCGACGACAAGATGATCGTGGTAGGCATCATCCCCAACCAGGACAAGGCCCCCAAGCTCCTCCCCGGTGATGAAGTCGGTTGCGGCGTCTTGGCGCCGGCTGCCCCGGTCGCTGAGTGATTTCGCCGGGGCGAGACAGCCCCGTGACAGAAGGACCCGCCCGCCCCATGCCGGCGGGTCTTTTCTTTGGCGGTTACCCCGGCTAGACCGCGGAAAGGGCCACTTTTCCCTCCATCGTTGACCGTGTCCGCTGGCACGGCTATTGCTCGAATTTCCTCCGTCACCATGTCCGACGTCCCTCCCGCCCGCCGCTCCGGCATCCTGCTGCGCAAGCTCCTCACCATCCTCTCCGGTTTGGTGCTCTTCGTCTTCTTGACCGGCCTCCTGGCGGTCTGGGCCCTCGGCCGGTTCTCCCCGGGTTTGGTCGATTCCGCCCTGTCCGAGGCGACCGGCGCCCACCTCACCGTCGAGGACAACGACACCAACTTGCTGGTCGGCCGGCTTTCCTATGCCGGCATCACCGTCACCAACCCGACCCGCTGGAGCGAGCGCGAGTTCCTCAAGGTCCGTCGGTTCCACCTCGACGTCGATCCTTGGTCCTTCGCTGGGACCGGCACCCAGAAGGTCCACGAGGCCGAACTCGACATCGACCGCGTCGTCCTGACGGGTAAGTCGGACAAGTTGCTCGAGCTCCTCGGCGACAATAACGCCCTCGATATCTCAAAGGCCCTCAACGCCGAGGCGCGCGCCGCGGCCGACGCGGGACCGGCCGGGACCCCGAACGCTCCTCGGCCCTACGAAATCGGCAAGCTGCGCGTGCGCGTCGGCCACCTCACCGTGGTCGGCGGCGACGGCACGGCCCGCCGCCGCGTGCTGCTCGACCAGGACATCAACTTCGTCTTCGAGGCCCGCGACGTCACCGACCGTAACGAGAAGGAGACGGTCCAGAAGCCGCTCCAGGCCATGCTCCAGAAGGAGCTCACGAAGGCCGCCACGATGCTGCTCTTCGACGTGGGCGCGCAGCCCCTCCGCCCGTCCGTGACCGAGAAGCTCCTCGGCGACAAATAATTTCTCCGATGTCCGACCCTACGCCCGCCCCCGACCAACCAGCCCCCGACGATCCCGCGCTCCGCCTCGCCGAGCTCGCCGGTGAGGTCGCGCGCCTCAAGGATACCTTGCTGCGCAGCCACGCGGATCAGCAGAACCAGCAGCGCCGCCATCAGCGCGAGCGCGACGACCTCCGCAAGTTCGCCGTCGCCGGCCTCGTGGAGGATCTGCTCCCCGCGCTCGACTCGCTGACGCTTGGCCTGGAGTCCGCCACCAAGCAGCCCGAGGCGAAGGCCGTCGCCGACGGGTTCCGCATGGCCGTCAACCAGCTGCGCGCGACGCTCGCCGGCCATGGTCTCGCCGAGATCAACCCGCAGGGCCAGCCGTTCGACCCATCCCGCCACGAATCCGTCGGCCAGCAGCCCAGCACCACCGTGCCCGAGGGGCAGGTCGCCCTGGTCGCCCGCCCGGGTTGGCTGCTCCACGACCGCGTGCTGCGCCCGGCCGCCGTCTTCCTTTCCGCCGGTCCCGCCCAAGCCTGAGTCCGGAGATGGCCGCCGATTACTACAGCATCCTCGGCGTCGCGAAGGGCGCGACGGCCGACGAGATCAAGAAGGCCTATCGCAAGAAGGCGATGGAGCACCACCCCGACCGCAACCCGGGCAACAAGGAGGCGGAGGAGAAGTTCAAGCAGGCCTCGCGCGCCTACGAGGTGCTGAGCGACGACGCCAAGCGCCAGCAGTACGACGCGATGGGCCACGCGGCCTTCGAGCAGGGCGGCGCCGGCGGCCCGGGATCGGGCGCGGGCGGCGGCTTCCGCGGCGGCGACCCGCGCGACATCTTCAACCAGATGTTCGGCGGCGCCGGCGGTTTCGGTGATATCTTCGGCGGAGGCGGCGAGGGCGGTCAGGACAACTCGGGCGAGGACCTGCGGGTCGACGTGCGCGTCACGCTCGAGGAGGCGGCCGAGGGCATCGAGAAGAAGATCCCCTACCGCAAGCATGTGCCGTGCGGCAAGTGCGCGGGCTCCGGCGCCGAGGCCGGCGCGAGGAAGAGCCGCTGCCCAACGTGCCACGGGCAGGGTCAGGTCATCCGCTCCCAAGGATTCTTTCAGATGCGCCAGACCTGCCCGGCCTGCGGCGGCGAGGGCGAGCGCATCGACAAGCCTTGCAAGGGTTGCTCCGGCGAAGGCCGCGTGATCGCCGACACCACCGTGACCGTGCGCATCCCGCCCGGCGTGGACACGGGCACACGCCTGCGTTCCGCCGGCAATGGCTCGGCCGGTCGCCGCGGTGCCGACGCGGGCAACCTCTACGTGGTCGTGTCCGTCCAGGAGCACGAGCTCTTCGACCGCGACGGCGACGACCTGATGGCCTCGATCCCGGTCAAGTTCACGGTGGCGACGCTCGGCGGCTCGATCGCCGTGCCCAAGCTGAAGGGCAAGACCGTCCTCAAGATCCCCGCCGGCACCCAGGGCGGCACGACGTTCCGTCTGCGCGGGGAAGGGATGCCCAACCTCCGCGGCAACGGCGCCGGCGACTTCCTCGTGCGCGTCGACATCGATGTGCCGAAAAAGCTGACGGACGAGCAGAAGGCCGCGTTGCAGGCTTACCAGCAGGCTTGCGGCGACGTGGAGGCCCCGGTCGCGGAATCCTGGCGGCAGAAGTTCAAGAAGTTCTTCCCGTAAGCGCCCTTGCCCGCCGCGGTCGCTCCCGTAAAGTCGCCCGATGCCGCGTGACCCGGGCCAGACCGACCGACTCATCCGCCGTCTCCGCTGGGACGAGCTGGATGAGGGCTGGTTGCGCGCGTTCGCAGCGCTGGCGCGCGACGAGGACGTGGCGGGCGCCGGCCTGGCAACGCGCCCCGGCGTGTCCGGCGATCCGTCCGCGGCTCTACTCGCCGGCGCCGGCCGCGCCCGCGCCCAGATTGTGGCCCGCAAACCGATGACCATCGCGGGGCTCGGGATGATGCGCCCAATCTTCGCCGCCTACGACCAGGCCTGCGTCGGCCGGCCCCTCGTCGCGGAGGGCGCGGAGGTCGCCGCCGGCACCGCCGTGGCTGAGGTCGAAGGGCCGGCGGCCGCCCTGCTTTCCGCGGAGCGCATTCTCCTCAATTTCCTCCAGCGCCTGAGCGGCGTCGCCACGCGCACCCGTGAGCACGTGCGCGCGCTCGGGGCCTCGCCGACGTGCCTACTCGATACACGCAAGACGACCCCGGGTTTCCGAATGCTCGAGAAGTACGCGGTGGGGCAGGGGGGCGGCCATAACCATCGGCTCGGCCTGTTCGACCGCATCATGATCAAGGACAACCATGTCGCCGCCGACGGCGCCACGGCCGCCGAGCGGCTACGGGCTCTGGTCAAGCGCGCGCGCGCGGCGCGGCCCGATCTCCTGGTCGAGGTCGAGGTGGACCGTCCCGACCAGGTCGAGCCGGTACTCGCGGCCGGCGCCGATGTCATCCTGCTCGATAATTTCACGCTGCCGCAGCTGCGCGCGAACGTGCCGCTCATCCGCGGGCGCGCGTGGGTCGAGGTCAGCGGCGGCGTCGACCTGGCGACCTTGCCCGCGATCGGCGTGGTGGCGCCGGATTTCGTCTCGTGCGGCGCGCTCACGCACTCCGCCCCGTGGGTCGACCTCGGGCTCGACTGGCGCTGACATGACCGACCTCGACAGCAGCATCCTCCTGGCCTTGCTGGTCGCGGCCGACGAGCCAGTCAGCGGCGACCGCCTCGCGAAGGAGCTCGGCGTCTCGCGCGTCGCGATCTGGTCCCGCCTCGAGCGGCTGCGGGCCGCCGGGTTCACGTTCGCGGCATCGACCCGCAAGGGCTACCGGCTCAAGGGCGTTCCGCGGGCTTTGCACCCGGCCCTGCTCGATGCCCACCTCCGCCGGCTTAAGGTGACGGCGCGCGTCGACCTGCTCGCGACCGTCGACAGTACGAACTCCGAGGCCGAGCGCCGGCTCGCCGTCGGCCAGGAGGCGCCGTTTGCGGTGCTGGCGCAGGCGCAGACCGCGGGCCGCGGCCGGCTCGGTCGGCGGTGGCATAGCGGGAAGACCGGCAACCTCTACCTGTCCCTCGCGTTCCGCCCGTTCATCGACCCCGAGCGCTTGAAGCCGTTCACGCTGTGGATGGGGCTCGCCTTGTGCGCCCACCTCGAGACCGCCGTCGGCGTGAAACTCGGGCTGAAGTGGCCCAACGACCTGCTCGCCGCCGACGGGCGCAAGGTCGCGGGGATGCTGACCGAGGCTCGGCTCGACGCCGATAGCGTGCGCGAATTGGTGTTCGGCGTCGGGCTCAACATCACGGGTGCACCCAAGGATTTCCCCGCCGAGCTCCGCGCGATCGCCGGCTCCCTGGAGGTCGCCGCGGGTGTCCGCCTCGATCCCAACCGCGTCGCGGCCGAGACGATCGCCGCCTTGTTCGACGCTTGGGAAGCCTTCGTCGAGGACCGCTGGCGTCGCGAGTTCAAGACGCGCTGGGCGCGCTATGACACGCTCACCGGCCAGTCCGTGCGCATCGGGCTGCGCGGCGAGCCGCTCGCCGGCGTGGTCGACGGCATCGACGACGAGGGGTCGCTGATCCTGCGCACCGGCGGGCGCCGCCGTCAGGTCGTCGCCTCGGGCGAGGTCACGCTGCGCAAACCGTAAGCGAGCGACCTTGCCCTCCGCCGCCGCCCGGCCACCATCCGTCCCCGTGGCCCTGCTCTGCTTCGATGTCGGCAACACGCACACGCACTGGGGCGTCGTCGACGGGCGCGTCGTCCGCGCCCACGGCGAGCTGTCGACCGCGGGGCTCGACACCGCGGCGCTCGCCGCCTTGCTCCGCGCCCACCCGACCACGGGCCTCGCCCTGGCCAGCGTGGTCCCGGCGGTCACCGCGACGATCCAGCCGGTGCTCCTCGCCGCGGGCCGGCCTTTCTACCACCTGCGCCACGACAACGTCCGCGGCCTGGGTTTCGATTACCCCACGCCGGGCGAGGTCGGCCAGGACCGTCTCGCCGACTGCGTGGGCGCCCAGCTGGTCGCCGGCGCCCCGGCCATCATCGTCGGCATGGGGACCGCCACCACCGTGGACATCCTGACCGAGCGCGGTTACGCTGGCGGGATCATCGCGCCCGGGCTCGGCGTGATGACGCGTTACCTGCATGAGCGCACGGCCCTGCTGCCGTCGCTGGATCCCGCGGATCTCCTCGGCGGGCCGGCGATCGGCAAGTCCACCGTCGACGCGATGCGCGCCGGGTGCGCCCTCGGCTTCGCGGGCATGATCGGCGCCCTGCTCGACGGCGTGGTCGCCGAGCTCGTCCGCCAAGGTTCACCGGCGCCCCAGGTGATCGTCACGGGCGGCGCGGCGGTCTACCTGCCGGCCAGCTGGCGCGACCGCGTCCGTCACGAGCCGCACCTCACCTTGCTGGGCCTGGCCGAGGCCCACCGTCGTCATTACGCATGAGCCGCCCCGACCCCGCGCCGCGGCTCCGCCGCCTGGTCCCCATGCTGGCCGGCGCGGTCGCGCTCCTCGCCGCACTCCTCGCCTACGTCCTTGTCACCGGCCGCGCCCCCGCGCTCTGGCCGCTGCTCCTGGGCGACCTCCTTTTCACCGCGGTGCTCGTCTTCGCGCTCTGGCGTCTGCTGGGTCGGCGCTGAGCGCTCAGACCTTCATCATCCGGAGCAGCGCCTTGCGGCGGGTGCGGATCTCGCGGCAGCCGGCCTTGGCCAGGCGGTCGGTGGAGAACGCCTCGACCGTCAGGCTCGCCACCGCCGTGCCGAAGACCATCGCTTGGCGCAGCGTGGCGAAGTCCGTCTTCCCGGTCGCGGCGAGGTACCCGAGCAGGGCGCCCGCGAAGCTGTCGCCGGCGCCGGTGGGGTCGCGTAGCTCCGTCACGGGGAAAGCGGGCAGGGTGAAGAGGCCTTCCTCGTGGAAGAGCACGGCGCCATGTTCGCCCTTCTTGATGATGACGGTGCGGCAGCCGTGCGCGCGCAGGCGGTGGCCCGCGACGATCACGTTGGCCTCGCCGGTCAGCTTGGCGGATTCCGTGTCATTGACCACGAGTAGGTCCGCGCGGCGCATGACCTCGCTCAGCGCCTCACGCTGCGTCTCGATCCAGATGTCGATGGTGTCGGCCAGTACGAAGCGCGGGGCGGTCAGCTGGTCCAGCACGCGTAGCTGCAGGTCGGGCCGGATGTTGCCGAGCATGACGAAGGGCGTGGCGCGGTGCGCGTCCGGCAGGAGGGGTCGGAACTGCTCGAAGACGTTCAGCTGCAGGTCCTCGGTGTCGCGGCGGTTGTAGTTCTCGTGGTAGCGCCCGCGCCAGGCGAAGGTCCGGCCGGATGGGTCGGTCGCCAGGCCGTCGAGATCGATGCCGCGCTTGGCGAGCTTGGCCCGGTCGCGGTCGCGGAAGTCGTGGCCGACGACCCCGACGATGCGGGGCGGCGCGAAGTAGCTCGCGGCGAGGCACGCGTAGGCGGCGCTGCCGCCGAGGATGCGTTCGCCGGTGGCATGCGGCGTGATGATGCTGTCGTAGGCGACGGAGCCGACGACGAGGACGGGGTCGGCGACGCGGCCAGGGATTTTGATGCGGGTGGGGGCGGTCATGCGAAAAGTTCGGGCCGGGCGGCCTGGAGCCGGTGGAGCGCGAGGAACGCCAGCGCGTGCGTGGCGGGTTCGGCGGCGGCGGCGCGCAGCGCGTCGCGCGGGTCGGTGACGAGCACCTCGAGCTCCTCGTGCTCGTCGGGCGCGGGCGGGACGCCTAGGTGCACTCCCTCGAGCAGCACGAAGTGCGCGCGATTGGACTGGATGGCGGGATTCGGCGCGACGGTGCCGAGTAGCGTGGCGCGCCCGCCGACGTAGCCAGTCTCCTCCGCGGTCTCGCGGGCCGCGGCGACGCGCGGGTCCTCGCCGGCCTCGATCACGCCGCCGGGCGGTTCGACGGAGAGCGCGCGCGTGCCGAAGCGGTGCTGCCGCACGAGCACGAGGCGACCGTCCGCGGTCACCGGCAGCGCGAGCACCCAGTCGTTGGCGCGGAGCACAAAGAAATCACCCTCCCGATGATCGAGAGGGTGATGGCAGTGTTCCTTGTAAACCCGGAAAACCCTGCAGTCGGCGTGGAGCGCTTCGTGCTGGACGAGCCAGCGGGCGGGCGCCGACATGCTTCCGCGCTTACTTGGTTTTCAGCTTCTGACCGATCTGCATCTTGTTCGCGTTGACGGTCGGATTGAGGTCCTGAATCTGCTTGAGGGAGAGGCCGACCTTGCGGGCGATGCCGCCGAGGGTGTCGCCCTTGGCGACGACGTATTCGCCGGCGCCGGCGGTGACGTTCTTGGTGCCGCCGTTGCTGGAGCTCGTGACGACGGGCTTCTTCACCGCGGCCTGGAGCTCGGTGATGGACTTCTGGATGGCGGCGTTGTCGGCGGCCATGGCGGTCTTAATCGCGCCGACTTCGCTGACGACGGCGGAGAGTTCGGTGGCGGGAGCCTTGCTCTGCAGGTCGGCCTGGACCTGGGCGGTGGCGGCCTGCGCGGTGGTGGCGGCGGCCTGGGCGGCGTCAGCGGCGGACTTGGCCTTGAGGCCAAGGACGAGGCCGGCGGCGCCGAGGGCGAATCCGACGATGCCCACGATGAGCGGGAGCTTCGATTCGGAAGAGGAGGGGGAGGAGAGGCTGTCGTTTTCCATATGGTGAGGAGTTTTTCGGGTGGGAACAGTTGGAGATTAGCGGTTTGACAGGGACGGCAACATAAAATCAGACTGTTTTTCGGGTTTCGGGCAGTATCTCAATTGGTAGAGTCCCTGCTTTGGGAGCAGGGTGTTGCAGGTTCAAGTCCTGTCTGCCCGACCACCCGCGGAGACTTTTACTCGCCTTTGACAATCAGGCGTAAGCCAAAGTCTGACCATCCTTGATCACCGTCACGTGGTTGGCCCGGTCGGGTCGGGTCGAGGCCTCCGTCCGGCCGACCACGCGGGCGGCGATGCCCAGCTCGGCGGCAAGCGCCAGCGCGGCCGGGACGTCGGCCGGGTCCAGGAAGACCTCGAGCCGGTGCCCCATGTTGTAAACCTTGTGCATTTCCTCGGGTTCCGTGCCGCTGACGCGGGCGATCTCGGCGAAGACCGGGGGGGTCGGGAAGAGGTTATCCTTGATGAAGTGGACCCCCGTCCCGAAGCGTCGGCACTTGGTCTGGCCGCCGCCGGAGCAGTGGACCATGCCGCGGACCTTGGCCACGCCGAGCGTGGCGAGGAGGCGGATGACGTAGGGGGCGTAGGTGCGGGTCGGCGACAGGAGCGCTTGGCCGACGGTCAGGGCCGAGCCGGGCAGGAGGTCGGCCAGCCGGTGCGGGCCGCAGTAGGCCAGCTCCGCGGGGGTGGCCTTGTCGAAGGTCTCGGGGTACTTCTCGGCGTAGTACTTGGAGAGCAGCTCGTGGCGGGCGCTCGTCAGGCCATTGGAGCCGATGCCGCTGTTCTCGGACGTCTCGTACGTCGCCCGGCCGAAGGAGGCCAGCCCGACGATCGCCAGGCCCGGCCCGATGCGCGCGGCGTCGACGACGGCGGCCCGGTCGAGGATGGCGGTGGCGGTGGAGTCGACGGTGAGGGTTGGGGTGAGGTCGCCGACGTCGGCGGTCTCGCCGCCGCCCGAGGCGATGCCGAAGCCTTGGTCGCGCAGCATCGCGAGGACTTCCTCGGTGCCCTCGATGAGCTCGGCGAGGATGGCGCCCGGGATCGCGCGGGCGTTGCGGTTGATGGTCGAGGAAAGGATGACGCCCTGCGTGACGCCCACGCAGAGGAGGTCGTCGATGTTCATCACGATGCTGTCCTGGGCGATACCGCGGAAGACGGAGGCGTCGCCGGTCTCCTTCCACCACAGGTAGGCGAGCAGGGCCTTGGTGCCCGAGCCGTCGGAGTGCGTGACGACGCAGCGCGCGGGGTCGCCGGTGAGCCGGTCCTCGACGATCTTGCAGAAGGCGAGGGGGAAGAGCCCGCGGTCCAGCTTGTCGACGGCGGCGTGGACGTCGCCCTTGGAGGCGGAGACCCCGCGGGCCGCGTAGCGACCGGTGTCGGAGGAGGGCTTGCTTTCGGACGCCATGACGCTTGCGTGCATACCTCCGCCCAGTCGGGTGGGTCAACGCCCTTCTCCCTCATGCGACGAATCCTCGGATCGCGACCCGCGTTGGGTCGCTGGGCGATCGGGCTGCTCGCGCTGGCCCTAGTCGCGACCGGCGTCCTGCTCTGGTCGCGCTGGCAGGAGAGCCTGCGTTGGAAGCTGGCCGAGGAACTGCGGCGGGCCTTCGCCGCGCGCGATGTCGCCGCGGTGGAGCGACTCTACGACTGGACCGACGTCGACGCCGCGACGCGCGCCCGGGTCCGCCTGGTGATCCTCCAGGAGTTCGAGCTGCCCGTGGCCGCGGTCCTCCCGCTGCGTTCGCCGCCTCCGGACCTGTCCGCCCTGACGGACTTCCGCCCGAACCTCGCGCCCATCGGCGTCATCCGTGTCATCCACGACACCCCGGACCGCCTTTCCTCGGATTTCCTCGTGGGGAACGCCGGTTTCGGCGAGCTCCGCCTCGTGAACCTGGTGCCTCTTCGGTGACCGATTCTTGACAGCCGAGCCGCTGCCCGCACGTTTTCACCTTCCTTATGGCCGACAAGAACGACAAGCGTCCCGAAAGCGTCCCCGGTAAGTTCTACGTGGATTCGCAGTGCATCGACTGCGATCTCTGCCGCGAGACCGCCCCGAAGAACTTCACCCGCCAGGACGACGGTGGCTACTCCTACGTCTTCGCCCAGCCGACCACCCCTGAGGAGGTCGAGAAGTGCCAGGAAGCCCTCGAGGGCTGCCCGGTCGACGCCATCGGCAAGGACGGCGAATAAGCGCCCAACCCCTCGCCTCCACGAGCCCCGGACCGCCGGGGCTTTTTGTTTGGTGCGGCCGCGGGCGGCGGCTAAGGTGTGCGCATGGGCGTGAAGATCACCTGCGACTACCTCGGCGACCTCCGCGTGCGCGCGACGCACGGGCCTTCGGGCGTCGAGCTCATCACCGACGCGCCGGTGGACAACCAAGGCAAAGGCGAGTCGTTCTCGCCGACCGACCTCGCCGCGACCGCGCTCGCCTCGTGCATCCTCACGATCCTCGGCATTCAGGCGCGCGGGCTCGGGCTCGATTTCCGCGGGATGCGCATCGAGGTCGAGAAGCACATGACCGCCCAGCCGCCGCGCCGCATCGCCAAACTCGACGTCGCCCTCCACATGCCCGCCGGCATCGCGGAGGAGCTGCGCCCGCGCCTGATGCGCGCCGCCGAAGCTTGTCCCGTGAAGCAATCGCTGCACCCCGACACCGAGATCGTCCTGGATTGGAGCTGGGGCGGATGAAGTTCCCGCGTCACTGGGCCTTGGGGAGCGTCGGCGCCGGCCTCGCGTGGGGTTGGTCCGACGTGTCCCGCGAGGCGGCCCAAGCCGAAGCCGACCGGCGAGCCCGGAGCTTGGACGAAAGGCTCCGCGGCTCCCGTCGGCCGGACCCGCAGGACGGCTATTACCCGGGCCGCCCGATCCGCGAGGAGGTGCTCCGCGAGTTCGGCCGTTCCGGCGATGACCTCTTCGCCGCCGTGACGCGCAACGCCAGCGGCGCCGAGGTGCTCAATGCGGCGCAGATGCTCTTCGTGGACGTCGACCTGCCGACTCCGGCCGCGCCGGGCCTGTTGGCCCGTTTGTTCGGGGCCAAGCCGCCGGCGCCGGGCGCGCCTTCGCCGGCGGAGTCCGCCGCGGTCGCGCGCGCCGTGGCCTGGGCGAGCGCGCATCCCGGTTGGGGCTGGCGCATCTACCGCACGGCCGCCGGGCTGCGGCTGCTCGCGACGCACGCCTTGTTCTTTCCGGAGGACGACGTGGTCCAAGCTGCGTTCCGGCAGCTGGGCGCGGACCCGCTGTATTGCCGCCTCTGCCTGTCGCAGGAGTGTTTCCGCGCGCGGTTGACGCCCAAGCCGTGGCGCCTGGGGATCCGCGCCGAGCCGCTGCGCTGGCCTTGGGTCAACGCCGCCGCCGAGGCCGAGTGGACCACCTGGCTCGCCGCCTATCGCGCGGCGTCCGTTTCGCGCGCCACCTGCGAGCTCGTCCGCACGGTGGGCCCGACGGAGATCCACCCGGACCTGCGCGACCTCGTGGCCCTGCACGACGAGGCCTGCAAGGTCGGCAGCGGCTTGCCGCTGGCCTGAAAGTCGGCACCAATAAAAAGCCCCGAGGTCCGGGGGCTTCGTCGTGAGACCGGTGGTGGGCGCTTAGCCGCAACCGCAACCGGCGGAACCACAGCCACCTTGCTTCTCGGCGGCGGGCTGTTCCGTGGAGCAGCAGCCACCTTCCGAACCCTCGGAGGAACAGCAGCCGCCTTCGGAGGATTCGCCGGTCGAACAGCAGCCACCTTCGGAAGCTTCGCCGGAGCCGCAACCGCCGCCGCCGCAGCAACCGCCCGTT
>JBEELT010000027.1:0-18569 GCA_041167995.1 Verrucomicrobiota bacterium | reverse complement strand
GAGTTCTTCCAGAACAACCCCTCCGTCCTCGAGCAGTTCGTCGGCCACGCCATCCAGCTCGCGCACGACTCCGGGGCGAAGCACCTCGTCGACACCTACTGCGGCTCCGGCCTCTTCGCCCTGTCGGGGGCCCGCCGCTTCGAGTCCGTCAACGGCGTCGAGGTCAGCGCCGAGGCCGCCCGCAAGGCCGCGGAGAACGCGACGCTCAACCGGTTCCTCAACTGCCGCTTCATCGCCGGGTCCGCGGAATCGATCTTCAAGAAGATTCCCGTCGAGGGCGGCGAGTCCGCCGTGATCGTCGACCCGCCCCGCAAGGGTTGCGATGAAGCGTTCCTCGACCAGCTGGACGCCTTCGGCCCGCGCCGTATCGTCTACGTCAGCTGCGCGCCCGACACCCAGGCACGCGACGTGAAATACCTCTGCGCCAAGGGCTGGAAAGTCATCTCGGTCCGCCCGTTCGACCTCTTCCCCCAGACCCGGCACGTCGAGTGCATCGCGGCGCTGGAACGCGCCTAAGCGGACCGGCAGGGCACAAAAAAGGGGCGCCACCAGGCGCCCCTTCTGCTTGGCCAGTCTGCAGGCTTAGGCCTGCGGCTTGGCGGCGTTCTCCTCCTCTTCGTCCGAACGCTCGACCTTGGAGATACCGAGCAGCGACTCGCCTTCCTTGAGGCGCATGACGCGGACACCCTTGGTATTGCGACCCGCCGTGCAGCGGATGTCCGACACCTTGGTGCGGATGGACTGGCCGCCCTTGGTGAGCAGCATGACCTCGTCGGCTTCCTGGACGCTGAGCGCGCCGGCGACGCCGACTTCGGTGCTGATCGCGATGACGCCCTTGCCGCCGCGGGTCTGCTTGCGATAGACCGGCTCCTTGGTCTCAGGATCGTCGAAGGGCGTGCGCTTACCGATGCCGTCGATGCCGACGACGAGGAGCGTGCAAGCCGGGTCGACGACTTCCATCGCCTTCACCTGGTCGCCGGTGTCGAGCTTCATGCCGGCGACGCCAGTGGTATCGCGACCCATGGAACGGACGTCGGATTCGTGGAAGCGGATGGACATGCCGGACTGCGAGATCATCACGACCTCGTTGTCGCCGTTGGTCAGTTTGGTGGAGATCAGGCGGTCGCCGTGCTCGATGTTGATGCCGATGATGCCGCCCTTGCGGTAGTTGGCGTACTTCGAGATCTCGGTCTTCTTGATCGTGCCGTTGGCGGTGCACATCATGAGGAACTTGCCCTCCTCGAAGTTCGAGACGCAGACCATCGCGGCCAGCTTCTCGTCATCCTTGAGGTCGAGGAGGCGGGCGATCGACTTGCCGCGCGAAGCGCGGTTGGCTTCCTCGATCTCGTAGACCTTCTCCACGTACACGCGGCCGTTGTTCATGAAGAACAGGATATGGTCGTGGGTATTGGCCGTGAAGAGGTGCTCGATGAAGTCGCTGTCGTCGTCGGACGCGGCCTTGGAGAGCTCGGCGCCCTTGGTCCCCTTGCCGCCGCGCTTCTGGAGGCGATACTGGGCGACCGGCGTACGTTTGATAAAGCCCGCATGCGAGACGGTGACCACGCAGCCTTCGTTGGCGACGATGTCTTCCATCGAAAGGTCCCCTTCCTGGGCGTTGACCTTCGTCTTGCGGGGACCGATGTGCTTCTTGGCGGCGTCGCGCAGCTCCTTCTTGATCAGGGTGAGCAACTTCAGCTCGCTCGAGAGGATGCTGCGGAGTTCTTCGACGAGCGCCATCAGTTCGCGGTACTCGGCCTCGATCTTGTCGCGCTCCAGTCCGGTGAGCTGGTAGAGGCGGAGGTCGAGGATGGCTACGGCCTGACGTTCGCTGAGGCCGTACTTGGCCATCAGCTTTACCCGGGCCTCGTCGCGGTTGGTCGCGGCGCGAATGATCTTCACGAAGTCGTCTAGATTGCGCAGGGCGATCTTGAAGCCTTCAAGGATGTGGGCGCGGTCCTCGGCCTTGCGGAGGCGGAAGCGGGTACGGCGGGTGACCACGTCGCGGCGGTGCTCGACGAAGCACTCGAGCAGCTCGCGGATGTTCATCTGCTTCGGGCGACGCTTGTCGAGGGCCAGCAGGATCACGCCGAACGAGTTCTCGAAGTTCGTGTGCTTGTAGAGCTTGTTGATGACGACCTTCGGGTTCTCGTGGCGCTTGAGCTCGATGACGACGCGCGTGTTTTCGTCGGACTCGTCGCGGAGGTCGGAGACCTCATCCAGCACCTTGTCGGTGCACAGTTGGGCGATGTGTTTCACCAGCGAGGAGCGGTTGACGTTATAGGGCAGTTCCGTGAGGACGATCTGCTCCTTGCCGTTCTTCATCTCCTCCGTGTGGGCGACGCCGCGGACGCGGATGATGCCGCGGCCGGTGCGGAGGTACTGCTTGATGCCGTCCTTGCCATTGATGACGCCGCCGGTCGGGAAGTCCGGGCCGATGATGATCTTCTCGAGGTCCTCGACGGTGGCGCCGGGCTTGTCGATGATGAGGCAGGTCGCCTCGACAAGCTCGTTGAGGTTATGGGGCGGGATGTTGGTCGTCATGCCGACCGCGATGCCGGTCGAACCGTTCATCAGCAGGTGAGGCAAGGCGCACGGGAGGACGGTCGGCTCAGTGGTCGACTCCTTGTAGTTCGGGATGAAGTCCACCGTGTCCTCATCGATGTCGGCGAGGAGCTCGGACGAGACCTCGGAGAGGCGGCACTCGGTGTAACGGTAGGCCGCGGGCGGATCGCCGTCGACGGAGCCGAAGTTACCTTGCGGCTCGATCAGCTGGTAGCGCATCACCCAGTTCTGGGCGAGGCGGACCAGCGTGTCGTACACGGAGCTGTCACCGTGCGGGTGGTAGTTCTTCAGCACTTCGCCGACGACGCCGGCGCACTTGTCGAACGGGCGGTTGTGGACGAGGCCTTCCCGCATCATCGCGTAGAGGATGCGGCGCTGCACGGGCTTCAGGCCGTCACGCGCGTCCGGGAGGGCGCGGGAGACGATGACCGACATCGAGTAATCGATGTAGGCCGTCTGCATGATGTCCGTGATGTTGGCGGTCGTGAGCTTTTCCTTGTCAGAGTACATGTTCGAAGAGGTCTTAGGTTAGGTTAGGTTCGTCCAGTTGATCAGACGTCGAGGTTCGAGGTGTTGAGCGCGTTATCTTCGATGAAGGCACGGCGGGAGGGGACGTCCTCGCCCATCAGCATCGCGAAGATGCGGTTGGCTTCGGCGGCATCGGCGATGTCGACCTTGAGGAAGCGGCGCTTGGCCGGGTCCATCGTGGTCTCGAAGAGCTGCTTCGGGTTCATTTCACCCAGGCCCTTGTATCGCTGAATCGTCAGGCCTTTACGGCCGAACTGGCGAATCTGTCCGATGAGCTCGAGGATTGAGCCGAGGGGAATGGGGTCAGCCTTCTTGACGACCTTCTTAGCCGGCTTGTCTTCGCCCTTGGGCTCTTCTTCGCCTTCCACGGCGGCGGGGGCCTCCTCGGCGGTCGAACCGTCAATCAGGTGGTAGCGCGGCTCTTCGCCGGTCGTGAACTGCTTCACGTCCATACCCTGGGTCTCAAGTTCCTTGAGCACCTTGGTGATGGCATCGTTCTCGAAGACCTCGATGACGTTGACGCGCTCTTGGACCACCGTGCCATCCTTCAGCTTCTTCTCGCGGTCAATCTTGTCGGCCAGGAAGTCCTCCACACCGGCCTTGCGCAGGTAAGCCTGCTTGGCGTCGGTATCGACGAGGAACTCATAGGTCTCCTCGTTGCCGGTACGGGTGCGCACGATGAAGCGCGGGAGCGCGTGGGTCTTGTGGTCCTGCTGGTCGAGATAGGCGCCGAGCTGGCAACCTGTGCGGCCAATGACGGCCCCCAGGGTTTCCAGGCGGGCGAGGGATTCGACGATTTTGTCGAGTTTCTGGCCGGGGAAGACGTGCTTGTCGCGGAGGCGGAGGAGATTCACGTCCTCGGAGCCAAGCTCGAGCAGGATGCGGTTCAACTCCGGGTCGTTATCGACGTACTGCTCGCGCTTCTTGCGCTTGATGCGGTAGAGGGGCGGCTGGGCGATGTAGACGTAGCCAGCCTCGATGAGTCCGGGCATCTGGCGGTAAAGGAACGTCAGGAGCAGCGTACGGATGTGCGAACCGTCGACGTCGGCGTCCGTCATGATGACGAGTTTATGGTAACGGCACTTCGTGACGTCGAAGGCGCCGTCGCCCTCGTGCTTACCGATGCCGGTGCCGCAGGCGGTGATGATCGTGCGGATTTCCTCGTTGGACAGGATCTTGTCGATGCGGGCCTTCTCGACGTTGAGGATCTTGCCCTTGATCGGCAAGATCGCTTGGTAGCGACGGTCGCGGCCCTGCTTGGCGGAGCCACCGGCCGAGTCACCTTCGACGATGTAGAGTTCGCAGACGGACGGATCGCTTTCGGAGCAGTCCGCCAACTTGCCGGGCAGGCCGCCGGAAGACATCGCGGACTTACGGACCGTCTCGCGGGCCTTACGGGCGGCCTCGCGGGCGCGGGCGGCGTTAAGACACTTGTCGACGATGCGACGGCCCGTCTTCGGGTCGCGCTCGAGGTAGTATTTGAGCTGCTCGCCGACGACCGAGGTCACGATGCCTTCGACCTCGGGGTTCGTGAGGCGCGTCTTGTTCTGCGACTGGAACTTCGGGTCGGGGTGCTTGACGGAGATGACGGCCACGAGGCCTTCGCGCATGTCGTCGCCGTTGAGCTTGGCGTCCTTGTCCTTGATGAGGTTATTGGACTTGGCGTAGTGGTTGATCACGCGGGTGAGCGCGGAACGGAAGCCCGAGAGGTGCGTACCACCTTCGGGCTGGTTGATCAGGTTGGCGTAGCTGAAGACCATCTCGTCGTAGCGGTCGTTATACTGCAGGGCCACGTCGAGGGTCATGCGACGCATGCCTGGCGTGGGCTTCTCGCCGTCGGCCATCACGCGGGGGTTGGCGAGGTCGGTGAAGTCGACTTCCGCGGCGATGAGGATCGGTTTATCGAAGAGGCGCTCCTCATTGGCGTTAAGGAAGGAGACGTACTCGGCGATGCCGTCCTTGAACTCGAACTTATCGGAGCGGTTGGAGCGATGGTCCTTCATGTCGACCGTGATACCGGGAACGAGGAAGGCGAGTTCGCGCATGCGGCGCACGATCGTGTCGTACTTGAACTCCTGAGTGGCGACGAAGATTTCCGGGTCCGGATGGAAGGTAATCTTCGTGCCGGTGCGCTTCGTCTTCCCGATGACCTTGATCGACTGCGTGACTTCGCCACGGCAGAACTTCATCTGGTGGACTTCGCCTTCGCGGCTCACTTCCGCGATGAAGCTGTCGGACAGGGCGTTGACGCACTTCGCACCGACGCCGTTCAGGCCGCCGGACACCTGGTAGGCGCCCTTGTCGAACTTGCCGCCCGCGTGGAGATTGGTGAGCACGAGCTCCAGCGTCGGCACCTTTTCCTCCGGGTGCATCGCGACGGGAATACCGCGGCCGTCGTCCTCGACGGATAGCGAGCCGTCCGCATGGATCTCGACCTTGATGCTCTTGCAATAACCGGCGAGCGCTTCGTCAATCGAGTTGTCGACGATCTCGTACACGCAGTGGTGAAGGCCCGTCTCGTTCGTATCGCCGATATACATACCGGGTCGTTCGCGCACGGCCTTAAGGCCCTTGAGGCGTTTGATGTCAGCCGCGCCGTAGCTTTCGTTGCCGGCGTGCTTGCCGCGGTTCGGGGTTTTCTCGGAATTTTCGCTCATGTTTAGGTGTATAAATAAATGATATTTTCCCGCCCAGAGGAGGGGTCTTTTCATGCTGTTTTTCACAGGGGTATCTGCAATAGGAAACACCCCGGGCGTGAATGTTT
Organism: Verrucomicrobiota bacterium; assembly: GCA_041167995.1. Classification (GTDB taxonomy): domain Bacteria; phylum Verrucomicrobiota; class Verrucomicrobiia; order Opitutales; family UBA953; genus UBA953. The sequence goes on along the minus strand of JBEELT010000027.1, from coordinate 12,715 downwards.
TTAGGCGGCCAGAAATGACTACCCATCAACCCCTTACGGAAACTTATAGGGGGTGTTAGAAACCGTTGTTCACACGTTATCCACAGGCGTTTTCCGCCCCTCGAAGAAGGGGCAAGAATCAGACACTCAGGCCGGCCCAAGAAAAGCCGCGATCGGGCCGAGCGCCGCTTCGCCGGCGTCTTCCAGAACACAGTGCCCGGCGTCGGCAAACAGGAGCTGCTCAGCGGAGGAGAAACGGGCCACGAAACCCTCAAGAAAGGACCGGTCGAAGCAGAAGTCGCGCATTCCCCAGCAAAGGAGCATGGGCTTACCCTTTAAGCCCTCCAAAGAGGCCTCCACGGCGGCTAAGACAGGCCTGGTGGGGTGTTCGGCCTCCATCGGGATGTCGGCCACGAAGTCGGCGACCGCCCGGCGGACCGAGGCCGACCCGTAGGGGGCGAGGAAACCGGCCTTCGCGGCGGGACTGAGGGGCCGCTCGACCGACATCCAGGTCGCCGGCCAGGCGAAGCCGTTCAAGCCCTGGACGATGAAGCGGCCAAGCAAGGGGGCTCGGCAAAGGGCGATGCGAGCCGGGATGCGGTCGGAGAGGAAGGCGCCTGTATTCGTGACGAGAATCTTCCCTACCCTCTCCGGGCGGCGACCAGCGACGCCGAACCCGATGGCACCACCCCAATCGTGCACGCCGAGGTCGAACTCCCCGATCCCGAGATGGGCGAGCAGGGCTTCGATGTCGGCGATGCGGTCGGCCAGCCGCAGGAAACGGTCCGGGCGGGCGGACAGCCCCATCCCGATATGGTCGGGGGCGATGACGCGGCGACCTTGGGCGGCGAGCCGCAAGATCAGGTCGCGCCAGAGGAACGACCAGGAGGGATTGCCGTGGAGCAGGAGGACCGGGCGGCCGTCGCGTGGCCCATGGTCGACGTAGCTCATCCGGCCCGAGAGCGCGGCGAAGTCGCGCGGCGCGAACGGGTACAGGGCCCGCACGGCGGGGGCAAGGTCGGCGGCGGTCATCGGCATTCGGCGGCGAGCATCATACTGGCGAGACCGCTACCGATGCCCAGCAGGGCGACACGCTCACCGGGCTTGATCCGGCCTTCGGCGATGCCGAGCGCCAGCGTGGCGGGTACGGAAACCGACCCGACGTTGCCGAGCCGATCGAAGGTTTGGTAGTCCTTCGCCGGATCGAGGCCAAGTTTCTCGAACAGCAGCGAAGAGTGGCGGCGGCCCACCTGGTGCGTAACCACGCGATGCGGCGTAGACTCGTCCCACCCGGTCGCAGCCTTGAAGCGACCCCAGCAGCGCTGGGCCAGCGCGACGCCGGCAGCCAGGAGCGCCTCGGAGTCCGTGCGCATGTCAAGTTCGGCAGATGAGGTGTCCCCTTCGCAAAGACCGTTCGCGGAGGAGTCGGTCTCGGCGGCCCCCCCCAGCAGGCGGATTCCGCCGGGGCCGGCCAAGTCTTCGCGGGAGACCACCACCGCGGCGCCGCCGGCCCCGATGGTGAGGTTGGCGAAGTACGGCTTGATCGTCTCACGCGTGAGCGTGAGGTCTTCGTTCAGCAGGCGAATCGTGCGCTCGACGAGCGGACGCCCATCTTCACCGGAGCAGACGAGCGCGCGCCGAATCTGTCCTGACTCCACCATGCCCGCGGCGAGGACGACAGCGTTAAGGAAGCCGAGGCAAGCGTTGGAGACGTCGAGAATCTGCGCCTGCGGGCCGAGGCCGAGGAGGCCGTGCACGTAGGCCGCGGTCGAGGGCTCGAGTCGATCACGGCAAACCGAAGCATGAATCAGCAGGTCGATATCGGCGGGGCCGACTCCGGCGGCCTGCATCGCCCGGCGGCCCGCCAGTGCGGAAGCGGCGGACGGGCGAATCGCCTGCGGCCAGAAACGGCGCTCGCGGATCCCCGTCATCAGTTCGAGACGACCTTCCGGCAGCTTCAGACGGCCGTAGAGCGGCGCCAGGCGACGTTCGACCTCATCGGAAGTCCAGACCTCCGGCGGCAGTTCGGCGACGAGGCCGACAAGGACGGTGCGCTGGAAGATCACGAGCCGGAGAGACGGGAAGAAGCGGCCACGAGCTCCTCGTCGAAGAAATTCCAGCCCATGCCGGCGTCGACCACGATGCCCTGACCGTTAATGCCGCTCGCCCGCGGTGAGAGCAGCCAGACCGCCGTGTCGGCGACCTCCTGCGTCTTCAGCGCCGCCTTACGGAAGGTCATCTTCTCGGCGTGCAGGTAGTTATGGAGGTAACCGGGGATGCCGGCGCTGGCGCTCGTCTTAAGTGGGCCGGCGTTGACGGAATTGAAGCGCACGCGCGTATCGGCGGAGAAGGACTTCGCGAGGAAGCGGCTGGCGGATTCGAGCGCGGCCTTGATCGGCGACATGTAGCCGTAGTTCGCGGCCGTCACCTGCGAAGAGATGCCGATCGAGACGACGGAGGCGTCGACCTTGAGGTGCGGCTTGAGCGCCCGGGCCAGCTCGACGAGCGAGAACGCGGAGATCGCGGTGGCCTGCAGGAAGTCGGCGCGGACCGTCTCATGGAACGGCTGCATGCCCTTGGAGAAGTTGGCGAACGCCACGCTGTGCAGGACGCCATCGAGCGGACCGTGCTCGCGGCCGACGTCGGCGGCGAGTTTCTGCGTCTGGTCTTCGTGCTCGAGGTCGCAGAGGTAGACCGGCTTGCCGTCGAGCAGGCCCTTCAGCGAATCAAGACGGGCCCGCGAGCGGACCGAGTAGACGACCTTGGCGCCTTCGGATTCGAGGGTCTGGGCGACGTGCCAAGCAACGGACTTCTTGTTCGCGACGCCGAGGACGAGGTAGGTCTTGCCGGACAGGCCGAGGAAGGACATGGGTCAGGCGGGTTGGTCGACGAGGGCGAGGGCGAAGCGGATGGTCAGGACGGCCTTGCCGTCGCGCCGCACCGTACCGGTCAGGAAATGGAACTGCTGGAGCGTCTCGACGAGCTTCACCTCGATCGAGACGGTATCGCCGGGCTTCACCATCCCCTTGAACTTGGCCTCCTCAATCCGGCAGAGCACCGGGGTCTTGTCCGCCGGGGCGCCGCCCTCGGCCTGCAGCTTCTTCGTCAGGAAGACCGCCGCCGCCTGGAAGACCGACTCGCACAGCAGCACCCCGGGCGTGATCGGGTTGCCGGGGTAGTGCCCGGCGTAGAACGGCTCGTCGGCGCGAAAGGTCCGGGTGCAGGTGGCGCCATCGGCCCGGACCTCGTCGATCCGGTCCAGGAAGAGGAACGGAGGGCGGTGGGGGATCGTGTCGAGGACGGCCTGCAACATGCCCCTAGTTTTGCGGGCGGAACGGGCGGCAAGCGACAGGAAAACACCAGCGGACGCATTTGCCTTTTGCGGGCGGTCACCTAACCTATGGCGCATGAAGACTCTCTTCGCCACCCTCCTCATGACCTCCCTTCCCTTCTTCGGTGCCGCGGCGGAAAAACTCGCTGTCGGCGACCCCATCCCCGCGGTGACCTGCAACGACCAGGACGGCAAGCCGGTCGCCCTCGCCCAGGAAGGCGCCAAGGGCTACCTGCTCGTCTACTTCTACCCGAAGGCCAAGACCGGCGGCTGCACCAAGCAAGGCTGCTCACTGCGCGACAACTGGGACGCCCTGCAGAAGGCCGGCGTGGCCGTCCTCGGCGTCAGCACCGACGACGAGAAGCTGCAGAAGGAGTTCAAGGACGAGCAGAAGTTCCCCTTCCGCCTGCTGGCCGACAAGGAGAAGAAGGCCGTCACCGAGGCCTTCGGCGTGAAGAACCTCATCGGCATGGCCGGACGTAGCGCCTTCCTCTTCAAGGACGGCAAGTGCGTCTACGCCGACCACAAGGGGCATACCGGCGACCAGGCCCAGGTGATCCTCGAGTTCCTCAAGACGGGCAAGAAGTAGGCCGGCGACCGGCCCAAGCAAAAAGGCCGCCTCGGGTGAGGCGGCCTTTTTCGCGTCCGGACGACCCGACTCAGTGGCCCTTGATCGGAAAAAGGTCCGTCACGCTGTTGTTGCCGTGGATGCGACGGATCGCGTCGGACAGCAGCGGGGCGATCGACAACACCGTGATCGGCAGGTCCTTCGGCCAGTCCGCCGGGACGGAGTTCGTCGTGATGACCTCGTCGATGAGACCCCGGCGAAGGCGTTCGAAGGCGATCTCCTGGATCATGCAGTGCGAGACCACGGCGCGCACGGAGCGGGCGCCGTTCTTCTTGAGCAGTTCGGCGGCGGCCACGAGCGTACCCGCGGTCTCCGTCATGTCGTCGACCAGGATGATGTCGCGGCCTTCGACTTCGCCGACAAGGCTCGTGGCCTGGACGGTGGTCGCGCTCGTACGGCGCTTGGCCACGAATCCGTAAGGAAGGTTAAGCATGTCCGCCACGGCCGAGGCGTACTTCAGGCCACCCACGTCAGGCGAGAAGACCGTGGCGTCCTTGAGCCAAGGCTTGTTCTTAATGTGCGCGTAGAAGACCGGGGAAGCGTAGAGGTGGTCGACCGGGATGTCGAAGAAACCCTGAATCTGCTGGGCGTGCAGGTCGACCGTCAGGACGCGATTGGCACCAGCAGCGGTGAGTAGGTTGGCGACGAGCTTGGCCGTGATCGGCACGCGAGGCTTATCCTTACGGTCCTGGCGAGCATAGCCGAAGAAAGGAATCACCGCCGTGATGCGGGCGGCGGAGGCGCGACGGAGGGCGTCGATCATGATCAGCAGCTCCATGATGCGGTCGTTGGCCGGCGCGCAGGTGGGCTGGATGACGTAGACGTCGCACCCGCGGATGTTCTCGTTGATCTGGACGAAGGTCTCGCCGTCGGGGAAACGGTTCACCGTCGCGGTACCGAGCGGGACGCCGAGATGCTCGCAGATTTCCTTGGCCAAGGCCGGATTGGCGTTGCCGGTGAAAATCTTCATCTCAGGGAGGCTCATGTCGAAGGGCGGGCAACAGAGTCCAAGGAGGCGGCGAGCGAATCAACCTTTTTGAAGAGCTCGGGGAGCCGGCGCGAGAGGACGACCAGCCGGCGCTCGAGCCCGAAGGGCACCGCGGGCGTCCCGTTCATGAAGCCGTCCGCGGGCACGTCCTCGAAGAGGCCCGTCTGGGCGCCCAGTCGGACGCGGTCACCCAGGGTGAGGTGACCGGCCACGCCGGCTTGGCCGCCGAGCACGCAATGGTCGCCCAACGTGGTGCTGCCGGCGATGCCGACCTGCGCCGTGATGAGGCACTGGCGGCCGATGCGGACGTTGTGGGCGACCTGGACGAGGTTATCGATCTTGGTGCCGCGACCGACGACCGTGCGGCTGAAGCGCGCGCGGTCGAGGGTCGTGTTCGCCCCGACCTCGACGTCGTCCTCGAGCACGACCACGCCGACCTGCGGGATGCGGCGGATCTCACCGGCGACGGGCTCGAAGCCGAAACCATCAGCCCCGACCACGGCGCCGGGCTGGAGACGGCAGCGGGCGCCGAGCACGCAGAAATCACCGACCTTCACGCCGGACTTCAGCCAGCAATCGGGTCCGACGACCGCTTCGCGGCCGACGTGGCACAGGGCGTCGAGGACCGCGCCGGCGCCGATGACGGCGCCTTCGTCGATGACGCACAAGGGGCCGAGGCTGGCCGACGGATCGACCTGAGCCCCGGCGGCCACGACCGCGGAGGGATGGCGGCCAGCGGGCGGCTTCGGCCAAAGCCGGGCTTCGAGCACGGAGCACACCAAGGCCAGAGCGTAGGAGGGTTTGTCGACCCGGAGGAAGACCTGCCAAGCGCCGGGCGCACCCGTGAAATCAACTGGCACAAGAATCGCCCCGGCCCGGGAGGTGGCGACCTCGGCGGCGTACTTGGGATTCCCCAGGAACGAAAGGTCGTCGGGACCGGCCTCGGCCAGGCTGGCGATACCGCGGATCGGCGCCGTCCGCCCCCCCTCGACCGCACGCGCGTCGACGACGGCGGCGAGCTCGGGGAGCGAGAAGGCGATGGACATGGTCCTAAATGAAGCGCCCCTGTTGTCAGGGGCGCGTCGGAGGGCTTACTTGGCGGCCGGCTTGTCGCCGGCGGGGGCGGCGGGCGCCGGGGCGGCCGACTTGTAGTTGTCGTTCAGCTCCTTGACGATGTCGGCGGTGACGTTGAGGGAGTCGTCGGCGACGAAGGCGACGGCCTTGGGGAGGATGAGCTGGAGACCCTTCTCCTTGGCGACCTTCTCGGCGGCGGTCTTGACGTCGGCCAGGACGGCCTTTTCGAGCTCGCCGGCGCGGGCCTGGATGCTGCCCTGGGCCTGCTGGACGAACTGCTGGTACTCATTGAAGCGCTGCTGCAGGTTCTGCTGCTTGGCCTGGGCCTCGCCCACGGCGGCCTTCTTGCCGGACTCGTTGAGCATCGGGTTGTTGGCATCCTTCACGGTCTTGTCGAAGTCAGCCTTGAGGGCTTCGAGTTCCTTCCCCTTCTGTTCGACCTGGGCCTTGGACTGGGCCAGGGACTGGTCGATGCCGCCCTTGATCTCGATGGCCTTGTTGTACTTGGACATGACGTCGGCGACGTCGACGACGCCGACGTTCGGGGAGGCCGCGGAGACGGAGGCAGTGGCCAAGGCGAGGAGGAGAGGTAAGGTTCTCATGGTCATTCGATAAAGATACTGGCGGGTGGGCTTGGCAATCAAAAGACGGTCCCGAAGCTGAAGTTGAACTTCATCCCCCCCTGATTCAGGGTGGAACCCGCCGGACCAGGCGTCAATTGGAGGGGGAAACCGAAGTCGAGGCGCATGACGGCCCCGCCCAGGAGGATGCGCATGCCCAGCCCCCAGTTGGAGTTGGCCTGGCTCAAGGAGAAGTCACTTTCTCCCCGGTTGACCAAGCCGTAGTCGTAGAAGGCGGCAAACCGGAGATTGTCGGCGGCCTTGATCGTGTACTCGGCGGTGAGGTAGCCGTAGGTCAGGCCCCCCATCGGCTGGGGCCCGTTGGTCTGGTCGTACGTGCCGGCGCTGCCGACATCGTTAAAGTCGAAGCCGCGCATGTCGTACGCGCCACCCAGGAAGAAACGCTCGTAGAAGGGCAGCGTGCCGCCGGTACCGGTTAGCGCGCCGACGCGACCGACGATGGCGAGGGTCTGCTCGGCCGTCGGGGAGAGCAGGAACCACTTGCCGCCGCGCAGCTCGGACTTGAGGTAGTCGACGCCGCCGCCAAGGGCGCCGCCCGCCAGCTCCTCCGTCCAGGCCAGACGCGCGCCGCGGGTCGGGAAGTTGTACTCGTCGCGCGTGTCGTACACGAGCGAGGCGGTCGCGGAGGAGATGGTCCGGGCGCTGCCGGCCTCGAGCTGGACATCCGTCGGGGCCTGGGTCGTGACGTTGTTCACGCCTTTGCGACGGAGGTCGTAGGCGATCCGGCCCTCGACGTTGCCGAAGACGCGGCGCCGGGCGTAGACGCCCACCCCCTGGGTGAGCACGGAGAAATTGGCCGACTGGTAGCCGACGAACCTTCGCTCGACCGTGTAGCCGACAGCGAGGTCGCGATCCCAGAGCGCGGGCTCCTCGAAGGAGTGCTCGATCGTGTTCGAGAGGTTGCCGACGGAGACCCGCAGGCGGAGCTTCTGGCCGCCGCCGCGGTACCAGCCTTCCGGGTTCGTGTAGTCGAAGTTGCCCTCGGCGTACTCGACGAAGCCGACGAGCTGCTCGACGGTGCTGTAGCCGGCGCCGAAACTGACCGAGCCGGTATTGCCTTCCTTGACGGTGATGCGGAGGTCGCTCTGGCCCGGCACCGCGGTGGGCACGGGGGCGAGGCGGACCTCCTCGAAGAACTGCGTGCTGCGGAGACGGGCCTCGGAGACGCGCATACGGGCCAGGTCGAAGACCTCGCCGGGTCCGAGGGCCAGTTCGCGGGCGATTACGTTCAGGCGGGTCTTGGTGTTGCCCTGCACCTCCACGGCGCGCACGCTGGTGCGTTCGCCTTCCTCGAGCACGAAGCGCAGGTCGATCGCGCCGGTCTCCAGGTTGGGCCGGCGGACGACGTTAACCTGGGCGCCCAGGTACCCCATCTGGCCGTAGTACTCGCGGAGCTTGTCGGCGGCGGCGTCGACGTTGGCGTAGGCGAACCAGTCGCCGGCGTTGAGCCGGTCGTTGGCCGCGGGCCGGACCCCGCGGCGGAGCGAGACCTCGTTGACGATGCGGCGCAGGGCCTCGGCGGCGAACACCGGGTTGGCGGCGCCCATGCGATTACCCTCGATCTCAATGGTTCCGACGGAGTAACGGCGGCCTTCCTTGATGCGGATGACCACGTCGATCCAGCCGGAACCGTCGGCGAGATCCTTCACGACGCAGGCCTTCTCAGCGGGCAGCTCCTCGACCTGCACGTCGAGGAAGCCTTGCGACCGGTAATACTCGCGGACAGCCTGGCAATCCCGGCGATAATCCTCCGGATCGAGGCGGCCGCCACTGGTGAGCCAGGAGAATTTCCACCAGCGCCAGGAAGACGCCTTGAGTTCGGCCGCGTCGATGACCTTGGCGGCGTCGAGGGCCAGCGCACCTTCGAGGCGGACATGGTCGACGCGCAGGTCGGCCCCCGGGCGGATGCGGACGAGCACGGCGGCGCCGCGCTGCGTGGAGGTGACCTCCGAGGTCACGACCGTGAAGGGACGCTTCTTGCGTAGCTCGGTCTGGAGCTTGAGCTCGGCCTGGCGGAGGGCAGTAAGGTCAAGCGGCTCGCCCGGCCGGATCTGCTCGAGCTCAAGGCTACCCAGCGAACCTTCGGGTAGTTCCTTGTCGCCATCGGTCACGAGGAACGTGACGGCGAGGAGGGCCGGCCGGGGCTCGACGACGACCTCCACGTCCACCTCGCCGGTCGCCGGGTCGAGGTGCGGGAGCACGACCGCCTGGCTGAACCGACCAGTCGCGTAGAGCGCGCGGACCGTGCTGGCGGCCGCCTCGCGGGAAAAAGGTTCACCGGCGCGGAACGCGACGAAGCCCCGGACAAAAGCCTCGGAGACCGCACCGCCCTGGGCCTTGACGGTGATCGCGCGGACGTTCGGCACCTTCTCCACGGCGGCCTGGGCGGCGGCTAGGACGGGAGCCAGCAGCAGGCAGGCTGAAAGCAGGAAGCGGTAGGCGGAAGGCTTAGGCATTGCGGGATTCCCTGGCGAGAGCCTCGAAGCGTGTGAGGGTCGCGTTAAAGAGCAAGGGTATGTCGGCGGTGGGTCCGTTACGATTCTTCGCCACGATGAGCTCGCGGGCGAAGCAGCCGGGCTGGCTGGCGTGCTCCTGCTCCTGTTCCTGAGCCTGCTTGGCGCTGACCTGGGGCTTGGAAATGAGCATGACGATGTCGGCGTCCTGCTCGATCGAGCCGGACTCGCGGAGGTCCGACATCTTGGGCTGGCGGGCCTCGTCCTCCGACTTGCGGTTCAGCTGGGCGAGCGCGATGATCGGCACCCGGAACTCCTTGGCCATGGCCTTGATGCTGCGGGAGACCTCGGCGATCTGCTGCTCGCGGGAGACGCTCGAGTCCATGCCGTTGATGAGCTGGATATAGTCGATGACGATCAGGTCGAGGGGCTTGCGGGCGTGGACGCGGCGGCACTTGGCGCGGATTTCGAGGATGGTCTGGCCGCCGTTGTCATCGATGACCAGCGGGCGCCCGCGGTACTCGTTGGCCGCCGCCACGAGGTCGAGCTGCATGCGCTCGTCGGGGTGGCCGGAACGGAGCTTCTGCTGGTTGACGCGGGCGCGGGAGCAGAGGAGACGCAGGGCCAGCTCGCGCGCGGGCATCTCGAGGGAGAAGAGCATCACGTGCGCGGGCCCGCGGCCGGCGTTCGGCTTGGGGAAGAGCGCGGCCTCGATGAAGTTGAGGGCGATGGAGGTCTTGCCCATGCCGGGACGGGCCGCCACGACGATCATCTGGCCGCCCTGGAAGCCGAAGGTCAGCGCGTCCAGGTCGGTGAACCCGGTCGGCAGGCCCTGCACCGAGTTGCGGTCGCGCATGATCTTCTCGACGAGCTCCATGGCCTCTTCGATCGACTTGTCGACGGGCATGGCTGACTCCGAGATGCGGTCCTCGCTGATGCTGAAGAACGCGCGCTCGACCTCCTCCATGAGGCGGGCGATGCCCTCAGTGTGGGCGTGCGCCTTCTCCACGGTGGTCACCGCGGTGGAGATCAGCTTCCGGATGAAATGCTTCTCGCGGACGATACTCAGCCAGTGGGGCGCGTGCGCGGTCGAGGCGACCTGCCCCGTCAGCTCGTTCACGTAGGCGGCGCCGCCGGCGGCGTCGAGCGAGCCTTCCCGGCGCAGGCGCTCGGTCAGCGTGATCTCGTCGATGCCCACGCTCTCCTGCGAGAGCTGGAGCGCCGCGGCGTAGATGTCCTGGTGCTTGGGGTCGAAAAAGTAGTCGGGCGTGACCTTCTGCTCGAGGCAACGCTGCAGGGTGTCGCCGCCGTCGATGATGATGCTCGCGATCAGGCCGCGCTCGGCGTCGAGGTTATGGGGCGGGACGCGGTCGCCGTAGTTGGGCTCGGCGGCGCGACGCGGGCGCTGGGGTCTTTCGGCCATGGAAAAGAAGGAGAGTGGGCGGGGGGCGGAGGGGTGACAGCGACAAACGATACACGGTCCGTTCACGCTACGTTCACGGTCTATTCACAGCCCGCGACCGCCACCAGAAAGAAACAGGGCGCGAGGCCGAAGCCTCACGCCCTGCTGCGGGATGGCGCGGAGCTCAGGCCTTCTTCTCGGCCTTCTCCTTGCGCGGCTTGCGCGACTTCTTGTCGTCGCGGTGCTCGCGCTCGTCGGCCTCGGGCGCCTCCTCGGCGACGGGCTCGATCGGGTTCTCGGAGACGACCTCGAAGCCCTGCTCGACCATGACGGCGCCATGGAGGCGGATGCTGCAGACGTGCTTGCCGAGGAGTTTAACCGGGCCCTGGCCGAGGTGGATGCGCTTGCGCTCCAGCTCGACGCCGTGCTCGGCCAGCTTGGCCGCGATCTCGGCGGTGCTGATCGCGCCGAACATCTTGCCACCCTCGCCGGTCTTGACGGCGAAGACGAGGTTGATGGCGGCGAGCTTGGTCTCGATGGCCTTCGCGGCCTCGAGATCGCGGGCCTCGCGGAGGTCGCGGGCCTTCCGGAGGGACTCGATATACTTGGTGTTGGCGCGGTTGACCGGCAGGGCGATGCCCTGGGGCAACAGGTAGTTGCGCGCGAAGCCCGCGCGGACGCGGACCTGCTCGCCTTCGGCGCCTAGGCCGTCGACGGGCTTGATGAGGAGAACTTCGGTGAATGCCATGATAGGTGCTTGCTTGGGTTAAATGGAGGGGATGATCAGAAGGGGACGTCGTCGCCGCCGTGGTCGGGCGCCGGGGAAGGGGTGTCGTTGCCGCCGCGGGAGCGGGGGGCGGAGCCACCCTCCTCGCCGCCCTGGGACTTACCGCCGATGAAGGTGAAATTCTCGAGGACGACGCCGAGACGCGAACGCTTCTCGCCGGTCTTCTTGTCCTCCCACTGGTCGAGCTTCAGGCGGCCTTCGACGAGGATACCGGAGCCCTTGCCACAGTACTTGGCGATGATCTCGGCCTGCTTGCCGTAGCTCTCGATGTCGACGTAGGTGACTTCCTCGCGCTTCTCACCTTCCTTGGTGGTGTAGGCGCGGTTGACGGCGAGGGAGAACTTGGTGAGGGCCTGCCCCGAAGGGAGGGCGCGCGCCTCGGGATCGCGGGTCATGTTGCCCGCGAGGATCACGCGGTTGAAGGAGGAGGCCACGGCGGGAGGGGGGAAGGGGCTTAGTTGGCCGACTGCACGAGCAGGCGGTTGACCGTGCGGTCGAGGCGGAGCTTCTCGCGGAAGGCGGTGGGGGTGTTGACCGGGCCTTCGAAGTGGAACTGGACGTAGAGACCGGAGGGGAACTTGCGGTCGACGACGCGGGAGAACTCCTTCTGGCCGAGGTTCTCGGACTCGGTCACCTTGCAGTCGAGGGACTTGAGGGTGTCCTTGAGGCGCTCGATGACGGCTTCAGGGGCGTCCGTCGAACCGCGGAGGTCGAGGATCAGGCTGGCGCGGTAGGAGCGGCGGAGCTGGGAGGTGGTCATGGTGATGGTGATTTTCTGTTGGTGAGGTTCTGGGCGGCGGGAAGGCCGCGGGTGAAAAGGGTTTCGAGTCCGAGGATGAAGTCAGGAATGCGGGCCTGAAACTCGGTGAGGTCGGCGGCGGGGAACTTGCCGAGGACATGGTCGGCGAGGTCCTGTTCGGGGTGGCGCTTGGGGCCGATCCCGAGCCGGGCGCGAACGAAGGCTTCGCCGAATTGGCGGATGCAGCTGGCGACGCCGTTGTGGCCGGCGGCCGAACCACCGAGCGCAAGGCGCATCTGGCCGGGTTCGAACGCGATGTCGTCATGGAGCACGACGAGGGCGGAGGGCTCGAGGCGGTGGAAGCGGAGGAAGGCGGCGAGGGGCTCCCCGCTGACGTTCATGAAGCTCTGGGGCTTGACCAGGAAGACGGAGGAACCTCCGAGGATGATCCTGGTGACCGCGGCCGGGAAACGGCTTTCGACCTGCCAGGCAGCCCCGGCTTGGGCGGCGAGGGCGTCGAGGACGATCCACCCCGCGTTATGGCGCGTGGCGGCATATTCTCGGCCCGGATTACCGAGGGCGGCGATGACCGAGAATGGCATTTGACTTCAAAGAACAGGTGCCGGGGACGCCCGGCGGCGGAAATTACTTCTTGGCGGCGGGCGCGGCGGCGGGCGCAGCGGCGGCACCGGC
>JBEELT010000026.1:0-18785 GCA_041167995.1 Verrucomicrobiota bacterium | reverse complement strand
CGCCTGGCCGAAATCCTCTCGCTCGGGGGCATCGCCGGGTGGCTCGGCCGACGGCTGGAGCCGACGCGCCGGGATCTCGGCCGCGTGCTGTTCACGGTCGGCCTGACCATCTTCCAATTCGCGGCCTGGGCGGCCTATGGACTGGAACGTATGCGTGTGCTGGATACGCCTGTCCAGGCCGCCACCTTGCAGTTCGTGGTGGCGCTGGTCGTCGGCGCGGTCGCCCTGAACCGTCGCGACCAGCTCATCGGCCAGCTCGCGATCGTCTTCGCCACCGTCGCCACGGGCTTCGCGCTCCGCGCCGGTGCTGCGCCGCTCTCGGTCGGACTGGAAGCCGGCTCAATCGCGCTGCTCGGCGGCATGCTCCTCGCGCGCGCCGGCTGGACTTCCTCCGCGGCGCTCAGCCTCCTCGCCTCCCTGGCCATGCTCCTGTGGTTAAGGCCGGCAGGGCCCGACGTGGCCGAAGTCAGCCTCGCCGTCCAGGTCGGGGCCGGACTCACGTTCCTCTCCCTTTGGTTAGCCGACCGCTTCGGCCGCGTCGCCGAGGCGTCCGCGGAGGCCGCCCGAAACTCCCTGCTCGGTGCGGCGTTCCTCGCGCCCGCCACGCTCGCGATCTCCATCGCCCCCGGCGCCGACGGCAAGGCGGTCGCCGCCGGCCTCGTCGCCCTCGCGGCCTTCGCCGTCGGCTGCTTCGAACTCGGCCGCCGCCGCGTGGCCGCCGAAGTCCTGCTCGCGGCGGGACTGTTCTTCGCCGCCGCGGCCGCCGCTTGGAAGATCGAGCCGACCCTCACTTGGCTCGCGTGGATGATCGCCGCGGGGCTCGCCCAGCTCCTGTTTACGCGCACGCACATCTCCCTCCTGCGCTGGGGTTCGAAACTCCTGACCATCGTTGGTACCGTCGCCTACGTGACGGAAGCGCCCACGACCCTCTGGATCTGCCTGCTCGCGCCGGCCATCGTCGGCAGCTTGACGGCCTGGCGGCTCCGGTCGGCGCCCGCGGACGCGGCGGCCACGGCCGTGGAGCTCGGACGATTGGATAAGATCCTCGACCTCGCCGGCCTCGGCGTGCTCACCTGCTTCGTCCAAGGGCACCTCCCCGCCGCCGTGCAGCCGTGCGCGTGGCTCGTCGTGGTACCCGCCATCCTGCTCTTCCGTCGGCCCGCCGTCCTCTGGGCGCTGGTCCCGGCGATCCTCTGGACACTGGTGACGATCCTGCAGAGCAAAGCGATCGGGCCGCTCGCGGGTGACCGCGCGGGGATGCTGGGCTGGGCGTTGCTCCTCGCCGCAGGCAGCGTGCTGATCATCCGCCGGTCCGAGACCTGGCCGACCCTCGCTTCCGCGCCGCTACGGCCCTGGCTGGCCTTCGCCGGCGCGGCGTTGGTCGGCAAGGCGCTCGACCTCGGCCTGGTCCTCCCGCCCGCCGGCGCCGACTGGCGCTGGCCGCTCCTATGGTGCCTCGGGGCCGGGCTGACTTTCGGGCTCGCCGAAGTCCTCCGCCGACTCAGTTCCTGCGAACGCAGCCCGTTCGCGGCCATGCTGGCCTTCTGGCCGGCCTTCATGCTCGCCATCGCGCAAAGCGCCGACTTCCAAGCCCCGCCCGCGACGTTGCCCCTCTGGCTCATCGGACAGACCATCGCCTTGGTCGGATTCGTCCGCTTCCGCCGCGCAGAGCCCGGCACCAGCGACTCCTGGGCGGCTCTCTTCGCGGTGGTCATCGCCGGGACAGTCTTCTTCGCGTTCCCCCTGCGGGGTTCGAACCTGCTCGTGCTGCATGCCTTGGCCTTGTCGGCGACGACGTTCGGGCTCGGCTGGCTGCTCAAGTCCCGGTCGGTCGGGTGGGTGGGTGTGGTCGGGCTGCTCTTCACCACGTTCGGGGCCCTCACATTGGGGGCGGAGGTTCTCGAGTCATACCTGTTGCTGACGTTGCTGCTGGTCGACGCCGCGATGGTCTGGATGCTGAAGGAATGGGACCACCCGGTGGCCCGCTTCGCGCAGCACACGTTCGCGTTCACGAGCGCCTGCTTCGGCTTGGCCCTTGTCGCCAAGCTCCTCGCACCCCACCTCCCACCCGCCTTCCTGCAGGCCAGCTGCTGGCTCGCCGCGGCCGCGCTGACGACCGTGGCCAGCGAAGCGTTCTTCCGGGCGACGGGCCGGCGCTCGCTTGGGCTTGTCGCGACGTTGGCTTTCTTCCCGGCCTACCTGATGGTCGCCGGATCTAAAACGGTCGCCACCACCTTGGGCGCGACCCCGCTCTGGCTAACCGGGCTCGGGCTCGCGCTCTTCAGCCTCGCGCGCCAAAGCCGCGACGACGCGAAAGCCGGCTCCCTCTGGCGCGGCGCGGTCTGCGCGGCCTGCACCCTCCTCCTGGTCAACGTTTTCGGCGAGCTGGCGGGAGCGCAGGTCTCGCTGTTCTGGGCGCTCGCGGCCGCGCTCACCTTCGCCCTTGGCTTAGTGCTCGACACCAAGATTTACCGCATGGTTGGCCTCGTCGGCCTCATCTTTGCGACCGGGCACGTGATCTTGTACGACGTCCAAGACCTTGTCGGACGGATTGTCGCCTGCGCAGCCATCGCGGCGGCCTTCTTCGGCGTCGCCTGGCTCTACGGACGCTTCGTCAAAAAAGAAGCGGACGACCCCAAGGACGCGTGAGTAGGCTGCGCCTAGGTCACCCGCCCTCCCCGCGGTGATCAGCCCGGTCGGCCGTAGGCATCGTTGATTCGTTGGCCAGAACCGTTCGCACGCCGCGCGAATGGTATTCGCGGGCGGTTAGGGGCTAGCGGTTGGCGGTTGGGGCGAAGTGGCCACGACTGCAACTACCCGGAACCGTTCGCACACCGCCTTCAGCCTGTTCGGTATCGCTCTTTTCGCCGCCATGCAGCGGTTAAAGAAAATGAATGCCGACGACCGCGCCGAAGGTAATAAAAAGCCCGGAGCCTAAGGCCTCCGTATCCTCGGTTGCACAGACGCAGGCACCGCGGCGGAGAACAAGTCGAGGGGCAGTTTACTCAGTAGACACCGCCCAAAGCGGGCCTTTTAGCGGCTGGACATTTCAGCTCGGCGCATGGGCATGGCGTCGATGAGGGCGAAGAGCGTCGCGACATCGAGCGGGGTCGCCTGGTCTAACTTCACGCCGCCGTCCTTACCCACCAGGCGCACCCGGAAAGCGGGCGCCCCGGTCCGGGTCACGAGATGCAGCTCGCGCCCCGGTAGGCCAGCCTTGGCGGCGTCCAACCAAGCCAGCTGCCGGCGATAATCATCGGTCGCTTGCTTCGGCGCATCGATTACCAAGACTCGGTGCCGCCACTGATGCACGGCGAGGTCAGGCAGGGCCCAGCCAGCCGCGGGTGCGCCCGCACACCCCTCGGCCAGATAAGCGGCGAGTCCGGCGCAGCCCAAGGTCAGCAGGGTCTTCATGCTCTCCATGGTATGTATCCGCGGGCTGACGCAAATCCGCCGGCGCATCGCTGACGCTCAGGCCGCCGGCGGACGCCGCCAGCCGGCCAGCCGGACCCGTTCGACCAAGGCCATGTGCGGGACGGTCAAAGCCGCCAGGCCCACGAAGACGATCTGGACCACGCGCGCATCCAGCGGGGTGTCCTTCAGGAAATGCCAGGCCGCCGCCGAAGCCAGGCCCACGCCGAGCATGGGCAGCAAGGCGGCCAGCCCGACGAAACGCCAGGAGTCGCTCCCGGAATAACGGAACGAGCGGAGAATATGCCGCGCCCCATGCATGCCGCAGAAGAACAAGGTGAAGGCCAGCAAGGGCGGCGCCACGCACGCAAGGATGCCGACGGCAGCGAATTCGCAAGCGGTCAGGCGATCGCTGCGCCAGCGTTCGCCGATCGCTCCGAGCAACCCCGCCACCCAGGGCCAGAAGAGCCAGCCTAAGACCGGCATGACGGCGCCGGCCGCTTCCGGCCCGACGAGCTGGCCGAACAGCCCGCGCATCTCTTCCTGATGCCGCCAGACCGGCAGGACCAGCACGGCGCCGCCGTAGAAAATCCGCGAGATCCAAGGCGTCCCGTCGGCGGGATCGCCCGAGAAATGCGCGGCGGAGATCAGGAGGAAGCCCACCAGGAAACCCGTGGGGGTCCACGCCCATGCCGCGACCACTAGGCCCGCCAGCGATAGATAGGCGACCGTGAAACGGGTCCAGTCCCACGCGGTCCGAAGCCCGTAGAGTCGTTGCGCGAATAAGGTGTCCATCGCCCCGTGCGGGACGCCGAGGACGAGGATCAGCGCGGCGAGGACAATCAGCTCCAATTGCGGCGGGCAACGCCCGAGCGTCCCGGCGGCCGCCGCCGTCAAGACCGCGACGCCCGCGAAGATCAGGCCTTGGCGACGTTCGGCGTTCATGGGCGCGCCACGCGGGCAGCGGGTCGGAAAAGTTCGCGGAGAAAAGGTCCTGGCGGCAAAGCAGTAATGACGGCCAAGTTATCGAGCAAAGTGGCTTGGTCGCTCATGAAACGAGCGAGCCTCGCCGGTGTGACCTGACGGAACATGTCGAGGAATAAGGTCGGGGCCAACTCCGGCCGGCGGAGCAGCACCTGCAGGAAGAGGGCATCCATTCGCCCGAGGATCCACCCGTCCGCCGCATGCGGTCGCGGACCATGCCCGCCGGCCAAGCTCTGCGCGCAACACTCCGCCCAGCGTTGGATACGCTGGAACGCATAGCCGCTGCTCGCCCGCGCGCCGCCGGCCAGCAGACCTGCCCGGACATAGGTCGGATCCGTCGACAGCGCCGGAGTCGGCAAGCCCATCGGCAAGATGCCATGCTCCTCACGCCGGAGCTGATAACAGCGACCTTCGAGCCGTCGGTCGATGAAACGGTTCAACTCGGCCCGGAATGCATCCGGTCCGGCCGGCTTCGGCGAGAAGGCGGTGACTTCGAGCAAGGCCCGCGTCGGCGACAAGGGGAGCAGGTAATGGAAAAGAATCTGTCCGGCTTCGCCTTCCGTGAAGTGCATGATCTCGGCGACGGTCGGATCGAAGACCGGCCCGGCGGCCTCGACCTCCTGCCCGAGGAAAGACTGCCACAGCACCGCGGCGCCCTCGGCCGGCGGCGCCGACGGACGGGTGTCGACGATCCAGCGCGCCCGCTGGACTCCGGCCGAGGTCTCGACCTGCCAGAGCCCATCGACCTTACGCGGAGCGCCCAGGACGGAGACCCCCATGGTCAGCCGCACCTGCTCCGAACGGGCGATGCATTCGCGGCTGTCCTGATAGAAACCACCCGACGGCAGGAGCGCGTAAGGAAATTCCGGGCAGTCCACGAGCACCCGCTCCGCAGGTGAAGCCAGGGAGACTTTCGACCAGCGGCGACGGACGAGGTGCGTCAGCTGCGCCGAGGGGTGCATCCAGAAACACCAAGTCCGGTCATCGGCGTAATCGACGCGGCTCTCGAGTACCAGCGTACGCGGAGCGGCCTCACCTTGTTCCGCCAGCCGCCGAGCCAAGCTGAGGCCGGCAGCGCCGCCGCCGAGGATGAGCAGGTCATTCTCCATGGCGGGCGGTAATGCCGGGCAGGCCGACGAGGGCCCGATGCAATGGGCCGTGATGCGACGTAGGCCTTGACCAGAAAGCGCCGCGCAGCGGCTGCGTCGTCAGAGCGGCGAGGGTGATCGCGGCTTTCCGCCAATCCGGGACGAACGCGCGGCCCTCCCAATAAGCGTGCTCGCACGCGGTCAGCCGATGGCCGATCGCACGATAGACGCGACCCGCGACGAGGATACCCGCGCGCGCCCGCACGGGCAGGAAAGGCAATCCGGCTTCGCCGCTGGCGTAATAGGATTCCGCCAAAGCGAGGAGCCGGGCCATCGCGGCGCGGAGCATCGGCTGCAAGGCGGGCGACGGCTCGATGAGGTCAGCGGGCGGGGGATCGCCCACGAGGCTGGCCGGTAGATAGCGCCTCCCCATCCGCGCGTCGTCGGCGACGTCGCGGCAGAGGTTGGTGAGCTGCATGGCGATGCCGAGATCGACGGCGTGCGCGGCCGCGGCGGGTTCACGCGCGTCGAGGACGCGGCACATCATGAGGCCCACGGTGCCCGCCGCTCGGTAGCAATAACGGAGGAGCTCGGCTTCGTCCGCCACGCGCACGGTCTCGGCGTCGGACGCCATGCCCGCAATGAGCTCGCGCGCGATCTCCGGCTCGATCCCGCATTCGCGCATGAGCGCCAGTCCATCCTGTAAGATCAGGTCGTCAGACCGGCCAGCGGCGAGATCGCGATCCGCCGCGGCCAGCGCGGCGCGCGCGGCTTCAGGTGACGCAGCCTCGTCGACGAGGTCGTCGAGGTGCCGGCAGAAAGCGTACAGCCGCGTGGCCCGGGCGGCGTGCGTCGCCCCGAGGAGCCGGCGAGCCCAGTGGAAGCTGCGCCCCTGGCGGGTCAAGGTCGCTTCGGCCGCGGCCGACGGAGCATGCGCGTCGGCGGGGCTCACGTGGCGGCCGGGATGAGGGCGTCGATGACCTTGGCGGAGCAGAGCACCCCCGGAACGCCGGCGCCGGGATGCGTGCCCGCTCCGACGAGGTAGAGGTTCCGCACGGACTCGGACTTGTTGTGGAAACGGAACCAGGCGGACTGTCGGAAAATCGGCGCCACGGAGAAGCCCGCGCCGTGGACGCTCCGGTATTCATCCCGGAAATCTTCGGGGGTCTTGTAAAAATCGGCGGTGATCGATGCCTTAAGTCCGGGTAGCATCGTGCGATCCAAGGCATCGACAATCCGATCCCGTAGGCGCGGCCCTTCGGTGGCCCAATCGATATCGGCCTGCAGGTTAGGGACGGGGCAGAGCACGTAGAAGCTGTCCTGGCCTGCAGGGGCGAAGCTCGGGTCCGTGGCGGTCGGCCGGTGCACATAGAGCGAGAAATCCTCGGCGAGCTTCTGCCGGTGGAAGATGTCGTTGAGCAGCTCCCGGTAGCGCTCGCCCATCCAGATGGTGTGGTGGGCGACGCCGGGATACGTCCGCGTGGTGCCGAAATACATCACGAACAATCCCATCGAGTAATGGGCCTGCGACAGCTTCACGCGCGTGGCGAGCGCCTGCTCGGCGCGTGGGACGAGGTCCCGGTAGAGATGGGCCGCATCGGCGTCCGAGACCACGATGTCGGCTTCCAAGACGGACCCATCGGCGAGTTCGACCCCGCGAGCGATGCCCTGCTCGATGCGGATTCGTTCGACGGTCGCGCTCAGGCGCAGAGCTATTCCCTGCCGTTCCATCAGGCCGCCCAGCGCCTGGGTGACGGCCCCAGTGCCGCCCATGGCGAAGTGGACCCCATACGCGCGCTCGAGGAAATGGATGAGCCCGTAGATGCTGGTGGTGTCGAAGGGGTTGCCGCCCACGAGCAGAGGCTGGATGGAGAACGCTCGGCGGAGCTTATCGCTCACCAGATGGCGCGAGACCATCTGCCAGACGGTCTCGTAATTACGCAGGCCGAGCAGGTGTGGCACCTGCCGCAACATCGTCCCGAGGCGATGAAAAGGCTGGGCCGAGAGCTGGGTGAAGCCGATGTCGTAGATCCGGCGGCTGTGCTCGAGCAGAGCAAGATAGCCGGCTCGGTCACGCGGTTCGATGCGCTCGATCTCGGCAAGCGTGGCCTCCAACGTGCCACCGTAGTCGAAGGTATCGCCGTCGGCGAACTGGAACCGGTACCACGGCGTCAGCGGGACGAGCTTCACCTGGTCGGCGAAACGTTCGCCGAAAAGCGTGAACAGCTCCTCGAACAAGAACGGCGCCGTGATGACGGTGGGGCCGGCGTCGTGACGGAAGCCCTCGCGCTCATAGACCTGGGCGCGTCCGCCCAGCGCCGCGCAGCGGTCGATGAGGGTCACGGCGTAGCCCTTGGCGCGTAGCCGCAAGGCGGCGGCGATGCCGCCGAATCCCGCGCCGATGACGATGGCCTTCACGCGTCCGACTTAAGCGGACTTCACGCGTTTCACGAGTGCGAAGGCGAATTCGGCCAGCAAGGCACCCGCTTTGTTCGGCAAGGCGTCGGCATGGCCGACGGCCGCTTCGAGATGCCCGCGCGCGAGCTGGCGGGCCTGGTCGGCGGCGAGTTCGGGCGGACGGCCTGCCGCGAGGAGGAGAACGATGTTGAGGTTATGCTGGGCGGCGTCGCCCTGGACGTCCTCGAGGTCGTCGACCATCTGGTAACCGATACCGAAAGCATGGGCGGCGGCGCGGATGCGCGGCAGCCACTGTTCCTGACGCGCGGCCAAGCAGGCGAGTTCGAGCGGGAGGGCGAGCAGGACGCCGGATTTGCCGATGACAATCTCTTCGTAGCGGGACACTTCGGCGAGGGCGTAATCCTTGGTGGCCAGCTCGGAGCATTGGCCTTGGATCACCTGGGCCGTCCGGGCGTGCACGCAGCGGAGCAGGTCGGGCAAGCACGCGGGATCAGGCAGGTCGGCCAGGGCGCCATAGGCGGCCGAAAGCAGGAGGTCGCCGGCGCAGAGGGCGACATCGGGACCGAAAGCGGCGCACACGGTCGGGAGACCGCGGCGTAATTTCTCCTTATCCTGGAGGTCATCGTGGACCAACGAGGCGTTGTGGAGGAGCTCGACGCAGGCCGCGAGGCGGACCGCTTGGTCGCCGGCGACGCCGAGGGCCTCGCAGGCATGCAAGGCCAGCCGGGCGCGCACTCTTTGGCCGCCGGCTTCGAGGTGATAGCGGGCGGCGCGCAGCGTGGCGGGCTCACCGGCGGGGCCACCAGATCCGGCCGATACCCGGACAAGCCCGACCATCAGCCGTTCGACCGCAACGAGGGCGGTATCGGTGGTGGTGCTCATAGGGTGGTGGCGGGGGCCGGAGGGTGACCGTCTGGAAAGGGTCTGGGCCGAGAGGCCCAGGAGGTGTGGATACGAAAATCGGACAATGGAGCGAGATGCCCCATTGTCCGATTCGTGAGGGGTGCTTAGTTCTTGTCGGACTCGCTGACGGCAGCGGCCCAGATGATGACGCCGAAGCCGATCTTGTTGACCACGTCAGCGAGGTTGTAGACCACGTTGAGCATGACCGCGGAGTCCTCGGGCTTGCCACCGGTGAGGTAACCGAGGACGTAGCCGATCGGGTAGATGGCCCAACCGAAGACGACGATGGTACGCATCAGCTTGAAGGCCGACTGGACGGCAGGCGGAGCGGACTCAGCGCTGACCTTGCTGGCTTCACCAGCGTAGATCTCGTAGATGATGTAGAACCAACCAGCCATGCTGACGATGAAGGCGGGCCAAGCGGCGACGGTGCCGGCTTCGCCGAGGTAACCGGCGACGAGCATCACCAGGGTGCCGATCATGAGGCGCCAGAACACGCCGCCCGAGACCTTGGTGACCGCGGAGAGGATGAGGTAGAACTCGACCATCAGGAGGGGCACAGTGATCAGCCAGTCGATGTAGCGGAAGACGGTCGGGGTGGAGCCGGTGGTCACCCAGACATCACGCATGTAGAAGTAGTGGGTCGCGGCCACGAGGGTCACGAGGCCGGAGACGGTCAGCGAGGTCTTCCACTTCGCCTTGACGCGCTGCGTCTCGAGGAAGAAGAAGGCCGTCGCGGCGACCAGCGCCATCGAGATGACCCAGAAGGTCACGCCTACGGGGTCAGTGGCCTTCAGATTGGCTGAGCCAGTGGCCGCCATCGCGGAGGTAGGGGTGAGTAGGCTAAGGGCCAGCAAGGCGCCAACTTTAGCCACGGCGGATTTTAGGGATGTAATCATGAGGTGAGGTACGCTTGAAATGTTTATGATGAAAAACGCCTATGACAAACCACTAAACGACATTTTCCGTCATTTTACATCACCGTAAAGGAATTGTTAATGCTTTGGGTTCCCAAAGCGCCCCGCGAGCGGGCCGGTTGGCTGCTTAGACGCTCAACCGATCACGGAGATCCACGCCCTCCCCGGCTCAGCGTTGCGGGACGCGGCGGAGTTTGGTGACGTCGTGGCCGGTCTGGACGAGAAGTCCAACCAGCTCCTGATAACGCTTTTCGGGAAGGGTCTTCGAGCGGGCCATGATCCACGCGTAACCGCGGTCGGGCACGCCGATGACCGTCGTCTCGTAGGTGTCGTCGAGGTAGACGATCAGATAGGCTGACTTGAAGGGCCAGAGGAACTGCATCCGCCACTCCGCCTTGGTCGTGGTGTTATGGACGAAGCCGCGAGGATGGTAGGTCTTCAGCGGGCAGTCAAAGCCGCCGTTGTTGAAGGTATAGGTTGTCGGGATTGTGCCGTCCTCGGCGAGCCGGTAGCGCTCCACCCCGTTGAAGGCGTCGGCCTCGATGAACGCCGGGATATGGGCGAGCACGTACCAATCGCCCATGAAGCGCTCGAGCTGGATCGGCCGGTCGATCGCCTTCAGCGGCTCCCGCTCCGGGCCGGACTGACAGCCCACCATCAAGACCCCACCCAGGAATGTGAAAACTGAACGGATAAGCTGGGAGGCTTTCATCCCAACAGCCTATCCCCTCCCCCTTGCTTCGCAAGTTTGCCCCGAACTATCGGGGTAAAGGGAGCGACGAGGGTTCAGCGAGGCGGTGAATGGTGGCGTGGATAGTCCGGGTGAAGGTCTGGCCATCGCTACCGATCAGCGTGCATTTCAATTCCAAGCCCGGCGTCGGCGCCAGTGCCGGGACGGTCAGCGTGATCGACCGCGCATCCGCGGTGATTTTGGCCTGGGTGATCGTCAGCGGGCGCTCATTGAGATGCGGTGAGCCGTATTTTTCGCTGCGTTGCAGGTCCCACGCCTTGAGCGTGAAATGGCTGAGGTCCTCAGCCGAAACCTTGTCGAGCGGCTCGCTGAAGGTGAGGGTGATTGAGCCAGGGGCGGTCCGCCAAGCGATGGGTAGATGCAGCGGCGACGATACCCGGCGGACCCGATAGAGTCCGCCGTCCTGGGTTTTATTGGAGGCCCAGACGGCCATGCCGCAGGTATAAAGATCGCCCGTGGCGGGATGGAAGCGGCCCCGCATGACGCCCGTGGGGAAATCGCCCATGGGCATGGCCACGGAGGCCCCCTGCGCGGCGTCGGACTCGTCCTGCAGGATCAGGTTCATGCGGCCCATGCCGTAACTGATATCGATGAGTTTGTCCTGCAGCGGCGCCCATGACTTCGGCATCAGGCGCACCAGTTCGCCGGGGGAGCGGTCGAACTTATTGGTGAGCCAGACGAGCGGTTGTTGCATCGCGCCATCTCCCGAATCCTTCGGCGCGCCATAGGACCACATGTTGCCGTAGAATCCGCCTTGGCGAACCAGGTTGATGCGGTTCTTCGGCGTCCAATGGCCTTCTTGGTCGGTGACGTAGAAGCTGCCGTCATCATTGACACTCACGCCGTTCGCGGCCCGGAAACCATGGGCGACAATCTCGGTCCGGCTGCCGTCTTTTTTCACGCGTAGTAGCGTGCCGTGCTGCGGCACGAGCGGCGGCTTGGCATGGCGGGCCGACTTAGCATAGTAGAAGTCCCCCGCCGCATCGGTCTGCAGGCCCATGGCGAACTCATGGAAATGCTCGGTGACTTGGTGGTCGCTATTAAAGCACTCGTAGAAATCGGTTTCGCCGTCGCCATTGAGGTCACGGAGGATTACCAGCTGATCGCGGCAGGTGACGTGGATCACGTCATTGACGATTTTCAGGCCTAGCGGCTGGTTAAGCCCTGCGGCGATACGTCGCCAGGTGGCTTGCCCCGTGTCGAAGCCATCCACGAGCCACACATCGCCCATCCAAGTGCAGACCGCCATCCGCTTACCATCAGCGAAAAAGTCTAGGCCGCCCAGCCGCCATTGGGTGTGCCACGGGTTGGTGGTGGCGGCGGGAAAGCCGAGCGTGTCGGCCTCGATGCCATCTCCGATCATCTTCGGGCCGTTGGCGGCCGGCAGACCCACCGCCCACTGCGGCGGGGCGCCAAGGGTGAGCGCTGCGAGATCGTTCGGCGGCAGGAGCGGCTTCAAGCCAGCTGGCGCCTTCACCTCGGACTCGATGCGCACCGTGATGCGCTGGCTTTCTTTGCGGGCGGGCAGACGCAGTACCTGGAAATCACCGACGACGGCGAGCTGACCGCCATCGCTCGTGACGCGTTGCGCTTGCGGGGCGATGCGCATCTCGAGGGGCGTATCGCCGGGGCCGACTTCGAGCGTCCGGGTGAAGACGAGCTTACCGTCGCGCACTTCGCAGCCTGGGGATTCCCGCAGCTTGGTCGTGCCGATGCTGAAATGGAGCACGACGCGTTGGCCATGATGGGAAAGTCCTTCGTAGCGCATCCACGGACGAGGGAGCGGCCCATAGGGCTTCTGATCGAGGCCCCGGATGCGCTCATCCGCATAGCCACCCTTCGCCGGATGGGCCCAGCCGGGTTGGTCGGGGTTCACGAAAGCGGCGGCGCCCACGATCTTCGTGTGCGTACCGTGCGAGCCATCGAAGGCGATGCCCCGCCAGTTAACGAACGAATCACCCGCCCACGCCGCGGCCACGCGCATAGTGTCATGATCGTAGAGCATCCAGGCGCGGCCCTTGGTCACGCCGCCCGCGCCTTCATCCAGGCGCACGGCGATACCTTTGTAAGCGATGTTTCCCGGGGCGACCTCCAAGGTCCACATCAACGCCGGCCCAAAGTCCATGCGCAGGTATTTCGGGCCCTGCTTGAACTCCTTCATCGCCGCCGTCTCCACGAACACGCCCTGGGGCTTGGGTAGCTTTGCGAGGTAATCATCCGTCACGACCGTATAGGCCGCCGGATTGGTCGGCTTCACCATCTGCTCGCGGAGGTAGTGTGCCACTTCATAGCGCTGCACCGGCGTGAGCATGGGCCAAGGCGGCATGAGTCCCAGTCCGTGGGTGAGGGTGCGGTAGATACCATGCAGGTCGCCGCCATTCTTGAAGGGCTCTTTCCAGAACGCCCGCGACGTCGGCAGCGACCCTGGCTGCTCCGGCGTCCCATGGCACGCCACACACATCGAACTGTAGAGCGCCTCGCCCCGCTTCAGGGCGGCGGCATCCAGCGACTTGATCAGCTTCACGTGATCCACCGCGCGTTCCGCCGCGTCGGGCGGAGTCTGGGCGTGCCCGCGGGAGGGCATCGCCAGAACGCAGAAAAGAACCCAGGAATTACGAATCATATTAGGTAAAAACGGCGGAGAGGTGGGTACGGACAAGCGGGGTAAGCCGCGAACCTAATACCCTGCCATAAGGAAGCTAAACCTAAATCACCCGCCGGGGTGGCTTGGGCCAGCCCACCCCACCCCATTATTAGGGTCTGACCCCGTCGCGAGGAACTTTAGTGAAGTGACCGACGCTGCCGGCGTTAAGTGACAAAGCGAGATGGGGTCTGACCCCATTATCGGTTGGCTTGGGAAATGGTCCGTCGGGCCTGTGCGCATAAAAACGTGTAACGCTGGATGAATCAGCGACTTCACTTTCTTAGCCATCGGACGGCTCCCAGAACATCGTGGGGTTTTCCTGACAGGGGGTCAGACCACCATACGGTGGTCTGACCCTCTTATGGTGGTCTGACCCCCTGTTGGGACCCTCAGGGTATGTTTAAATACGGAGTGACGCTCTTCCTCGGCATGGGTGTCCCCCAAAACGAGATCGAAGGCGCCGCCTGGCTGATTGCCTGTGACCCTGGGGACGACGAAAGCCTGCGCACCGCGATCAAAGACATCCTCAAAAAACTCCCCGACGATAAACTCCCCAAAGCCAAAGCCGCCGCCATCGAGATCCGGAAACTCTTCTGATTCCAAAATCCACCCAGAGACTCAACGGGGACGGGTCTGCTTAATGAGGTCTGACCCTATGGAGTGGACTGAGTGATCGGGTCACGCTAAAGTTTCCTGACAGGGGGTCAGACCACCGTAAGGTGGTCTGACCCTCATCTGGTGGTCTGACCCCCTGTTGGGCGGGTGGGGTTATTGGTGACCGAGGCCGACCTTGGCGCGGAGGTAGACGGTTCCGTTGATGAGGAAGGTCTTCCCGACTTTGACCAGCTTAGCGCAGCGCGAGGCGATGAAGTCATCCGGGAGCACCCCTGAGACGGCGGAATAGAAAACCGGGCGGTCCTGGTCGAGCCCGCCATCGCAAGCACCTCGTCGGCCGCCTTGTCTAGGGAACCCCAACAATGTGGGGCACCTATTCGCTGTTTGCTGGTAACCAGCAGGGCGATGGGCTGACCCAGAGGGACTTCTATTATAAATATTAGTAACTACTTGGTTATATTGAGTTTGTGCAAATCTATGTGGGTTCGTGCGACATTAGATTAGCGGTCATAAGGCGAGCCGGCTTGAGCCTAGTTGGCCCCGGGGAATACTGCCGTCATACCCCCATGCCCCTCCAACTCAAATTCCATGGAGCCCTGACCACCGTCACCGGCTCATGCCACTTCTTCAAGGTGAAGAAGAGCGGAAATATCTACGCGGTGGACTGCGGCGCAACACAAGGCAACGACGAGGAGAAGCAGCTCGCCTTGCCGGCCAATCTCCCCGCTGACTGCCGGCCTGAAAAGCTCTCCGGGATCATACTCACGCATGCCCACGGCGACCATATCAGCCACCTACCCAGATGGTTTCAGGCCGGCTTCAAGGGGCAGATTTTCTGCACAAAGGAGACCGCCAAGCTCGCGGATATCGCCCTAAAGGACGGCAAACGAATCGAGACCGACAACAAACGCTGGGATGTCGACGAAAAAGCCTTCAAGGATACCTTAGATGGCCTGAAATCGGCGAAACATGTCCAGCCAGGAGAAGTCGAGCTGCTCGAACACGAAGTGACCATCGAAGGAGCCCAGACCTCCCACCTTTTAGGCTGCTGCGCCTACCGAATCAAAGCGCGCGACGGCGAAAAGACTTCCACTATCCTGTATACCGGCGACATCGGACCGATCGAGCACGACGACGAGACGCAATCCCTTTACGCAGAACGTCAACGCCACAAGGAAACATCGGATTATATCGTCAGCGAATCGACCTATGGCGCCAGGCCTAGGAGTAAGGAAAGCCAATCTGGGCGCCGGCGACTTGCGAAGGTGTGCGACATGCTCTCCAAGGCTTTCCGGCATGACGGCGATTCCGTCGTGGTCATTCCCGCGTTTTCCCTCCAACGGAGCCTGGACATACTGACCGACGTCTTCTGCGCGCTTCAGTACCGGCGCGCGGATGTGGGCATCACCAAGTCCTGCGTTCCGCTCATCATGGTCAAATCCCCGCTTTCCTGGGACTGCGCCCAGGCATTCCGGGACTTCTATTACGATGAGGTGAACTCCGGGCACGTGTTCTTCAACAAGCACTCGCTCTTGCTTAAGCTCATCCATGATGCTGGAGATGACGAAATCGGCGTCATCGACGACCTGATCCCACTTGACGACAAGAAGAGCGGCTTCGACGGCAACGAGATCATCGAACGTCTTGATGAATCGGATGATAAAATCAGGACCGAGATAGCCTGGGGGCGCGGGGCGGACATGGCCGGCCGACCTACGGTAATCATCTGCGGAAGCGGCATGACCCACACCGGACCGATCATCGATCTCTTCGACGAATACCTGGATAAGGATTTCGCGACTTTCGTGCTCTGTGGCTTCGTGCCTCCCAAGTCGCCCGGCTTCCAGCTTCGGCAACTTTGGCCCATGTCCCTCATGGAGCGCGCCGCGCAATCGATCAAGTTACCGGGAGACAAGCGCAAGGGCAAGCCAGCCAAGATTATCCCGGGCGACGAGGTCAAATGCGGGTTCGAATCCCTGTCCGAATACTATTCGGGTCACGCTGATGGCGCATCCATCATTCGTTACATCCTTGGCGATAAATGCGAAAGAGCCCAAGCGACCAAAGGGATATTCCTAGTCCACGGAGACAAGGATGCACGGGAGGAACTGCACGGACTTATAGTTCGAACATGCAACCAGGCTGGCGTAAATGCGCCCGCCATACACCGGCCCTACCCATTAGCCGGCTGGTTCGACTGCGAAGCTGCCCAGTTTGAGAACAAAGGCGGCGAGTTGTTGCGCGTCTCTTCAGATGGCGAGATCCTGGCCATGTCACAGGATTTGCACGCCGAATCAGATACTCCCGTCTTGGCTGCATCGCCCAAACTTCCTGCTAGTATCGAACTCGAGACTTGCGTCATCCTGAACAACAACTCGGACGAGGACGACATCATGGACCAAGCTCTTGGAGCATTCGACTTCGCAAGGCCTGAGTTGAAGGGTGATGACCTACTCCTGAAACTTGGCCGCCCCGGCGTGGCCCACTCCACGATCCTCCTCCAAGCCGTGCGCATCGGCGGTAGCCTCCTGAGACTATCCGCGCAGACGCGCATCAAACAAGTCACCCAATTGGCTGACATCGCGGAAATCAGCTTCGATTGGCGGCGACTTCTCAACCTGCTGGGAGTCCCAAAGGAACTCTATTTCGCTGGCGTCCGCTGGTGCCAGACCGACTCCGAAATAGAACGGCTTTTCGCCATTTGCGCACCATGCGTCTACGGGACCAAGCAACGCCGTCAACCTGTTCTCATCATCCATGCCGATACACTGACCCAGGATGAATTCGTCTCGATTGAGAGGCTGCTGACTCCGTCCGTGGTCGTCGCTATCGTCCATGAACCGTTTGTCTCCAGGATCAATCAACATTTCGGAATCACCGGCGCCCTAGAGTTCAGCCGGGCCAACCCGATTTACCTACCGATCAAGTTCAACGCCGGGGTCATCCCGATGCGCTCCGAATCCCATGGAGTCGACCTTGAAAGACTATCAGAGGTGGTCTCCGCGGACACCTTTATCCTCAACGCCCGTGAACCGCAAATCCTCCGGAGCGGCCACCCATCGCCGCTCACCCAACCCGTGTCCGAGTCGGCTCCTGCATTATCGGAGAAAATCCCTACTGTCCGTAAGTCTACCCATATCAAGTTAGCGAGCCCGAAACTAGATTACGCCCTTTTCACAACCATCGCCGTTGGCCAGAAATTCGCAGGCCTAGTCCAGTATGTTCGCCATAAGAAGAACTCCCAAGAGCTCTGCTTCGCCCTAGTCAACATTCAGCCGACCGGCATCACTGGCATGCTGCATTTCACCCAAATGTCCCGCGGCTTCAAAGCTGAAGCGGGAGATGCGGTTGAAGTGACCGTTCGCCAGGTGGATTCCGATCAGCAGAAAATCTATCTCACTCAGTTACCTCTCAGGCTCCCTACCGACGCTTTCCTCCATGGTATCGAGACTGGGGAAATCACAAACTCCAACCATATCGCTGAATTACTCGATTATAGGGTTTCTGCCGACTCGGTTGCGAACGCTGCTTTCATTTCACTTCAGCAACAAGGCGATCTTAATCCTGCCTTGGCTACGGACACTACGCTCGACCGCGGAACGCTCATCGATACCTACAATCGAGTCATTCAAGAATTTGG
This sequence comes from Verrucomicrobiota bacterium, assembly GCA_041167995.1. Classification (GTDB taxonomy): domain Bacteria; phylum Verrucomicrobiota; class Verrucomicrobiia; order Opitutales; family UBA953; genus UBA953. The sequence continues at coordinate 1,414 of JBEELT010000026.1, read as the reverse complement.
CCTCATCGATACGCTATCCGTTGCCATTCCTGAAACACCCAAAGGCGTCACCTATGGCGACGTTGCGTCACAGCTGGGCTACACGCTAGATGACGTCGCCAACGCCGCAGGTCACATGATCGGAGACGAATCCACCTACCGACTTGGCATGACCGTTTTGCCGGCAGGGTTCACCCCGACCGAAGCATCCCCCTTCCCTGCCGATCAAGTCGACGCCTTCATCAACGAGTGCCGGAACCGATCAAAGAAAAACTGGAGCAAGGAACTTGACCTTAAATCCGCGCTCAAGCCGGACTGCCTCAGCCTGGCATCGCTGGCCATGTCGATGGGTATCACCGAAGCCGAGCTCCTGAGCCTCATGTCAGAAAAAGGAATTCAGCCCAAGGTGCAGGTCGTGCTGACAGCCCACGATATCGTGAAACTCAAAGGCTGAGGGAGACCTCTAAGCGAGCCAGCCAGGGAGGGGCCCTTCGCCCTCAAGCAGATCCGGGTCGACGCTTTCGTGGAATTCGTTCCCGTAAAGCGCACGCACTTGTTTGCAACGCATGCCGTAGTGCAGGTCGATGCTTTCTTTCATCTGCTCGTACTCTGGCTTCCATTTATCATCAAGACACGAGAGGAGGTAGTTTATGAATCGCAGGGCCGCCTGATAGTCGCGCTCGGCTTCTGCAACAGGGAACGCATTGATTGTTGGCCCGAGAGCTCTGTCGAACATGGATTTGAACTTGGCAATGGTAGGCACGTCATCGTGCACCTGAAAGTCGTCTTCGACTCTTTCCTCCGGCTTGATGTTCCCGTGGAGCAAATCATTGCGTCGGTTCATCAAATCCAAGAACCCGCGGATTTCATCGGATTTCATCTCTGGGCGTATTGCGAAACCGTCGCACATATCGGCAAGGGTCTCGACTCGTTCGATAATCGATGCGCGCTTGAAATCTTTCTTTGCATCCTTCGACTTCCCCTCGCTCTTGAATAGGTTGAAGATAATCAGGTTGATAAACATTTCCGCCGCGACCGGCGCCATCATCCGCACTGAAAGACAGGAGCCAGTCAGCTCAGATGCAGCTATAGAATGCTTTTCTTGGTTTTCATAATGCCACTGTATGTCACCCAGACTCTCAGGATGCTTCCTGGTCTTCACCAAACCCTCATCAAGCTCCCGGGCCCGCGCAATCAAACGGTCAATTGCGTCAAGCATGTGCGAAAGCGGGTTAAGGAAGGACTTAAACTTCTCTACCTTTTTCCTGGCCTCTCCCAATTGCTGGTTATGACGGGCAAGTGCATTGGTGAGATAAGTGGCAAATTCCGCAGGAGTAACGTCCACCTCAGGTCCAGGGCCAAATATCACATCAATCCGATAATGATAGCATAGGATGTGTATATGTCTCTTTCGCCATGCCAAAGTGTAGTGCCT
>JBEELT010000025.1:0-18796 GCA_041167995.1 Verrucomicrobiota bacterium | reverse complement strand
GGCATGGGGTCTGGCTTCGTCTCGCGCAGCGATGACGTGCCTGACCTCATGCCGACGTATCCCGCGCTCGCGGACCAGCAGGGACGCTGGTCCCTACCCAAGAGGCAACCTGACCCTGGCCCTGACCCTGGCCCTAATCTGCATCCTGCATCGGCGGACCAGCGGGGACGCTGGTCCCTACCTAAGAGGCAGAGGTTCGCCCCATACCCACGTGTCACCGTGCCCACGTGCCCCCACGTCGCGGCTCTGCCGCGACGCTCAGTGCCCCGCGAGCCAGCGTTCGGCTTCGATCGCGGCGCGGCAGCCCATGCCGGCGGCGGTGATGGCCTGACGGTAAACGTGATCGGCGCAGTCGCCGGCGACGAAGACGCCGGGGACGCGGGTGCTGACGGTGTTGGCGCCGGCGACAAAGTAGCCGCCTTCATCGACTTCGAGGGACGGCGTGAAGGCCTGGGAATTGGGGATGTGGCCGATGGCCACGAAGACGCACTTCACCGCGAGGTCGCGGGGGGCGCCGGACTTTTCGAGGACGCGCAGGGTGTGCACCTTCTCGTCGCCGAGGATTTCGGTCGGGGTGACGTTCAGGACGAGCTCGATCTTCTCATGGGCCTTGACGCGCTGGACCATGATCTCGGAGGCGCGGAAGCTGTCGCGACGGTGCACCAGGTAGACCTTGGAGGCAAAACGGGTGAGGAAGAGGGCCTCTTCGCAGGCGGAGTCGCCACCGCCGACGACGGCGACGGGGACGTTGCGGTAGAAGGCACCATCGCAGGTAGCACAGGTGGTGACGCCGTTGCCGCCGTAGTACTTCTTCTCGCCGGGGATGCCGAGCAGGCGGGGCGAGGCGCCGGTGGCGATGATGACGGCCGTGGCCTCGTAGGTGGCTTCGCCGCCCTTGAGCTTCTTGACCGGGCCGGAGAAGTCGACGGAGTCGATGCGATCCCAGGCGAACTTGGCGCCGAAACGCTCGGCCTGGCCCTTCATATTCGTGATCAGCTCGTTGCCGTCGACGCCGTGGATGAAGCCGGGGAAGTTCTCGACCTCGGAGGTCGTGGTCAGCTGGCCACCGGGCTGGCCGCCCTCGAGGACCAGGGGGCTGAGGCCGGCGCGAGCGGCGTAGATGGCGGCGGTGAGGCCGGCGCAGCCGGTGCCGAGGATGAGGACGTTTTCAGCCATGGGGAGGCCTCCATCTTGAGGGCTGGATGGCGACGGCAAGGCCGAAAACCCCTTGTGAACAACTGAGTCAAATGGCTTGCCCCGGGGGGGCGGGTGAGGGTTTGCTACCCGTTCGCCCCGGACCCATGTTTCTCAGCATCCTCAAGCTCTTCGCCGGCAGCCACAATCGGAAGTTCCTCCGGCAGTGCGCCCCCCTCGTGAAGCGGATCAACGTCCTCGAGGTCGAGTACCAGGCCCTGACGGAGGAGCAACTGAAGGCCAAGACCGGCGAGCTCAAGTCCCGGGTCGCCCGCGGCGAAAAACTGGATGACTTGCTGCCCGAGGCCTTCGCGGTGGTGAAGAACGCCGCTCGCCGCCTCTGCGGCACGAAAGCCGTCGTCTGCGACCACGAGCTCGCCTGGGAGATGGTGCATTTCGACGCCCAGCTGATCGGGGGCATCGCCCTCCATAAGAACAAGATCGCCGAGATGGCCACCGGCGAGGGCAAGACCCTGGTCGCCACCCTGCCCCTCTACCTCAACGCCCTGACCGGCCGTAACTGCCAGCTGGTCACGGTGAACGACTACCTCGCCCGCCGCGACTCCGAGTGGATGGGCCACCTCTACGGCTACCTCGGCCTGACGGTCGGCTGCATCCAGAACCAGATGCCGCCGGACGAGCGCGTCGAAGCCTACAAGCGAGACATCACCTACGGGACCGCCTCCGAGTTCGGCTTCGACTACCTGCGCGACAACGGGATGGCCCTCAGCGTGGCCGAGCAGGTCCAGCGCGAGCACTACTTCTGCATCGTCGACGAAATCGACTCCATCCTCATCGACGAGGCCCGCACGCCGCTGATCATCTCGGGCCCGGCGACTGATGAACGCGAGCCGGCCTTCCCCCGCCTGCGCGAGGCCGTCCAAGGTCTGGTCGACCACCAGACGCGCCTGGTTACCCGCATCGTCAACGAGGCCGCCACCGAGCTCGGCGCCGTGGCCGAGGGCAAGGACCCGACCACCGACTCGCTCGACAAGCTCTGGCTCGCCGCCCACGGCATGCCGCGTAACCGCGTCTTCCTCCGCCTCATGGAGAACGGCCGCTGGCGCAAACTGCTCGAGAAGCACGAGGGCGTCCTGGCCTCCGAGGTCGAGAAGGACCGCCGCTACCACCTCAAGGAGCGCCTCTACTTCGCCGTCAGCGAGCGCAACCACGAGTCCGACCTCACGCAGCTGGGTCGCGACACCCTGCGCCCGGGCCAGCCGGACGCGTTCGTGCTGCCCGACCTCCCCACACGCTTCGTCGAGCTCGACAAGGACGAGTCCCTGACCCCCGAGCGACGCGCCGAACTCCGGGCCGAATCCGAGGACGCCTACGCCCGCGTCTCCGAGGACATCCACGCGATCGGCCAGCTGCTCAAGGCCTACGCGCTCTACGAGCGCGACCGCCACTACGTCGTCGTCGAGAACAAGGTGAAGATCGTCGACGAGAACACCGGCCGTATCATGGAAGGCCGCCGCTGGAACGACGGTCTGCACCAGGCCGTGGAGACCAAGGAGAACGTGCCGCTCGAGAAGGAGAACAAGACCTACGCGACCATCACGATCCAGAACTACTTCCGCATGTACGAGAAGCTCGCGGGCATGACCGGCACGGCCGAGACCGAGGCCTCCGAGTTCAACGACATCTACCGCCTCTCCGTCGTGGCCATCCCGACGCACCGCCCGTGCATCCGCGTCGACGACAACGACATCGTCTTCAAGACGCGCCGCGAGAAGTACGCCTTCGCCATCAAGGAGGTCGCCGACGCGCACCAGCGCGGGCAGCCCGTCCTCGTCGGCACCGCCTCGGTCGAGGCGTCCGAGACGCTCAGCCGCATGCTCGGGATGGCCAAGGTACCGCACAAGGTGCTCAACGCCAAGCACCACGAGCAGGAGGCCGAAATCGTGTCGCTCGCGGGCCAGCGCGGCGCGGTGACCATCGCGACGAACATGGCCGGCCGCGGCACCGACATCCGGCTCGGCGAGGGCGTGTGCGAGCTCGGCGGCCTCTACGTGCTCAGCACCGAGCGCCACGAATCCCGCCGCGTCGACCGCCAGCTGCGCGGCCGCTGCTCCCGCCAGGGAGACCCGGGCCGCTCCCGCTTCCTCATCGCGCTGGAGGACGACCTGATGCGCCTGTTCTCCAACGCGGGCATCATCTCCTCCCTCCTCGAGAAGTCCTTCAAGGAAGGCGAACCGCTGGAGCACCCGCTCCTCAACCGCTCGATCGGCACCGCCCAGAAACGCGTCGAGGGCCAGAACTACTCGATGCGCAAGCGCCTGCTGCAGTACGACGACGTGCTGAACCGCCAGCGCCAGATCGTCTACGCGCTGCGCAACCGCACCCTCGCCGCCCAGGATTCCCGCGAGGCCGTCCGCGACGTGCTCGCCGAGGAGATCGAGGAACGCCTCGCCCAGGCCTACCCGGAAGGCGCGACCGCCCCGACCGCCCAGGGCGTCAACGCCTTCACGAGCTGGTACGCCGGCTGCTTTCACCTGCGCCTCGAGGCCGCCGACCTGCAGGGTCGCACCCTGCCCCAGGCCGCCGAGTTCGCGCTGCGCAAGGTCATGGACCTGCACGCCAGCCGCGAGGCCCACGAGCCGGCCGAGGTCATCACCTACATCGAGCGCCACGTGCTGCTCCAGGCCATCGACCGCAACTGGCAAAACCACCTGACCGACATGGACGAGCTGCGCCGCGCGGTGAATCTCCGCAGTTACGCCCAGAAGGACCCGCTCAATGAGTACAAGACGGAAGCCTACCGGGCCTTCGCCGACCTCATGGGCCAGCTCCGCGAGGACGTCTGCCGCAAGCTCTTCCGCCTCGCGTCCTCGATGGAGGCGCTCGAGGCCCTCATGCGCCGCGCCCAAGGCCAGGCCATGGCCATCGGCCCGGCCGAACCCGGTGCCCCCGTCGCGACGACCACCGCCCCGGCCGCCCCGGCGCCGGCCCCCGTCAAGCACGCCCCCTTCCGGCGCGAGCTCCCGAAGATTGGCCGCAACGCCCTCGTCCGCATCACCAAGGGCCCGGAGTCCCAGGAACTGAAGTGGAAGAAGGCCGAGCCGCTGGTCCGCGACGAAGGCTGGGAAGTCGCCCAGGTCATCTCGGAATGACCGCGGCGGACGCGAGCCCGGCGCCGGCGGGCGGGCGCGCGACCTGGTTCGGGCTGGGCCTGAGCGCGATCCTCCTGCTTTTCTCGTTCCCGCCCCTGGGGCACCCGTTCGTCGCGTTCTTCGCGCTGATCCCCGCCGCGCTCGCCGCGGCGGAGGCGCCGGACTACCGCCTTTGGCGCCGCGTGGCGTTCCTCACGAGCTGGGTGCTCTGGATCGGCCTGCTCGTGTGGCTGCGCCACGTGTACCCGCCGCTCGGCTGGCTCGGACTCGTCGGGCTGACCGCCTATTGCGCGCTCTTCCCTTGGCTGTGGTGCCTGGGCCTGCGCTGGATCCTGCCGGCCGTCGGCGACGCCGGTCTGCCGGCGCGGCTACTCGCGATGCTCGGACTCGCGGGCTCCTGGGGCTTGCTCGAATGGGCCCGGACCACCTTCCTCACGGGCTTCGGCTGGTTGCCGCTCGCCGCGAGCCAACAAGGTAACCCGGTGATGCTGACGCTGTGCGCGTGGGTCGGGCCGACGGGCCTGTCGATGGGTCTGGTGCTGATCAATCTCGGCCTGGCCAGCTGGATCATCCGCCTGCGCCGCTTCCGGCGGGCCGACGCCGCGCTGACGCCGCTCGGACCGATGGATTGGACGAAGCGCCTGACGCCCGAGCTTTACCTGGGCCTCGGGGTGATCGCCGCCGGTTTCGCCCTGACGTTGACCGAGACCGCAGGCCGGACGCCCGGCACGACGGTACGCATCGCCGCGGTCCGCACGCATTTCGACCCGACGGAGAAGTGGCAGCTGGACAAGTTCAAGCGGCATGCGACGACGCTGACGGAGGCCGCGCGCGCGACCTTGGCGGATAAGCCGGACGTGATCCTGTGGCCGGAGGCGGCCTTGCCGGCGTTGCTCGATGACCCGCTTTACCTAGCGATGCTCAGGCAGGTCGCGCCGGGGACCCCGTTGCTGATCGGTGCCGTCGAACGACGGGCCGGCGGTTACGCGAACAGCGTGGCCGTGGTGACCGCCGAGGGCGCGCAGAAGCCGACCTATGCGAAACGCCACCTGGTGCCGTTCGGCGAATACGTGCCCGGGGCCGACTGGTTACCGCTGCGCAAGGTCGTGCCGATCGCGGAGGACTGCGTCGCCGGCCAGGCCCCCACCCTACTCCCCCTGACCACCCGCGGCGGCTTCACCTACCTGGCCGGGCCGCTGGTCTGTTACGAGGACGTGTTCCCGGCGCTCGCCCGCGAGCATGCGCTGGCCGGGGCCGACCTCCTGGCGGTGGTGACCAACGATGGCTGGTACGGGCACGAGGCGGCCGACGCGCAGCACACGGCGCATTCGGTCCTGCTCGCGGTCGCCACCGGCCTACCGGTCGCCCGTTCGGGCAACGACGGCTGGAGCGGGGTCATCACGCCCCGCGGGCTGATGCTGCCGACCGGCGACGGGCATCCGGCCGTCCAGCTCGCCGAGATCCGCACCCCGCGCGGAGCGCCGACCTTCTGGGTCCGCCACGGGGACTGGGCCGTCGGGCTGGGCGGGCTCGCGTTCGCCGCGACCTACGTCTGGCGCCGCCGCCGGACCGGGCGATAAATCGGCAGAGACCGCTCGACCTCCCCTGGTTTCAGGCCAAGGTGGACTCATCCCCGACCGGACCATGAGAACCCTGCTCGCCTGCCTCATCGCCCTGATGGCCGCGGCCCTGCCGGCCCAAGAAATCAAGAAACCGAAGTCGGAGTTTCCGGCCGAAGGTCTCGCCACGTTCCGCCTGCGGGTCCGCTCCATCCCGACGATCCAGGTGAAGATCAACGGCGCGACCCTCACGCTCGGCGTGGACACGGGTTGCCAAGGCACCGGCGTGCTGACGCCGCGCGGCGCAGCCAAGTGCGACGTCCCCGAGGCTTTCACGGTGCCGTCGATGGGCAACTCCGGCCGGAGCGAGAACACGTTCGGCTACGTCGAGAAGCTCGAGGCGGGCGGCGCGGTCTGGCGGGATTTCCACATCAGCATCATGCCGCTCGACGGCATGGAGCTCGACGGCCTGATCGGCGCGGATATCCTCTTCGAGAAGCCGTTCTACATGGACCTGGCCAACAAGGTCATGACCTTGGGGAAGACGCCGGACACCTCCTCGGCTCACGAGATCCCCTGCTACAGCCGCGGCGGCCACTGCGGCGTGAACATCGAGGTCGAGGGCCAGAAGGTGCCGATGATCGTCGATTCGGGCGCCTCCAAGTCGTACATGAGCTCGCTAAAGTTCAAAGGGAAGACGACCTTCAAGGGCTACGTCCCGGTGGCCACCGTGCGCGGCGTGTCGCTCACCCGCGTGGAGACCTGCCAGATCAAGTCGCTCCGCATCGGCGGCGTGCCCCTGACCGGCGTGGAATTCAACCGCGATCAGGAACATAACTTGCTGGGCGACGACTTCCTGCGGGCGCACCCGATCGCCATCGACATGGCCTCCCGGCGACTGTGGCTCTTCGAATCGCAGGCCGCGGCCAAGACCCGGGTCGAGCCGACCGAAACGTCCAAGCCGGTCGTCAAACCGAGCCCGGCCGTCGAACCGGCGAAATAACCGCCGGCCGGCTCAGCGCCGGCGACGCGGGCCGCCCGACGAACCCTTGGCGGGCGGGCGGCCTTCCTCTTCACCCTCGGCCGCTTCGGCGCCCTCGGCGGGGGCCTCTTCCTCGTCGTCCCAGCGGAGGTTCTTCTCCATGTCCTTGTCGACGTCCTCGACCTCGGGGAGGTCGGGCAGGTCGTCGGCGGCGCTGGCGGCGCGGGTCGGCTTGTCGTCGTCGTCGTCCTCGCCCGGGACCTCGTGGCCCTGCGGGACGAACTCCAGGATATCGGTGATCTCCTCGAGGGGGTGGATGTCGCGGCCTTCGATCAGGGCCTGGTTGCGCAGCTCGGAAAGCTGTTCATCCACGTCCTCGACGGTCAGCTTCTGCTCGAGCTTGATGGTGTCGTTGATGAGCTTCACGCGCAGGCGCATGATGTGCTCGAGGAAGTCGGCGTAGGCGCCCTTGTCGCCGTCCTTGATGTTCGGGAGGGCGAAGAGAGGCTCCTCGGAGTCGAGGATATGCTCGGCGACGCGGGCGAGGCGGACGGTGCTGTCCTTGTCGATGTCCTGGACCTGGAAGGGGACGAAGGCCGCCTCGAGGATCTCATTGGATAGGCCGTACTCGCGGAGGGGGTCCAGCATATCGAGGATCCAGGGGAACTGGAACGGATCCAGGATACCCAGGCCATCCGGTTCGTAGTGCCTGGGGTCGGAGTTCTCCTTCACCCACCAACTACCCTCCTTTTCCTTGAAGCGGATGGTGCACCAGAGAAGTTTGGAAGTCGTCACGGCCATGGAAGACGGATTTGCCCAAGTCCCGCAGGGAGTCAAGAGGGGTCGGCGCCCTAGGGTTCTCCGCTTCCCTTCCGCCCGTTCCTCCCTTAACTGCCCGCCATGTCTTTCCTCTACGAAAAAGTCGTCTCCCGGGGTCTTTATGCGATGGACCCGGAAAAGGCTCACCTGTTCGGCCTACGCGGGATGGGGCTGCTCGGCGCCCTCGCCCCGCTCCGCGCCCTGATGGAACGGCGGCTGACCCCGCGCGGGGGCAAGCCCATCGAGGCCTTCGGCCTGAAGTTCCCCAACCATGTCGGTCTCGCCGCCGGGTTCGACAAGGACGGGCTGGGGTGGCGGGGCGCGGCAGCGCTGGGCTTCGGCCACGTCGAGATCGGCACCGTCACCCCCAAGGCCCAACCGGGCAACGAACGTCCCCGCGTCTTCCGCTACCCCGCCCTGAAGGCGGTGGTGAACTCCTACGGCTTCCCCAACGCCGGCGTCGAGGCGTTACACGCGCGCCTGTCGGGCCAGCCCGGTCGCGGCCGCCGCGCCTGCCCACTCGGCATCAACCTCGGCAAGAACAAGGACACCCCGAACGAGCGCGCCCATGAGGACTACCTGCTCGGCTTCCAGCGCCTCGCGCCCCTGGCCGACTACGTCGTCGTGAACATCAGCAGCCCGAACACCACGGGCCTGCGCGCCCTGCAGGACCGCGGCCCGCTCGTGACGCTCCTGGCCACCCTCGCCCGCGAGAACCACGGCGTCGCCGGCGGCCCCGTGCCGCTGCTCCTGAAAGTCGCCCCCGACCTCAACCCGCACCAACTCGCGGACATCGTCAGCGTCGTCGGCGAGTGCGGCTTCGCCGGCATCATCGCCACCAATACGACCATCACGCGCCCGCCCGGCACCGAGGCGTGCGCGACCAAGGGCGGGCTCAGCGGCGCGCCGCTGCTCGAACGCGCGCTCAAGGTCGTGCGTTTCCTGGTCAAGGAATCCGGCGGGCGGATCCCGGTGGTGGGTTGCGGCGGGATCACCTGCGCGGCCGACGCGGGCCGCTTCATGGACGAAGGCGCCTGCCTCGTGCAGGTCTACTCCGGGCTGGTCTTCCGCGGACCGGCGCTCGCCCGCGAGATCGCCGAGGGCCTCGCCTGGCGCCAGCGCGCCTGGGCCTGAACCGATGACCGGCCCCCTGCTCCTCGTCGCGGCGCTCGCGGCCCTGACGCCCAACGCCCGTAAGGGCGATCCGTACGTCGCCGACACCTGGCGCGCCACGCCAGCCGCGTTCGAAGGTAAGCCGGTGAAGACGGCCGTCCTCGGCCTGGAGGAACCCGGCCTCGTGGCGATCGACGCCCCGGCCGCGGCGGTACGCATCCTCTCCGGCAACGAGAAAGACGAGGCCGGCGGGGCCATCATCGTCCTGCTGCCGCCGGAGAAGTTCCAGGCTTTTGTCGCGAACTTTTCCGCCCGCCAGCTCGGCTCCAACCGCAGCGGCTTCGGCGCCCTCTCCAAGGCGAAGGTCGTCGCCGGCACCTTCGTCACGGTGAACGGCGAAGGCGCCCTGCTCTATGAGCTGGACGCCAAGGCCGCGAAGGACCTCCCCAAGCCCTCCGAACTGCTGGCCACGCAACTCAAGACCGCCGACCCGACGCGACCCGGCTGGACGCGCAAGGAATTCAACCTCGCCAAACTCGGCACCCTCGGCGCGCCCGAGACGCCGCGCGAGTGGGAACGCCTACAGGCGCTGCGGCTGGCCAAAGCCGGCAAGGACAAGTCCCAGCGGCGCAAAGCAGCCGAGCTGATCGCCGCGGTCAAGGCGGGCGAACCGACGCGGATCGACGACGAGGCCGCGAAGGTCGAGTGGGTCCTGGTCTGGCGCTGAGGCGGAACTACTTCGCCGGCGCAGCGGGCGCGGGCGCCTTGGCCGTCACGGGGATGTGCACCTCGGAGTGCTTGAAGACCCCGGGGACGAAGGGGCTGTTCCAATAGACCGCGTAGGGCTCACCCGGCGAGGTGAGATCGGGGCGGGTAGCCAGCCACGCCTTGAGCTTGGCGAGCGCGTCATCGAAGTTCTCGCGCGAGTAGGAGCCGCGCACGCCGATCGAGGCGACGAGGCGGGCCGGGGTCTCCGCGAGCTTCACCTGCGGGGTCGCCTGCAGGTCGGTGCGCTTGGCCGAGCCGGCGTCCATGTAGAAGACCATGACGCCGGGCTGGAGGCGCGCCTCCACCGGGGAGGTCATCGGGATCTGGTTGCCGTCGATGTAACGGAACAGCTTCATGAAAAGGCCGTTACCGGACTCGAAGTAGCCCTTCGGGGATTCGGCCACCATCAGGCGGGCGGCCGGCAAGGTCTTGGTCTCAATCGAGCCCATCGGGGTCCGCGGGTAGGCTTCCTCGGTACCGCGGAGGAAGGAGGGGACGAAGGTGGCCATGGCGAGGAGGAGATGGGGTAATCTCATTGCCCGCCGAAGGTACGCCCCCGCCGGTCGAAAGCAAACCTGCGGTTAAGATCGCCCACCCTTGCCAGCAGGGGCGAAAGGGCTTTCCTAGGCCCCACATGAGTCAGCCCGCCGACAAATCCTCCTTCCTTTCCCGGCTGGGCCATAACTTCCTGACGGGGCTCTTCCTGACCTTGCCGCTTGCCCTGACCTTCTGGGTGGTGTCCATCCTGATCGACCTCCTGGGCAAACCGGCCAAGCAGATCGCGCTCTTCGTCCTCACCTGGGTCTTCGAGAGCACCAAGCAGCCTCTGCCGAACCTCAACGACGGCATGACGGGGCTGGCGCTGACCATCGCCTCGGCGGTCGTGATGCTGGTCGTCCTGACGATCATCGGCTACCTGTCCAAGCGGCTCTTCGGCAAGGTCATGCACCACGTCTTCGCCAAGATGTTGGAGAAGACCCCGGGCCTCGGCTCGCTGTATAACTCGATCCGGCAGATGGTCGATGCGCTCAGCGGCCGTAACAAGGACACCTTCCGCCGGGTGGTGCTCGTGCAATACCCGCGCGTGGATTGCTGGAGCATCGCCTTTGTGACCCATGAGCAACCCGCCGCCTTCTCCGAGGCCCTCGGTCGCCCCGTGGTCAATGTCTTCATCCCGGCCGCCCCGGCGCCGACCTCCGGCTTCATCCTCCAGGTGCCGCCCGAAGACATCCGCGAGACGAAGCTCAAGGTTTCCGAAGCCCTCGCGTTGCTGATGAGTTTCGGGGCCGTCATCCCGAAGGGCGAAGACCAGGCCTGAGGCGGATGTCCTCGGCCCCGTTGCGCTGCCTGGTGCTCGGACGCGACCCGTCGGGGGAATCGCATTCGCTGCTCACGCTGCTCGAGCCGACGGAGGGCCTCGTGCGTTGCCTGATCCGCGCCCGGCCGGGCAAGACCACCACGACGCCGGACCTCTTCGATGACGGCGAAATCACGCTGGAGCGGGCCAAGGACGGGGGCACGCGCTTCGCGCGCGACTACCGCCTGCTCCACCGCCGGCTGGGTATCGCCCGGGACCACCGCACGCTTGAGCGCGCCTGCCGGTTCGCCGCGATGCTCCGCAAGAACCCGCCCCCGCCCGAATCCGCCCCCGTGTGCGCGCGCATCGCCGCCGAGACCTTCGAGGCGATGGCCATGCGCCCGCGGGCCGACGCCGCCTATTTCAAGGGCCTCTGGCTGATGCTCAAGGATGGCGGCTGGCCGGTGCAGGAAGACTGGCTCACGGGACTCGGCACCCGCCGCGAGGCGGCCGGCGCGGTGCTGCTCCAGCCGCTCGACGCCCAGACGACCGAGGAGGAAGTCGTCGCGCGCCTGGCCGCCGACCTCGAGCGCTGGGCCGCGGGCGAGGCCCACTTCGTCCTGCCCTGATGCGTTTCGACATCAAGTCGCGGCGCATCGAACTGAGCGCGCAGGAGTTCGCCACGTTCCGACCCGGCCCCGGGGCCGGGAGCGGCGGCGCCCCGTGGCGCGCGGAGGCCGGACGGCAATGGCACGAGACGCTCCGCCGGCAGGCGGAGGCCGAGCAGGATGGCTGGACCTTCGAGCGCGCGGCGAACTGCGAGGTGCAGGCGTTGGGCTGGACGTTGGTCGTGACAGGGCGGGCGGACCAATGGCGCGCGGCCGACGGCGCGGTGCGCATCCGCGAGGTGAAGACCATCAGCCAATCGCTGCCCCGGCGCTCCGACCAGCTGACCCGCCGCTACCCGCACCATTTCCTGCAGCTGACGCTCTACTGCCACGCCGCGCGCCTCGACCCCGCCGTCCGCGCGGTGCAGGGCGAGGTGGTCTTCGTCGACCTGACCAGCGGCGAGCAGCAGGCCGTGCCGTTGCCGGCCACGGCCGAGGCTGACCTCCTGCAGCAGGCGGAGACGATCGCGGCGCACGCGGAGAACCGGCGCGCGAGCCATGCCCGCCTGCTCTGCCTACCGGACCGTCTACCGTTCAAGGAGCCGCGCCCGGAGTGGCTGCAGGGCTGCGCCGACCTGGACCAAGCCGGGATGGAATCGACCACGCGGCTGCTCATCGCGCCCACGGGCTTCGGCAAGACCTCGGCCGCGCTCCGCCACGGCCTCGGCCTGCTGCGCGGCGGCCGCGCCGGGCGCCTACTCTACCTGACGGGCAAGGGCACGGGCCAGCTGCAGGTCCTGCAGGAACTCCGCCGCCTGGCGAAACCGTCCGAGCTGCGCGCCCTGGTGCTGCGCCCGCGGGCCGAGCACGAAGTGGATGGCCTGCCCGACGACCCGGAGGAGATCCGCCGCAACTGGGCCCGCGCCGGCCTCGACCCGCAGGCGCTGCTCGAGGATGGCTCGAACCTCCGCCGGATCCGCGAGATCGGCCGGCTGGCGGGCGTGCCGCCGTGGGACATCACCAAGGCGATGCTCGCGCACGCGGAGGTGGTGATCTGCGACTACAACTATGTCTTCTCGCCCCGTAACCGCGCGGCGCTCGAGAATGTGCCGGGCTGGGATGAGTCCGATACCGCACTGATCGTCGACGAGGCGCATAACCTGCCCGAGCGGGCGGCGGAATGCCTGTCGCTGCGGGATGAGGCGCCGGATGCGGCCGACCTGGCCCACGAGTTGGTGCGCCACCGCGCGCCGGAGCCGTGGATCCGCGCCACGCAGGCCTGGGCCGACTTCCTGGCGCGCCTGCCCAAGGCCGACGCGGTCTCGCCCGACGACCGGCTGGAGGCGATGGGCCACGCGGAGACCTTGGCGGAGCTCGCGGCGAACCAGCCGTTCAACACCGACGACCTGTCGGACCTCACCCGGCAAGGGCTCTGGAACGCCGCGACGTGGTCCGACCGGCTGGAGGCGGCCGACCTCGGCTGGCTGCTGTGGTCCCCGCGGCCCGGGATGCTCAGCCTGGATTGCCTCTCGGCGGCGAAGGCGACGGGCGAGCGGCTCCTGAAGTTCGGGCACGCGCTGCTGATGACCGCGACCCCGGGGCCGCGCGGGGCGCTGGCGAACGAATGCGGGCTCGACGGCGACGCCCTGGCGAAGGTCGACGCGCTCGCATCCTGGCGCCAAGGGGCCTACACGGTGGCGATCGATGGTCGCGTCGACACGCGCCTGAAGACCCGCGAGACGCACCTCGCGCGCACGGCCGCGGCCTTGCTCCGCCTGTCGCAGGAGGGCGCCGTCGCCGCCTTCTTCCCTTCCTACAAGTACGCCGAGGGAGTCGGCAAGGAGCTGGCGAACCTCGACCCGAAGGCCGACATCGCCCTGCAGCCGCGCGGACTCGGCCCGGACGGCACGGCGCGCTTCGTGGAGGATTCCCTCAACCGCCACACCATCCTCTGCCTCATCCTCGGCGGGTCGCTGGGCGAAGGGGTCGACATGCTGGGCGGGCGCATCCGCTCGGCGGTGATCGTCGGCCCCGCCCTGCCCGAGGTGAACGCGCTGCAGGAAGCGCGGCGCAAGATGTTCGCCAACGACGGCGTCGAGGATGCGTTCGCGCTGGCGTACGTGCGGCCCGGGATGCGCAAGGTCAACCAGGCGCTAGGCCGGCTGGTCCGCGCGCCCGGCCAGACGGCGCGCGTGCTGCTCCATTGCCGACGCTTCGCGGACGAGGCCTACCGCAACCTGCTCTCGACGGAATACGGCGACCCGCCCGTCTTGGCGGACGACGATGAGTTCGCGCGGTGGGCGACGCGGAGCTGAGCGGGCTCAGACCTGCGCGATGACGCGGGCCTTCGGGTAGCGGATTTTCTTGAGCTGCGCGTACTTGTCGGCGCCGGAGCGGTAGCCGACGGCGCAGGCGACCACGACCTCGTAGCCCGTGCCCTGGAGGCCGAGGATCTCGGTGTAGGCGGCGGGGTCGATGCCTTCGAGCGCGCAGGTATCCACCGCAAGCGCAGCGGCGGCGCCCATGAGCTGGCCGAGCGCGATGTAGAGCTGACGGGCGGCCCAATCCTTCTGGGCGGCGGCGTCCTTACCCTTGACCACGCCGCCGATCATCATCTGGCGGTAGGGCTCGAGCGCGGCGGGGTCGGCCTGACGCTCGGCGACCATCTGATGGAAGAACTCGTTCACGTCCTGCTCGGTGATCTCGGTGCGGCGGGCGAAGACGACGAGGTGCGAGGCGTCGGTGACCTGCGTCTGGTTCCAGGACACCGGACGGAGCTTCGCGCGGACCGCGGGGTCGGCGATGATGAAGAACTTCCAGGGCTGGAGGCCGAACGAGGACGGCGTGAGCCGGAGCGACTCCTCCAACGCGGCCCAGGTGGCGTCCGGTAGCTTGCGGGGGTCGAAGGCCTTGGTGGCGTAGCGCCATTCCAGGGAAGCGAGCAGTTGGGCGGGGGTCAGGGCGGCGTTCATGATGACGCTACCCAACCGCCGCCCGACGGATTGTCAAATCAGGCGGGCGAAAGGACGCCGCCGGAAAGTACCAGGCGACGCGACGCCCGCTCGGCGAACTCGCGGCTGTGCGTGACGAGCACCAAAGCCAGGCCACGCGCGGCCACGACGTCGAGCAACAGGCGCATGATCTCCTCCGCCGTCCGCTCGTCGAGGTTGCCCGTCGGCTCATCGGCCAGGAGCACCGCGGGGCGGTTGACTAAGGCGCGGGCCAGGGCGACGCGCTGACATTCGCCGCCGGAGAGCTGGGCGGGCAGATGGTCGGCGCGGGCGGCGAGGCCGACCAGTCCGAGGAGCTCGCGGGCGGCCGCGCTGGCCGCGGCGGGCGGCACGCCCACGATCCGGGCGGCGAGCGCGACGTTCTCGAGCGCGGTCAGCTCGGGCATGAGCTGGTAGTTCTGGAAGACGAAGCCGACGCCGCGGCCTAGGCGGCGGCGGGGTGCCACGAGGGCGCCCTCGCAGGCGACGCGCACCTCGCCGGCATCGGGGACGTCGAGGCCGCCGAGGAGCTGGAGCAAGGTAGTCTTGCCGGAGCCCGAGGAACCGCGGATGGAGACGGACTCGCCGGCATGGACCTCGAGGGAGACCGCGGTCAGCACGGGCAAGGGACCGGCGGGGGCAGCGAACGCCTTCGCGAGGTCCGTGGCCTGGAGGACAATCTCAGGCATCGCGCATGGCCTCCGAAGGTTTGCGCCCGGCCGCCCAGAGGGCCGGGACGAAGCCCGCCAACGTCGTGACGAGCAGGGTGAAGACGCCCGCCGCCACGAAGTCGGCCGGATCGTAGTGGAGCGGGATGTTGGCGAACTGGTAGACGCTGGCCACCATGTCGCCGTCGCCGAAGACCGCGTTGATCGCACCGAGGATCGCGTCGCGGAAATGGAGGATGCCGCCGGTCAGCAGGAAGCCAAGTCCCGTGCCCAGCGCGCCGATGAGCAGGCCCTGCAGGCCGAAGAGCGCGAGGATCGCGCCGCGGCCGGCGCCGAGCGCGGCGAGGACGCCGACCTCGCGGGAGCGGCGGATGACGGCGGAGAACAGGGTGCTGCCGATCGAGAACGACGCGACCAGCGTGATGATGAACATCAGGAAGAAAAGCATCGTCTTCTCGAAGCGAATCGCCTCGAGGAAGTTGCGCTTGATCGCCTGCCACGGCCGGAAGACCAGGTCGGGGTGGCCGACGTTCAGGCGGCCGGCGATCTCCTCGGCGCGGGCGGGCTCCTTGAGGCGCAGGATCACGCCGTGGGCACGCGGGCCGAGGTTCCAGATCTCGCGGAAGCGCCGCAGCGGGATGAGCGCGGCGGCGTTGTCCACCTCGGTGAAACCGGTGCGGAGGATGGCGCAGACCTCGAACTCGGCGGGCAGGGGCGCCTTACCCTTCTCCGCCCGCTCGGCCATCGCCGGGGACCAGAGCTCGACCTTGTCGCCGATGCGGACGCGCAGCTGCTGCGCGAGCCCGAGCCCGAGGATCACGCGGCCATCGTCGAGGTCGTCGAAGGTGCCGCCGTGGATGTACTTGCGGGCCGGCTGGGCCGGGTCGAGCGGGTCGATGCCGCGCACGGCGGCCACGCCGGAGAAGTCGCCGCGGCGCGCGAGCGCGGGGCCCTCGGCGTAGGCGGTGGCGGAGGCCACCTCGGGGGCGCGACGGAGCTCGGCGACGAGCTCGTCGGGGCGGGCTAGCGGCCGGGCGGCGACGACCTGGCAGTCGCCGAAGGATTCGCGGATGCGCTTGCGGTGCTCCTCGCCGAAGCCGTTCATCACCGTCTGCACCACGAGCAAGGTCGCGACGCCGAGGGCCACGCCGAGGATCGAGACCGTCGCGAACGCCGGGAAGCGCTTACCGGGCGGGAAGAGCTGGCGGAGGGCGAGATGGAGGAACCAGGGCAAGGGGAAAGGCTCAGGCCTGCTTCTCGGGCGCGAGCGTCGGGAACAGGATGACGTCGCGGATATTGGCCGCGCCGGTCAGCAGGATCACGAGGCGGTCGATGCCGATGCCGAGGCCGCCCGCGGGGGGCATGCCGTGCTCGAGCGCGAGGAGGAAGTCCTCGTCGATCTTCTGGGTCTCCGCCCCGGCCTGGAGCTGCAGCATCTCGCGCTGCACGCCGGGATCGTTCTGCTCGGAGTAGGCGGGAGCGATCTCCTGGCCGTTGATGCAGAGTTCGAAGACGTCGATGGTCGAGTCGTCGCCGATGGTGACCTTGGCGAGGGGGCAGAGCTCCTTGGGGATGTGCGTGACGAAGGTCGGCTGGATGAGGCCCGGCTCGATGAGCTTGCCGAAGACCTCGTTGGTGACCTCGAAATCTTCCCAGTCGGCGCGCGGCTCGTGCAGGCCGAGGGCCTTGCACGCGGCGATTTTTTCCGCCTTGGTGCGGCTGAACCACTGCGGGTCGCCGGTGCGCTCGAGGATGAGGTCCTTGTACTTGGCCTCGCGCCACTCGCCGCCGAGCTCGATGGCGACGCCGTCCGGCCGGACGACGGTGGTCGTGCCGAGGACGTCGGCGCAGACCTTCTGGATCATCGAGCGGACGAGCTCCATCATGCCGCGGAAGTCGGTGTAGGCCTGGTAGGCCTCGAGCATCGTGAACTCGGGGCTATGCTTGATGGACACGCCTTCGTTGCGGAAGACGCGGCCGATCTCGAAGACGCGGTCCATGCCGCCGACGAGGCAACGCTTGAGGTGCAGCTCGAGCGCGATGCGTAGGTAGAAGTCGCAATCGAGCGCGTTGGAGTGCGTCTCGAACGGACGGGCCGCAGCGCCGCCGGCGATGGCGTGCAGGGCCGGCGTCTCGACCTCAGTGAACTGGCGGCTCCAGAGGAAGCGGCGGATCGCCTCGACCACGCGGCTGCGGACGAACAGGCGGCGGCGCGACTCCTCGTTGACGACGAGGTCGAGGTAGCGCTGGCGGTAGATCTTCTCGGCGTCGGTCAGGCCGGCCCACTTCTCGGGCAGGGGGCGGAGGGCCTTCGAAACCAGCTTATATTCGGAGACGCGCACGGTGACCTCGCCGGTCTTGGTGCGAAAGAGGCGGCCGCGGACGCCCACGAAGTCGCCCGAATCGACAAGCTTCTTGAAATGCGTGTCGTAGGCGTCGCCCAGGGCGTCGCGGGTGAAGTAGGTCTGGATCACGCCGCCGCGGTCGAGCAGCTTGACGAAACTGGCCTTGCCCATGACGCGCAGGGCGACGATGCGGCCGGCGACGGAGACCTCGGGGCCTTCCTCGACGCCCTCGGGCAGGAGGCCGGGGCACTCGGTCGAGACGTGGGTCTGGGCCCACTCGGCGCGGAACGGATCCTCCCCGGCGGCGCGGAGCTGGGCGAGTTTCTCCTTCCGGACCGCGTGGAGGTCGTGGGAGATGGCGTTGAGGTCGGTCTTTTCGCTCATGTGGGCTCCCTTGAGGGGTGCCTCCGAGGGGGCGGGGAGGCAAGGGCGAAAGGTTCGGCGGGCGGCTCGGTTTCCGTGTTGCGGCGGGACCTTTCCGGAGAATAACCCAAGACCCATGAAGGCCTACCTCGACCTGCTCCGCCACGTCCGGCAGCACGGAGAAATCCGGGCCGACCGCACCGGCACGGGCACGCTCGGCATCTTCGGCGCCCAGCTGCGCTTCGACCTCGCGGAAGGCTTCCCGCTCGTGACGACGAAGAAGGTCCACCTTAAGTCCATCACGCACGAACTGCTCTGGTTCCTCTCCGGCAGCACGCAGAACGCCTGGCTGACAGAGCGCGGGGTGAGCATCTGGAAAGAGTGGGCCACGGCGGAGCAGTGCGCGAAGTTCGGTCGCGGCGAGGGCGACCTCGGGCCCGTCTACGGCCACCAATGGCGCAACTTCGGGGCCACGAAGCGACCCGACGGCACGTACGCGCCCGACGGCGTCGACCAAGTCCGCAAGCTCGTCGAGGAAATCCGCCGCAACCCCGCCAGCCGCCGCCTGATCGTCTCGGGCTGGAACCCGGAGGAGGCCGACCAGGTGGCCCTGCCGCCGTGCCACACGCTCTTCCAATTTCATGTCTCGACGGACGGCCGCCTGAGCTGCCAGCTCTACCAGCGCAGCGCGGACCTCTTCTTGGGCGTGCCCTTCAACATCGCCAGCTACGCGATGCTGACGCACATGATCGCGCAGGTGACGGGACTTAAGCCCGGTCATTTCGTGCACACCTTCGGCGACGCGCACATCTATTCCAACCACGTGGAGCAGGTCGACCTGCAGCTCTCGCGCGAGTCGCGGCCCCTGCCCCGCCTGGTGCTGAACCCGGCCGTGACGGACCTCTTCGCGTTCAAGTTCGAGGACATCGCCGTCGAGGGCTACGACCCGCACCCGGCAATCAAGGCCCCCGTGGCCA
>JBEELT010000024.1:0-19086 GCA_041167995.1 Verrucomicrobiota bacterium | reverse complement strand
ACCGCGCCCTGAGCGAGGTGCAGTTCTGGAAGCAGTCCAACCGTCTGGTCGGCGCACCGAAGGTCTGGGACGCGCTCCACGCCAAGAACCCCAAGCTCAAGGTCGCGAACCTCTTCTGGTGGTACAATATGGGCACCGCGGCGGACATCTCCGTCACGCCGCGCCCGGTGTACAAGGCGAATGGCGGCAAGGTCTTCGACATCGCGAGCTTTCCCCAGCGCTACCGGACCCTGCTGAAGCGCGACCTCGGCGATTTCCCGTTCCATTCGTTCTGGGGGCCGCGCGCCGGCCTGCCGTCGTCGCAGTGGATCGCCGACAGCGCCCGCTGGGTCGAGGAGCATGACCAGCCCGACCTCAGCCTGGTCTACCTGCCGCATCTGGATTACGACCTGCAACGCTTCGGGCCGGCCGACCCGCGCAGCGATGCCGCGCGCCGCGAGGTCGACAAGCTCGTCGGCGATCTGGCCGATTTCCTCGAAGCCCGCGGCGTCGAGGTCCTCATCGTCTCCGAATACGCCATCACCGCCGTCGACCGGGCCGTCCCGCTGAACAAGGTGTTGCGCGAGCACGACTGGCTTGAGCTCAAGCTGGAGGATGGCGTCGAGACCCTCGACGTCTTCAACTCGAAGGCCTTCGCCGTCGTCGACCACCAGGTCGCGCACGTCGTCGTCCTCGACCCGTCGGTCCGCGAAGAAGTCCGCAAGGTCCTGCTCGCCACTCCCGGCGTCGCGCAGGTGCTCGACGCCGAAGGGCAGGCCGCGGCCGGCATCAGGCATGTCCGCAGCGGCGACTTCGTCGTCGTCGCCGACGACCATAGCTGGTTCTCCTATTACTGGTGGGAGGAAGGGCAAGGGGACCCGGATTACGCCCGGACCATCGATATCCACCGCAAACCGGGCTACGACCCCGTCGAACTGTTCATCGATCCCAAGATCCGGTTCCCGATGCTCAAGATCGCCTGGTTCCTGCTGAAGAAGACCCTCGGCTTCAAGGCGCTCATGGAAGTCATCTCCCAGGACGCTTCTCTGGTGAAGGGGTCGCATGGTCGCATCCCGGAAGACCCGTTGGACTGGCCGGTGCTCATCGCGCCCACCGGCGCCGGGTTGCCCGCGCAGATCGCCTCGACCGACGTCTACTCTCAGATCCTCCGCGGATTCTGAACGCGGACCGCCTGCGGGGTGGACTCAGACCCGGCCGTCCCCAATCTGGACGGCACTCCCCGCCCCGATGGATGTCCGCCTCGCCGCTTTGCTCGCCGCCCTGAACTTGGGGGCGGCGCCCTTCCCGGAGCCGCGCAACAACCAGCCGGAGACGATCCCGCTGCTCACGTCGGCCGACGCCCTGACCAAGCTCCATCTGCCCGAAGGTTTCCGGGCCACGCTTTTCGCCGGCGATCCCGATGTCCGCCAACCGATCGCGCTTTGCTGGGATGAGCGCGGCCGGCTCTGGGTAGCTGAGAACTATACCTATTCGGACGGCAAGGAACGCTTCGACCTGAAGCTGAAGGACCGCATCGTGATCTTCGAGGACGCGGACCACGACGGGAAGTTCGACCGGCGCACCGTCTTCACCGACGAGGTGCAGATGCTGACGAGCATCGAGCGCGGTTTCGGCGGGGTGTGGGCGATGTGCCCGCCCCACCTGCTGTTCATCCCGATGGACGGCGACAAGCCGGCGGGCCCGCCCCAGGTGGTGCTCGACGGTTTTAGCACGACGGCCGCCAGCCGGCATACCTTCGCCAACGGACTCAAGTGGGGCCCCGACGGCTGGCTCTACGGCCGCGTGGGCATCTCCAGCACCTCGTGGATCGACGTCCCGGGCGTGCCGAAGGAGAAGCGTCAGCCGACCGCGGGCGGGCTCTGGCGTTACCACCCGGTGACCAAGGTCTTCGAGCCCTATTGCCACGGCACCACCAACCCCTGGGGCTCCGATTGGACCAAGGACCATGAGTTGCTCTTCATTAATACGGTGATCGGGCATGGTTGGCAGGGTATCCACGGCGCCCACTTCAAGCGCATGCACGGCGAGGATCCGTACCCGTTCGTGTACGAGCTCATCGACCAGCAGGCGGACCACTACCATTGGGACACGGGCAAGAAGTGGAATGACGCGGACGGCGGACGCGGCGGGGCCGAGGCCTTGGGCGGTGGTCATGCGCACGTCGGCATGATGATTTATCAGGGAGATAACTGGCCGGCGAATTATCGCGATAAACTCATGACGCTGAATATGCATGGTCGACGGACCAACGTCGAAGCCATCGAGCGGGTCGGCAGCGCTTTGGTGATGAAGCATCAGCCAGATATCTTAAAGTCTGACGATCCCTGGTTCCGCGGAATCGAGTTGAGCCAAGGGCCAGATGGAGCCGTCACGATCCTCGACTGGAGCGATATCGGCGAGTGCCACGACCAGGACGGCATCCACCGTACCAGCGGCCGCATCTTCAAGGTCGCCTATGGGGAATCTAAGCAGCCGGCCGGCGACCTGACCCGGGCCACGCCCGCCCAGTTGGTCGACCTGCAGCGCAGCCCGAACGAATGGCTGGTCCGCATGGCGCGCTGGGAACTTCGCGAGCGCGCCTGGCGAGGCGTCGACCTGTCGTCGGCCTTGCCCGCGTGGGAGAAGCTTGTCGCCGAGGCCGACCCGGTCCTCGCGCTCAACGCGCACTCGGCCCTGCGAGCGATGTCCGCGACCAAGTCGGGGCTGGAGCCCTTTGCCGATGCTCACCGCGCCCATTACGCGCCAGCCACCATCCTCGCCGAGAAGCGCCCCGATGTCCTGGCGCGCCTGATCGAGCGCGAACTCACCGAGCCGTTGGTGCGACGGAACAATTCCTTGGCCAAGTACGCGAACCACACCGGTTTCATCCCGAACGGCGACGCGCAGGAGAATGCTCTCCTGCAGCTGGCCTCGGCCCCGCACGGCCAGCGCGTGCGCCTCGCCTTGGCGTCGGCGCTTCCGCACCTCACCCCGACCATGCGCACGCTCGTCGCCCAGCACCTGCTGCGCTACGATCAGGACGCGACCGACCATAACCTCCCGCTGCTCGTCTGGACGGGGATCCGCGAGCTGCCGCTCTCCGAACTGGCCAACTGCGCCCACGTCTGCCGGGTCCCGCAGGTGACCAAGCTCATCGCGCGTCGCCTCGCCGAGGCTTCGGATAAGCAGCCGGGTCCGTTGGATGACCTGCTGGCGGAGGCCGCCGAAATGCCGGATGGGCAGGCGGACCTCATCGCTGGACTGGCGACCGGGCTCAAGGGTTGGCGCAAGGCTCCTAAGCCCGCGGCCTGGGATAAGTTCGTCGCGAGCATTCCTAAGACGGAAACCGCGGCGCAGGATCAGGCTCGCCAGCTCAACGTCATCTTCGGCGACGGCCAGGCCCTCGACGAGATTCGGAAGATCGCCCTCGATGAAGGCGCCCTCATGGAGCAGCGCCGCGCCGCCTTGCTCGCGCTCATCGAGGCTAAGGACGCGCAGCTTAAGTCGGTCTGCGAGAAACTGATTTACGTCCGCGGCGTGAACCTCGAGGCGATCCAGGGTCTCACGCAGTTCGACGAGGATGGCGTCGCGCAGCGCATCCTCGAGCGCTACCCGCAACTCTACCCGCACGAACGGCCGACGGCCATCCTCGCGTTGGTCTCGCGTCCGCGTTACGCGGACGAGCTGCTCAAGGCAATCGAAGCCGGTAAGATCCCGAAGGCCGACCTCGGGCCGGCGGCGGCGCGGCAGGTGCGCGGTTTCCGGGATACGAGGCTCGATGCTTTGCTCTCCAAGGTCTGGGGCGTGGCCCGCGAGACCTCCGCCGATAAGCAGAAGCTCATGGCGGAGCTCAAGGCCCGCCACACACCGGCGTTCATCGCCGCTGGGGATACATCGCGCGGTCGCGCGCTCTTCGCCGCCGTGTGCGGCCAGTGCCACCAACTCTTCGGCGAAGGTGGGGCGCTCGGACCCGATCTCACCGGCGGCGGTCGTCGCGACCTGAACTACCTCGTCGAGAATATCGTCGACCCGAGCGCGGTCGTCGACGCCGCCTATTTCCTCAACACGATCACACTGAAGGATGGACGCGCACTCAGCGGACTCGTCGGCGCGCAGAACGATCGCACGCTCACGCTGCGCTCGGTCGGCCAGGGGCACGTGATCGAGCGCTCGGACATCGCGCAGCGCGAGACACTGCCGGTCTCGCTCATGCCCGAAGGACTCCTCCAGACCTTCACCCCGGAGCAGCAAAGGGACCTCCTGAAGTACCTCATGGGGGACGGACAGGTGCCTTTGGGGCGGTAATGGGTGATAAACCCGTAATTTGTTAACAGTAAAATATCGTTGATGGTCAATGCTTTATGTTAAAACGGGCCGCTTGTTTGAAAATAAATAGTGACAGTACGCTGACAGGATGCATGGTCATGGCATCGGTTCTACCCGTCCGTGAGCAGGCCACCAGCCCGCGAACGACCGGTGAACAAACCAGATCCTTGAAATACCGGGGACGTCACGACGACCCCGGGCCAGCAAAAGAAAGAAAACCGCCAAGGGAGGGGCTACGGGCCGCGCCGCAACGCCGCCACATTGTGGACCAAACCCGACCCCCTGGCTTCACTTTAGGTTCCCTCGGTCGCCCCCACGACCCCGGCTTCGGCCGGCCTATGGGACCCACCATCGGATTGTAGCTCAGCCAGGCCACAGCGCTTGCTCGGGGTGCAAGAGATCGCCGGTTCGAATCCGGCCAGTCCGACCAATTTTTGAGCCGTTCGACCTAGGTTACTGTGAATCCTCTAGGTCACCGACCCGCCGCCCTGCGGTGAGGTCACCCCTTGCTCATTTTATCGCGTGTTCTGCTAATGGAAAGCTCGGGGGTCTAGGAGCCCCCGGATGGAAGTTCGATTCTTCTACTCGCGACCACTTAGGAGAAGCTTCGCTTCTCCTCCCCCTTTCGAGCCGAACGTCGTCGGTTATCCAACCACCAACGCGGATGAAAAACGCCGGCCGATGCGCGCAAGCGTGGCGTTCTGGGCAACCAGTTCATCGGCAATATCCCGACGGCAAATCCTTGCTCGAATTCCCCAAGCCCTCGCCTGGTCCCTTTCTTGTCCTCCTAGCTTAACGGAAAAAGCGTAGGGCCTCCGAAGCCCCGAATGTCAGTTCGATTCTGGCGGAGGATGCCATCCCGTTCGGATAGTACAATGGATAGGACAGCCGGCTGCGTCCCGGCAGATGAAGGTTCGAGTCCTTCTCCGAACACCTTTCGAGCCGATAACCGAGAGTTACTATTCGAAAAAACCTCTCGGCCACCCACTTGCTCGTTTTTCTCGGCCCTTCGGCAGCAGCGCTCCGGGCCGACTTCGACCCCCGCGGCGCCTCACCCCTTTATGGAGAGTTTGTGTAATCAGCAGCACGGTTTGTTCTGAGCGAACAAGACAGGGAGCAAAGCCCTGACTCTCTACCATTTGATTGTTCTGTCGGATCGGCCGTTAGCTTAAGCGGTCAGAGCGGGCTCTTTATAAGGGCTTGGCGCGGGTTCGAGTCCCGCACGGCCAACCATCTTGCAACCTAGGTGCTCGGGGAGGCAATGCTCCCCGCCGGGTCCGCCCGTCGCCGCGCTTTGCTTCAGCGCCGGCGCGACGTCGGACGGATCCGGTTTTGCGCCCAAGACTTCTGGGCCGAACGGCCGTCGGTTATCGTTATATGCAAACAAACTGGGCGAAAGCCCTTCCCGACGCCATCCACTTGCCCATCTTTACGGAGGAGTCGCTTAACTATCAAAGCGCCGTGAATACCCAGCGCACCCCCTTGTTTGGGTGACCGAACCGTCCGCGTTGGGTTATCTCGATAAGCTCGGAGCTGCGGGTGTAAGTCCCGCCTCCTCCACCCCTTAGGAGAGGTCGTCTAATGACCAAGATAGCAGAGGCGCTCACGCGTCTTTCCCAGCGCGCCACCTTGCTCCCGAAAGGAGAGCCGACTGTTGTTGGGTTACCTGGAAACTGTTGATGCGGGTTTGATTCCCGCCCTCTCCATCCCTTTTAGCCTCGATTCGTCCAGTGGTAGGGCGCCCCCTTGATGTGAGGGATACGGTGGTTCGATCCCATCATCGAGGACCTTTTCCCGCGCCTGGCTGCGTCACTTTCGCCAGGATCGCGCGGGATGCTCCATGTTGGCCTTCACCTAGCGGTCAAGGTACTCGTCTGTGACGTGAGGTACGCGGGTTCGAATCCCGTAGGCCAACCCATTTCATCTCCCTCGTCCAATGGCAAGACGCCTGGCTCTGAACCAGGACATGCTGGTTCGATCCCGGCGGGAGGTACTTCCTGAGCTCGTCGTTTAAGTAGGACTATCAGCCGTCTGTGTCGCTGGTGATGCGGGTAAACCCCGCCGAGTTCTAACCTTTCGGGCCTAGCTTTCCTGATCACGGCAACTCACGCGTGGTTCTTCCGCTTGTCCGACCTCTCCACCACCCGCGGCCGGGGGCTTCCGTTCGTCACGGAGGCTCCCGGGCGACGGCATCCCTTTCAGTCCAAACCAAAACCGCAATCAAATGCAATAACACCAAAAACCGCCCTCACGGGCACCACATAACATGAAAAAGAACATCAAGGAGGCCCTCGCGGGCCTCAACGCGACCGAGACCCCCCAGGGTCTCCCCATCCCCGGCAGGGACATGGTCGAGAACAACGCCGGGGGCTTCGTCTTCAAGCTCGACGAATGGAAGCAGCTGGAAAGGTTCCTGATCCTCGGTTCCGAGGGCGGTACCTTCTACGTCTCCGAAAAGAAGCTGACGGCCGAAAACGCCAACTTGGTCCTGCTTCTGCTCAAGAAGGATGGCCTCAAGGTCGTCGAGAAGACCGTCGAGATGCTCAAGTCCGGCAGGGCTCCCAAGCCCGACGTCGGGATCTTCGTCCTCGCGCTCGCCGCCTCGAAGGGCGACGACGCCACCAGGAAGGCAGCCCTCGCCGCGGTTCCCACCGCCCTCAAAACGGGCACCCAGCTCCTCAAGTTCGTCGACTCCGTCAACGGGCTCAGGGGTTGGGGTAGGGGGCTGAAGAAGGCCATCCAGCTCTGGTTCAAGGGGAAGAAGTCCGAGACGCTCGCCCTCCAGCTCGTGAAATACAAGCAGAGGGAAGGGTGGTCGATGAAGGACGTCCTGAGACTCGCCAAGCCCGTGCCCGAGACGGAAGTCCAGGGTAAGCTCTTCGGCTGGACCGCGAAGCACGAGAAAGCCGAGTGGGCGAAAGCCCCCGTCGCCCCTGGCGACAAGGCGCTCGACTTCGTCTGGGCCGCCGAACAGGCCGTCGCCGTCAAGTTCGTCGACGAGAACGCGACGGATGCGCAGGCGAAGGCGGTGCTCGCCGAAGCCAACCAGGCCTCGGTCAAGAAACTGGTCGAACTCATCACCACCTACAGGCTCCCCAGGGAAGCCCTGCCCACCGAAGCCCTCAACCAGGCCGAAGTCTGGGAGGCGCTGCTCCAGGAGATGCCCATGACGGCGATGATCAGGAATCTCGGCAACCTCTCGAAGGTGGGTCTGCTCAAGCCCCTCTCCGATGCCGAGAAACTGGTCTACCAGAGGCTGACCGATGCCGAAAGGCTGAGGGGCGCCAAGGTGCACCCCATCCAGGTGCTCTCCGCCCTGAGGACCTACTCCTCGGGCAGGGGCGTCAGGTCGGCGGCCACTTGGACCGTCTCGAACAAAACCGTCGAAGCCCTCGACGAGGCGTTCGAGCTGTCCTTCGGAGCCGTCGAACCCGCGGGCACGAGGCACCTGCTCGGCCTCGACGTCTCGGGCTCCATGAACTGTGGCGAAATCGCCGGCGTACCTGGGCTCACCCCCAATGTCGCCTCGGCGGCCTTGGCCATCGTCGCGGCGAGGACCGAGCCCTGGACCGCCATCATGGGTTTTGACAACGGCATCAGGGAACTGGGCGTGACGGCTAGGGACAGCATCCTTGATGCGACCAAGAAGGTCTCCGGCATTAACTGCGGCGGTACCGATTGCGCGTTGCCCATGATTTGGGCGCTGGCGAACAAGGTGAACGTCGACACGTTCGTCGTCCTCACGGACAGCGAGACGTGGGCGGGCAAGATCCAGCCCGTGCAGGCTTTGGTGAAGTACAGGCAGGCCACCGGTATCAACGCCAAGTTGATCGTGGTCGGCATGACTTCGACGGGCTTCACAATCGCGGATCCCACCGATGCCGGGATGCTCGATGTCGTCGGTTTCGACGGCGCGGCCCCCGCGCTCATGGCCAAGTTCGCGAAAGGCCTCATCTAAAGTAATCCCTACAGAGGCCGGTCGGTGGAGCTCATCCCTCCGCCGTCCCGGCCCCTTTCTTCCCCCTTCTTTCCTTGCTGGCCCCGGCCGCCGCCGCGTCCCCGGTATCCCTCTCCACCACCTCTCAGTCATCATGTATCTCCTCTCCGACGACCTCGCCGACCACGCGGGCGACACCCAGGCCCTCGCCGCCAAGCAGGACGCCCTCGATCTGCTCGTGGCCATCGGCCACCTGCCCGCCGGTCGCATTTGCGACAAGTGGGTCGCGGCGTACGGCTTCGGCTTCTACAACCAGCCCACCGCCGCCGACGTCGCCTCGGTCGAGTTCGCCGCCAAGGATATCCTCCTGCTTTCGGCCTCCGAAAGGGTCGCCTTCGTCAAAGGCGTCGCGAGGGTCCTGCGCCATCTCGCCGCCGCGGGGCATGCGGCTTGCTGGTGCCACCAGCCCGCTACCCTGAAGCTGACGCTTACTGCGCTCGCGACCCTGGTCGCCTCCGGCAAGGCCAAGCGCAAGCAGGCCTTCAAGGCCGTCAACCAGGTCGACTGGCTTTGCTTCAAGGAGCTTTTCCTGGGTCAGGGCCTCGGCTACGAGGATTGGATCAAGGTCCTGGCGCAGCAGCGCCTCGGCAACACCGAGCCCGACACCGGCGACTTCGCGGAACTCGAGCACCTCGCCGGCGCACGGATCCTCGAATTCATCGGCGAGACGGGTCGCGCGTTCTAGTCTTCCAGCGGCCGCTCAGCGCGGCGAGCCGGGGCGGCGATACTCGGCCAACCAGGCGGGGCCGGGGCCTTCGCCGCGGTTGGACGAGTCCTGCCGGTGCGTCGCGCCGGTGACCGCTTGCACGAGTGCCTCGAGCGCGGGCCAGAACCGGATCAGTTCTAGGACCGGGTTCAGCACGTTGGTGATCGGGCAGTAGTGGGTGTTCTTGGGGTCGGTGTGGTGCAACGCATGCTGATGCGGCGTCTGTAAGATCCGGTAGTCCTGCAGGAAGGCGACGATGGGGCCGACTTCCGTGCGCGTCATGTGCGTCCACTTGTGGACTTGGTTGGCGTTGACGCTGATCAGCACGAAGAGCCAGACGTGCCACGTGAGCACGCCCGCCCAGGCGGCCCCGCCGACAATCGCCCCCCCGATAAGAAGCAGGTCCCACGAACTGCGCCACCAGTTAAGCTTGGTGAAGTAGCGAGGGTAGTGGTGGTGGATGATGTTCGGCTTGATGAGGTGGGGGCCTACGATCGGGGTGTGTTCGGTGCCGTAAGCGTCTTCGAGCCAATGGCCGAAGCCGGACACAAAGTCGGCAAGGAGGACCGTGCCGACGGCTTGCAGTAGCAAGGTGAGGGTGCGCATGGGAAGGGGAGGGTGCGGGAGTGACGGAGCCACGATAAGCGGATGAGCCCGCCGTGTTGGTTGGGCCGGCACTGAGGAGACCGTGGAGTGGTTATGGTATCGGCGGGCAAAGATTATAGCGGTTTCGCCCGGGGGTGCGTTAATCGAAAAACCTGATAGGACCTATCGGTCAGGGCGTGAAAGGTCGTTGCTAGTGGGGGTAAACGGGCGAGACTCGGTAGTCGCCCCATGAACGTCCACCACCTCGAGCTTTTCTATTATGTGGCCAAGCACAGTGGGATCAGCGCCGCGGTCCGGCACATCCCTTACGGCATCCAGCAGCCGGCGGTCAGCGGACAGATGGCGGCGCTTGAATCGAACCTCGGCGTGAGGCTCTTCGGGCGGTCGCCGTTCCGCCTGACGGCGGCGGGCCGGAAGCTCTATTCCCAGATTGAATCTTTCTTCTCGGGCCTCGACGGACTGGAGGGACAGCTGCGCGAAGCCGATCGTCCCGAGCTGCGCCTCGGCGCTTCGGAACTCGTCCTGCGTCTGCATATCTCGACCGTCACCCAGCGCTTGCGGGCGCACCACCCGAAGCTGCTGCTCAGTCTGACGCCCGGGTATCAGATGCAGTTCGAGACCTGGTTACGCGACGGCGTCATCGATCTCGCGATCGTGCCGATTGAGGCCAAGTCCAAGGGACGGCAGAGTCAGCTACGACTCGCCCGGGTCCCGCTCGTGCTCCTCGTACCCAAGGGATCCCCGCATCGGACCGCCGCCGACCTTTGGAAGCAGAAGAAGATCCGCGAGCCCTTGGTCGCTTTGCCGCCAGCCTCCAGCGTCACCCGGAGTTTCCTGCGCGACCTGCGCGCGAAGGGAGTGGTCTGGAATCAAACCGTCGAGGTCAGCTCCATGGAGATGGTCACCAGTTATGTCGCCAATGGCGAAGGCTACGGCATCAACCTCGCGATTCCGGAGGCCATTGAACACCCGGAAGTCCGGGCGCTCCCGCTCGAAGGCTTCGCCCCCATGGACATCGGCCTCCGCTGGACTTGCGAGCTGACGCCGCTGGTGCGTGATGCCATCGGCGAGTTCCAACGCTACACCCGCGAGACCTGGCCGGACTGGGCGCTCGACGATACCTTGCCGCCGGCGAAGAAGCGGAAGTAGCGGTCGGAATCGGAAATGCCCCAGCAGCCTCCGGCCGCTTGACAAACCCCTTTGTAATACAATGTATTACATCATGCATAAGAAAATCACCAAACTCGGTAATTCCCAAGGCTTGGTCTTCGATGCGGCTTTGATGGAGCTGGCCCGGCTAAAGACCGGCGACGACGTCAATGTCGAGGTCCACGAAGGTGGCACGATCACGATCACGCCGTTGCGCCCCCGTCCCTCGGCGGCGGAAGTTTCCGCCACCATCAAAGGTGTCATGAAGGATTACGCACGAACGATGCGTAAGCTGGCGTGAAGATCACGCCCGAGAACTGTTTCCACCTCACGGTCCCGATCGTGAAGGCGATCCACGCGGCCGGACTCGAGGGGTTCGGCGGAGCGGACGGGGTGTGCGAGCCCTCCTTGCTCGAGTCCGCCGTCGCCGCCCCGCAGGTGACCATCCAGGGTTTCTCCCCGTTCGCCGACCTCGTCGAGGACGCGGCCGCTTACCTCTTCTACCTCTGTCGGAACCACCCGTTCATCGATGGTAACAAGCGCGCCGCGCTGGGCGCTTGCCTGGTCTTCCTCCGCTTGAATGGCCTGAAGCCCTCCGCGGATTCGCAGAAATGGACCGACCTGACCTATGCGGTGGCCGATACGAGCATCGATCGGGAGGAGACCACCCGACGTCTCCGGCCGTTGGTTCGGGGGGCGGCCAAGGCGCGACGAAGTCGCGGGAAGTGATGGCTAGACGGCCTTTTGGCCGTTTTTTGGCCTCGCTTTCGTTTTGACGAACGGCGGTCCGTTCTCATCGTCAGTCGACTCAGGACAGTCCGATGGTGTAATGGTAGCACAGGAGATTCTGATTCTCCTTGTCTAGGTTCGAATCCTAGTCGGACTACCACCTGAATCACGAAGCCCTCCGCCCGGAGGGCTTTTTCGTGCCTAGCGGGCCGATTCGAGCAACCGGCGGGCCGCCGCCTTGGGCGACTCGCCTTCGCGGGTTTCGTCGAGCCGGTAGAAGTTGGTGCACGAGGTCGACTCGCCGATGCGCAGCCGTCGCAGGTGGCCGAGGGTCTCGAGCTCCACATAGGGCAACGGGTCGGGGTTCACGTAGATCTCGGCCCGGTTGCCTTCGCCGGCGAAGACGCCGGTCGGCTCACCGGGAACGGAGGTGATCAGCAGCGTGTGGCGATCGCCGACCCAAGCGAGGGCGCGGCCGGTGGTGCCGAGCTTGGCACAGAGGTCCGGGAAGCGTTTCCAGAAGACGACGCCTTGCTCGACCTCGACGCCCTTGACCTTGCCGAAGCCGAGGTTCACCGGGGGGCCTTGCGTGTTGGCGGTCGTGGCGATGACACGCGGCTCGGCGAGCTGGGTGACGACCCAGACGGCGACATCGACCGGGTCGCCCTGGACCTTGGTGTAGGTGGTGGTGACGGCGAGGGTGCGGCGTCCGGCCGGGCGGATCAGGCGGGTGAAGCGCACGCCCGAGAGCGCGTCGACGGGGGACTCCAGCCGGAGGCCCTCCTCGGTCAGGCTCGCCCGGAGCGGGGTCTGATCGAAGACCTTGGGCGGCATCCATTGCCCGGCGGCGTTCTTCATCCAGCGCGACTCTGGCGCGGGCCACGTCTTGTCGCCCCCGAAGTTCGTCCAGGACGCGGCGTCGGGTCGGACGGGCTCGCCGCGCAGCGCCGGGTTCTGCCAGAGGACACCCTCCTTCTCGCCGGGGCGGCGGAGATCCATGATGCGGCCGAGCGACGGAATCACCACGGCCTCGATCCCGTCGCCGCGGACGATGGCCGGGTTCGGCCAACCGCGGTAATTCGTCGGCGACTCCGGCGCGGCGCAACCGGCCAAGACCAACGCCAAGAGCAGGGCCGCGACCCGCGTCATCGGGCGTTCCAGAGGATGACCAGGTTCTTGGTCTGGCGGCCTGCGACGACGAGGTCGGGCTTGCCGTCGCCATCGAGATCGGCGGCCTTGAAATCCTCGACCGCGACCTCCTTGGTCGTGAGCGTGCTGGTCCGCCACGTTTTGCCCGCGGCGTCGAGCGGCGTCAGCAGGCGGATACCCGGGTCGGCGCCGCGCCAGCCCACCACATACTGGTCCGAGCCCGTGCCGAGGAAGTCGGCGCATGCGACGGCGTGGCCTTCCTTAAAACCATCGAGGAGCTGTTGGCGGACCCACTTGCCCTCGGCGTCCTGAGTGTAGACCGCCGAAGTCGTGCCATGGAAAGGCTCGACCGTCGCGAGGAAGCGCTGGCCGTTGGCGAGCTGGCCGTCGCGCAGTTCGCCGGTCGGGACATTCGTCAGGGCCGTCTGCTTCCAGGCGCCCGCCTCGAGGCTGTTCAGCCAGATGCCTTCCTTGGAGCCGGAGAGTATCTGCTGGGCCGGACCGGTGCTCCAGCGGGTCGGCTGCAGGTTATGCGTGACGTGGCCGGCATCATTGACCACGGTGAGCTTCCAGGGTTGCTTGGGGTCGGCCGGCTTCTCGTAGGCGAGCATCTTGGCGCCGACGCCGGCGGAATTCTTGTTCCCGCGGCCGTGGAGCGGTTGCACCACGAGGTCCCAGCGCTTGGCGTCGACCTGCACCCACTGCATGCGGTGCACCGTCGGTTCGTGCGGGAGCGCGATCGGCGTCCACTTCTGGGTCGGGTCGGCCGGCGCCTGCAGGTAGAACACCGCGCCGCTGTTGACCGTGTCGGACGGGTTCCAGCCCGCACCCACCGCCACCTCGCACTTGCCGTCGACCACTTGGGCCGCGATGCAAACGTGGTCCAGCTTCGTCAGGTTCTCCGCGATCACGTGCTTCTGCCAGGTCGGGTTCTGGTACCACTGCACCGTGTGCTGGTCGGCCAGGAGGATGTCGGGCTTGCCGTCGCCGTTCACGTCGGCGATTGCGAGGCCGTAGCCGATGGAGACCTTGTCGATCTCCTGGAGGCGGAACTTCGGCTCGGCCGGGGCTGCGTGGACCAACAGGGGGGCGAGGGCGAGGAGCAGGGCGGGACGCATGAGGATGGGGTAATCCTTTCGACCTCGCCTGTCCACCGCGGTTCCGGCCGGGGTCAGGTCTGCTTAATAGGGTCAGACCCCATTAATAGGGTCTGACCCCGTTAAGTGGGTGTGTCCCCGATAAGCGTTTGAGGTCCGGCGGGTCGCTCCTAAGAAGGAGGCATGCTACCCCGCAGGTCCTTCCTGAAGCTGGGCGCCGGCGTGACCGCGGCGTCCCTCGCCCGTCCCTGGCTGCGCGCCGCCGAGGAATCCAAACCCTCCGTGCCGCTCGCGGCCTTCGCCGTCGTGGGCGACACCCATTACTTCGCCGACAAGGACGACCCATCCCGGCTGCAACCCATGTCCCGTGCCTACAACACGGGCCTGATCGACACGCTCAACGCCTTGCCGGGCCGGGAGATCGCCGCGGCCGCCGGCGGCGGCCAGGTCGCGCCGCTGAACGCCCTCCTCCATGTGGGGGACCTAATCGACAGCGGCGACAAGAACGGCGCCGTCATCCAGCAGATGCAGCGCACCGAATGGGCCGAGTGGCAGAAGGATTACGGCCTCGACGGCGCCGAGGGCCGGCTGAAGTTCCCCGTCTACGAGATCCACGGCAACCACGACGGCCCGCATGGCAAAGGGCACGTCCTCGACGGCATCATCGAACGCAACAAGACCCGCCGTAACCTCAAAGGCGTCTCGTCCAACGGGCTCCATTACTCCTGGGACGCCGGCCCCGTCCACTTCGTCCATCTCGGCATCACCGTCGGTCAGGTCAAGGCCGTGAAGCGCAAGCGCCGCTACGACCCCGTCGACAGCCTCGACTTCCTCGTCGCCGACCTCGCGAAGCACGTCGGCGACTCGGGCCGCCCCGTCGTCATCGCGCACCACGTCGACTTCGCGCGCTACTGCGGCGAGGTGCCGGACGACGTCGTCCTCAAGCACGAGTGGGACTACGCCGACGTCGCGGCGTTCCATGCGGCGCTCAAGCCCTACCGGATTGCCGGCATCTTCTACGGCCACACCCACGTCCGCGGCGTGTTCGGCTGGACCGGCCCGAAGCCCGCGCCCGTCATCGCCGGCAAGCCGCTCCCGGCCGGCATCCCCACCTTCAACACCGACAACGCCGCGCACTTCAGCGGGCCCGCGCAGGCCTTCCTCTACGCCGAGGTCCATGGGCGCGAGATCCTCGTCCGCGAGCTCGCGACCACCGACGGCTGGAAGACCAGCCAATGGACGCCGCTGGCCTGGCGGATGCCGCACGCCTCTGGCTGACGGCCGCGCTCAGCGCAGCAGCGCGGGGAAGAGCTTGCCGAGGCCGTCGGCCATGATCTCCACGCCGATTGCGGCGAGGACGAGGCCCATGAGCCGCGTCATGACGTTGATGCCGGTCTGGCCGAGGAGGCGCGTGATACGCTCGCTGGCCGCGAGGCAGGCGAAGGTCGCGAGCGCGCCGACGGCGGCGTAGCCCACGAGCAGGGCCTGGTCGGCCAGCCCTTGGGATTTCTCGGCGTAGATAATCATCGTCGAGATGGTGGCCGGCCCGGTGATGAGCGGCACGGCCAGCGGCGAGACCGCCACGCTGTCGCCCGCGTCGAGCTTGCGGTTGGCCGCGTCGAGTTCGCGCGTGGAGCTGTCGGCGGGCTCGGCGTTGAGCATCTGCACGGCGTTAATGAGGAGCAGCACCCCGCCGCCGACCTGGAAGGAGGCGATGGAGATCCCGAAGAAGCGCAGCAGTTGCAGGCCGCCGAGCGCGCTGGCCGCGATCACCAGGAAGACCGTGCCGGTGACGATCCAGGTCGTCCGGTGCCGCTGCGCGGGCGACAGCCGCGAGGTGAAGTGGATGAAGAACGGGATGACCCCGATCGGGTTCAACACGGCGAGCAGCGTGAGCAGGGGCTTCAGGACATCCATGTCGGCATTGCAGCCTGATCGCTTCCCGCCGGGACGCAAACGTCGAGCGGGCGGGTATTCGCCCACCATCGCTCAAGGCAGGCCGCTTATGAGCGGACTGGGTCGTTCAGGCCGTCAGGCGTTCGAGGCACTCGCGGTAGAGCGCCTGCGTCTTCGCGATCACATCATCCGGCAGGCGGGGGCCCGGCGCGGTCTTATTCCACGGCTGGGCCTCCAGCCAATCACGGACGAACTGCTTGTCGTAGGAAGGCTGCGAACGTCCGGGCTGCCAGCTCTCGCGCGGCCAATAGCGCGACGAGTCCGGCGTCAGCACTTCGTCGATGAGGACGAGCGAACCGTCGGGCGCCGTGCCGAACTCGAATTTGGTGTCGGCCAAGATGACGCCCGCCTTCGCGGCGCGGGCGTTACCCATG
This sequence comes from Verrucomicrobiota bacterium, assembly GCA_041167995.1. Taxonomy (GTDB): domain Bacteria; phylum Verrucomicrobiota; class Verrucomicrobiia; order Opitutales; family UBA953; genus UBA953. The sequence continues at coordinate 3,018 of JBEELT010000024.1, read as the reverse complement.
CGGTAGAGGGCGATCGACATGTCGTGGACCTGGCGGAAGACCTTTTCGCCGAGGATCTCCGAGCAGCGGGCGCGGGTGATGGCCTCGTCGTGGCCTTCGGCGGCCTTGGTCGAGGGTGTGAAGATCGGCTCGGGCAGGGCGGAGCCGTCGAGCAGGCCCGGCGGCAGGGCGTGGTCGAGGATGGCGCCGGTGCGGGTGTATTCCTTGAAGCCGCTGCCGGCGAGGTAGCCGCGCACGACCGCCTCGACCGGGAGCGGGACGAGTTTGCGGACCAGCATCGAGCGGGGGATGAGGTGCTCATGGCCCTTCAGGGCGCGGGTGAGCGCGGCCAGGTGGTCCGGCACGAGATGCGTCGGGAAGACCGACGCGGCCTGCTCGAACCACCAGAGGCTGATCTGCGTGAGCAGGATGCCCTTGCCCGGGACGCCGTTGGGCATGACGACGTCGAACGCCGAGAGGCGGTCGGTCGCGACGATGAGGTAGTGCTCGCCCAGGTCGAAGACCTCGCGGACCTTGCCCTTCGCCTTCAGCGGGTAGGGCAGACCGGTGACGGTCATCAGGGCTTCGGTCGGCAAGGCGGGCGCTTTCATCCTGACTCGGAGATAGGGCAGGGCGGGGGCGGAGGGCAAGGAAACGCGTTCAGCGTTGAGGCACGGGGCGGGCGCGTCACGCTGGTCGGACCGAGATGGAAGTCCACGACGCCCATTGCCACTACCAGTTCGCCGAGGTGCCTTACGCGGCGGTGGAGCTGGCCCGGTCCGAAGGCGTCGGCTACGCCGTGATCAACGGCTCTTCGCCGGCGGACTGGGCTGACGTGGCCGCGCTCGCCGTGCGCGACCCGCGCAACCTCCCGTCGTTCGGCCTGCATCCTTGGGACGTGCCGGCCGCGCCGGCGGGCTGGCTAGACGAGCTTCGGCGCGTGCTCCTCGCCCATCCGGCCGCGGGCGTCGGCGAGATGGGGCTCGATCGCTGGATCGAGGGCTTCGACCCGGACGCCCAGGAGGCGGCCTTCCGCGCGCAGCTCGCGCTCGCCGTCGAGCTCGACCGACCGCTCACGATCCACTGCGTGCGCGCAATCGGGCCGCTGATGGACATCTTGCGCGCGACCGCGCTGCCGCGGCGCGGCTTCCTGCTGCACAGCTGGAACGGCCCCGTCGAGCTCGTGCCCGAGCTGGCGCGGCTCGGCGCCTATTTCTCCTTCAGCGCGCATCACTTCCCGGAGCGCAAGGCCCACCTGCGCGACCAGTTCGCCGCGGCCATCCCGCGGGAGCGGATCCTCGTCGAGACCGACGCCCCCGCGCTCTGCCCCGCGCCGGAGTACCGCGTGCACGCGCTGCCGCCCTCCGCCGAAGGCGTCGAACAGAACCACCCGTCCAACCTGCGGCGCAACCTGACCGAGCTGGCGCGGACGATGGGCGTGACGTCGGAGCAGGCCGCGGCGCTGACGGGGGCGAACTTCGCGCGGCTATTCCTGCGGTAGGAGCGCGAGCCGCAGGGCCTCGCCCGCCGCCGCCAATCCGAAGGCGCCGGCCACATGCGCCGCGGTGCCATAGCCCCATTCGCAGTTCGGGCGTAGGTCCTCGCCTTCGGGGAGCTCGCCGCCCGGCAACCCCTCACAGTCCGTCGGCTGCGTGAACGGCTCATCGGACCAGACGCACGACACGCCGAAGGGCGTCTTGCCGCGGGGGAAGTCAAAGTTCTGCCGCAGCCGCTTACGCACCAGCATCATCAGGGGGTCGTCGCGGGAGTCGCGCAGGTCCGTGATCTTAAGCCGTGTCCCGTCGAGGCGGCCCGCGCACCCGCCGACGGTCACCACGGGCAACTTCCGGTTCACCGCCTCGGCGATCAGGCCGCACTTGGGTGAGAGCGCATCCATCGCGTCGATGACCACGCCGTCGAAGCCCGCGAGGACTTCGTGGGGATTGAAGCGGGACAGGAAGCGCGCGTGCTCCGTCGTGCGGATCGCCGGGTGGATGGCCCGCGCCCGTTCGGCGACCGCGGCGGTCTTGGCCTTGCCGACGTTCCCGGCCACCGCGTGCAACTGCCGGTTGGTGTTCGAGACGCAGACGCTGTCGCCATCGACGAGCGCGAGGTGGCCGATGCCGGAGCGGGCGAGGGCCTCGGCGGTCCAGGAGCCGACGCCCCCGAGGCCCACGACCATGAACGAGGCGCCCGCGAGACGCTCCATCCCGGCGCGCCCGTAGAGACGGCCGATGCCGGCGAAGCGTTCGAGGTGGGCGGAGTCCATCCGTCTGCATGAAGGCGCGAAACGCGTCGGCTCCAAGAAGCAAAATGGGACGCTACGGGCTTGAAGGTTTCGCCTGGTTCGGCAACCTAGTGTCTCCCTCATGGCCGACACCCCGCCCAAGATCCTCCAAGCGCCCACGTCCCCGCTGTGGTACCACATCACAGTCAGCGCGGTCCTCGGCCTCGCGCTCGCGCTCGTCGGCGCCTTCGTGCTGACCGGCAAGGACACCCTGGCCGCCGAAGGCGTCAGCACCGTCTTCCGCGCCGCCCGCACCCCGCTCCAGCAATACCGGGCCGAGAAGGGCGCCTGGCCGGCGGATTTCGAGCTGGCCCAACCTCCGGAGACCCTCCAGCCCTACGGCTTCCGCGCCACCACGGTGGCCCCGCTCGAGAAATGCGGCGTCGCCGGAACTTGGCGCTTCACCGCCGCGGGCAAGGGCAAGCCCGCCCTCGTCTTCACCCCCGCGGAAGCGGATGGCTCGTCGCAACGCGTCCTCGCCGCGGTCGACGCCCAGCTGGACGATGGTCAGGTCGCCGCCGGCAAGTTCCGCAGCGACGGCCAGGCCGGCGTCCTCACGCTGAGGGACGAGTGATCGCCTCCGTGCGGCTGCGGAGATCGGCCTCGTAAAGCGCGTTCACCAGCTCATCGAGCTCGCCTTCGAGGATCTGCTCGATGCCGTGCACGGTCAGGTCGATCCGGTGGTCCGTGATGCGGTTCTGCGGGAAGTTGTAGGTGCGGATGCGCTCGGAGCGGTCGCCGGAGCCGATCAT
>JBEELT010000023.1:0-19781 GCA_041167995.1 Verrucomicrobiota bacterium | reverse complement strand
ACGAGGACGACGTCACCAAGGTGAAGTGGACCAAGTTCGCCTCCAACCTGCATGAGCCGCTCGGCATGTTCTACAAGGACAAGTCGCTCTTCCTCACCCAGCGTCCGGAGCACACCCGCCTGACGGACACCGACGGCGACGGCAAGGCCGACGCCTTCGACACGATCTGCGCGAAGTGGGGCATCAACGGCGACTACCATGAGTACGCCTTCGGCACCGATCCCGACAAGGACGGCAACGTCTGGGTCGTGCTCTGCCTGACCGGCTCCTTCCACGCCTACTCGCCGTGGCGCGGCTGGTGCGTGCGCATCACGCCCGAGGGCAAGATGATCCCGACGACCTCCGGCATCCGCTCCCCGGGCGGCATCGGCATGAACGACAAGGGTGACGTCTTCTACACCGATAACCAGGGCGTGTGGAACGGTTCCTCCTCCCTCAAGTGGCTGCGCCCCGGTTCCTTCCAGGGCAACCCGACCGGCAACAAGTCCTCCGCCCTCCTTGGCTTCCCGGCCCCGCCGGAACCCAAGAGCGGCTCCCGCATTCTCGCCGAGCGCCTCAAGTTCCCCGACTTCGTCCCGCCGGCGGTGGTCCTGCCCCACGGCAAGGTCGGCAACTCGCCCTCTGGCATCGCGTGCGACATGACCAAGGGCAAGTGGGGTCCCTGGGCTAACCAGCTCTTCGTCGGCGAGCAGACCGCCTCGCAGGTCCAGCGCGTCAACCTCGAGGTCGTCAACGGCCTCTATCAGGGCGCGGTCTTCCACTTCCTGCAGGGCTTCGAGGCCGGCCTCGTCCCGGTCCGCATGGACCAGGAAGACGGCACGCTCTTCATCGGCGGTACCAACCGCGGCTGGGGTTCCCGCGGCAGCCAGCCATTCACCTTCGAGCGCGTGCGCTACAAGGGCAAGGTGCCCTTCGAGATGCATAACATCTCCGCCCGCCCGGACGGCTTCGAGGTGACCTTCACCCACCCGGTCGACGCCGCCTCCGCCGGCGACGTCGCCAGCTATTCGCTGGACGCCTTCACCTACATCTACCAGTCCGCCTACGGCAGCCCCGAGGTCGACCAAGCCAAGCCGGCCGTCAAGTCGGCCACCGTCTCGGCCGATGGCCTCAAGGTCCGTCTCGTCGTCGACGGCCTGGTGCGCGGGCACATCCACCACCTCGTCGCGGACGGCGTCCGCAACAAGGCTGGCGATGCCCTCTGGCACAACGAAGGCTGGTACACGCTGAACGAGATTCCGGCCAAGTAACGCGGGCGCAGCCCGCGAGGGCCAGGGCCCGGGACAGGGCTTGGGCCAGGAAGGAAAGAGGGGCGCCGCAAGGCGCCCTTTTTGTTTGGCGGTTTGGGGACGGTGGGTAGCGGTTGGCGGTTTGGGGGTAGCGGTTGGGGGATAGACGATAGCGGTTAGCGGTTTTGGGGTAGCGGTTAGAGGGGAGGGGATGGCGAAGTCGGAAGGTCGAAGCATCGGTCGGCTACTGTCGGGCCGGCGTAGTTCGGGATCTCCACCAAGCGCCGCTCCTGAAGGGTGCGGCTCCATCATTCGGTCTTACCGTCGAATACAGCAGTGGGCTTTCTGCTCACCAACGGCCAACCCCCAACCGCTAACCCCCAAACCGCTCATGCACCCAACCGAGCATATAAGGGCCGTTCGCCTCAGGTGAAGACGGTTGCCAAGGTGGGGCGATTTTGGGAAACCAAGGTCACCCCTCCCGCTTATGAACATTACTTGGATTGATTGGGTCATCGTCGCTGCCTCGATCCTCATCTGCTTCGTCCCCGCGCTCTTCTACGCCAAGCGCTCCAGCGAAAGCACGTCGGAGTTCTTCGCCTCCGGCCGTTCCGTGCCGTGGTGGCTGGCCGGCCTCTCGATGGTCGCGACCACGTTCTCGTCCGACACCCCCAACTGGGTCACCGAGCAGGTCCGCAAGTACGGCGTCGCCGGCAACTGGCAGTGGTGGGCCTTCGTCCTCACGGGCGTCGCCACCGTCTTCTTCTTCGCTCGTCTCTGGCGCCGCTCGGGCGTCATGACCGACCTCGAATTCTACGAGCACCGCTACTCGGGCACGGCCGCCTCCGTCGTCCGCGGTTTCCGCGCCATCTACCTCGGCCTGTTCTTCAACTGTTTCATCATGGGCATGGTGACCCTGGCCGCCTGCAAGATCGCCAACATCCTCTTCGGCATGCCCGCCTGGCAGACCATCGTCATCTGCGGCATCCTCAACGTCGTCTTCGCCGCCCACTCCGGCCTCTGGGGCGTGCTGGTCATCGATATGGTGCAGTTCTTCATCAAGATGACCGCGGTCTTCGCCGCCGCCTGGTTCTCGCTCGTCGAGGTCGGCCGGCGCCTCGCCGGCGACGCCAGCGCCTGGGCCGGCCTCAAGGCCCTCGTCGCCAAGCTTTCGACCCAGCAGGTCGTCACCTCCGCCGCGGGCGTACCGACCATGTCGGCCATCGACGGCAAGGGCCAGCCGCTGCTGGACATGCTGCCGAACTTCACGATGTCGGAGCTCGCGCTCATGATCTTCATCCTGCCCATCGCCATCAGCTGGTGGGCCAACTGGTACCCCGGCGCCGAGCCCGGCGGCGGTTCCTACATCGCCCAGCGCATGCTCGCCTCCAAGTCCGAGAAGGATTCCCTCGGCGGCACGCTCTTCTTCAACATCGCGCACTACGTACTGCGCCCGTGGCCGTGGATCATCACCGCGCTCTGCTCCATCATCGTCTACCCCGACCTCGCGGCGATCAAGGCGGTCTTCCCGAACGCCGACCCCGCGCTCATCGGCCACGACTCCGCCTTCCCGGCGATGCTGGTCTTCCTGCCCGTCGGTTTCGTCGGCCTGATGATCGGCGGCCTCATCGCGGCCAACTCCTCGACCATCCTGACGCACCTCAACTGGGGTTCCTCCTACCTCGTGCACGACTTCTACCGCCGCTTCATGAAGAAGGACGGCAGCGAGTCCCACTACGTCAACGTCGGCCGCCTCTCGACCGTCCTCCTCTACGTGGTCGCGGCGTTCCTCAGCCTCTACATGACCTCCGCCCAGCAGGCCTTCGAGATCCTGCTCTCGATCGGCGCCGGCACCGGCCTGCTCTACGTCGCCCGCTGGTTCTGGTGGCGCGTCTCCGCCTGGTGCGAGGTCGTCGCCATGGTCATGTCCCTCATCACCGCGGTGGCCGTGCCCCATTTCATGCCCACCGCTGACTTCGCGACCCGGACCATCGTACAGGTCGGCCTGACGACCCTGTCCTGGCTCATCACCGCCTACGTCGGCCCGCAGACCGACCGCGCGACCTTGATCTCCTTCTGTCAGAAGGTGAAGCCCGCCGGCCCGGGTTGGACGGATATCCGCGCCGAGGCCGGCATCAGCGACGCAGAGATTGCTCAGGAGAACCGCATCGGCTCGGCCTTCGTCGGCTGGATCGCCGGTTGCGCCCTCATCTGGGGTTCGCTCTTCGCCATCGGCAACTTCCTCTACGCCGCTGGCGACCCCACGCGCCTGACCATGGCCTGGATCCTCACCGGGGTCACCCTCTTGAGCGGCTACGTCCTGCTGCGCATCACCCAGCAGCTCTGGGCCGACAGCACGGCCTCCCAGGCCCGCGAGGACGCCAAGAACGCCTGAGGCCCGGCGCCAACAACCTCGGTCGTTGAAGTACAACTACCTAGAGACGCGGAAATGTCGTTCGAATCCCATCCTCTCCGCCACTTTAACGCGTAGAGTCCGATCAAGGGCTTTGCGCGTGTTTTATGTGCTGAATTGGCTAATTACTCCGTCGATCGCTGGGTCTGGTTGCTCCGACGCTACCTAAAACTCTACCAAAGATCGAGTGGGCCGGTCTGGCTATGACCATGATCTATGACCAGAACGTCTCTCATGCCCCGATGGCGCGAGGTAATGCCTTGGACTGCTTGACTTCGCTCAGGTGGCTCGAAATCTGACGTCAGTGGCCTTTGCCCGTTCCAGACTCTTCGCCTGCCTCGCCTTCCTTCTGTGGGCGACTGTCGGCGTGCTGGCGGTCGAACATTGTGCCTGTAAGGACGTCTCGTCGGCTTGCGAGCACGCGGGCGAGGCCTGCGTCCAGCCCGATGACTGTTCGGATTGCTTGGTTCCTGCCTCTCCGTCCGCCCTCGCGGATGAGCCGGTGGCCTTGCTCCCTTCGGCAAATATCTGGCTGAGCGCGCCTTTGCTGGTTCCGCTCTTCGCTTGCGTCGAAAGGCCTGCCCTCGCGACCATCCGCCCCATTTTCCGTTCTAGCTGTTCAGCGTGTCGTCCGCCTGCCCTGAGTGCGGGGACGATGTGCCTGCGGATCTGAGGGTCTGAGCTTTGGCGGCATTCGCCGCCCGGTGCCCTTGCGTCCGCGACGGGTGCGGGGAGTGCCGTATGTCTTCCCGTCGTCCAAGGGGGCACCCTGGGCCTACGCCCGCATGCATACACTCTCATGAACCTTTCCAGACTTCTCATTCCTATCCTCATCTTTCCTTTTCTCATGTGTGCCGCTGAGGTCGCACCTCAGCCCGTCGGCGTCGCCGAACTGGTGCGCCAGGCGGTGGCCACTAATCCCGAGCGTCAGGCTTATGATGCTGCCCTGGCTGCCGAGCGTGAGACGGCATCCGCTGCCGGTTCCAACCAGAACCCAGTGCTTTCTCTCGAGGTCGGCCGAAAGCGTTTCCGGGACGCAGGCGGTGTCTTTGCGGACGAAGGTCAGGTCTGGACTGCAACGCTAAGCCAGACCTTCGAGTGGCCGGAACGCGTGCGCCTGCGACGCGCGATCGCCGACCGTCAGGTCGAGGCGGCTAAGCTTGGCTTAGGTCGTTTCGAGCAAGCCATCGAGGCCAAGGCCACCGTGCTTGCCTACCGCCTGTCGCGCGCCCAACTCAGGGCCCAGGCATGCGAGGAGGTCGCCGAACGCTATGCTGGTCTCCGTAAGGCTTTGGTAGGCCGGGATCCTTCCGGGCCTGCCCCGATCATCGAGCTGCGCTCCGTAGAGGCTGCGGAAGTCGTCGCCCGTCGTCGTTCCGAGGAGGCACGGCTGGCCCTGCAGCAAGCCTTGCTGGAGATGAATCAGCTCCGCGGGGCCCCCTCCATGGCGCCTCTCGTGGTCAAGGCCCCGTCGCTTGCGTTACGCGATGCCCCGAAACTGGAAGAACTCCTGCTCGCCGCTCCGCAGGGCAATTTCGGCTACCGCATGCAGGTGCTCGAATCCGAACAGCTCAGCCTGCAGTCAGATCTGGCTCGTTCGGATAGCGTGCCTGGCTTCACCGCTTCGCCATTCGTTTCCCAAGACCGTGTCGGTGATCGTGAGACCATTCTCGGTCTGCGCTTTGATATTCCTTTGCCCGTGACCGCACGTTCGTCCTCCGCTGAGCGTTCTGGTTTCGAAAGGCGTCGCCAAGCCAAGGCCTCGCTCGCGGCCGCCTGGCGAGATGTCGAGCGCGACCTCGGTCAGACCTGGCTCTCTTACGCTTCCAAGCTCGACCAGCTCCGCATGCACAGGGATGACCCGGCGGTGCGGTTCGCCGAGGCTGCCCGCCTGGCTGAATCCCACTTCCGGGCCGGCGCGCTGTCACTGCAGCTCTTCATGGACGCCCAGGCCGGTTATCTCGAGGCTGTGGACTCGGCCCTGTTGCTCCAAGAGCAGGCCGTCGAGGCGGGCTTCCGCCTGCGCGAACTGAGCGGCACCACCTTCAACCCTGTCTCGACCCGATGAGGAGCCTCCTCCTGATTCTCGCCGCCGGCATTCTGGCCGCCTGCGACAAGACCGAATCGGCGGGCCACTCCGCCGGCCCGACGCCTAAGGCTGCCGAGTTCAAGCAAGGGCAGGGTATCCTGCTCACCGACGAGGCATCTCAGTTCATCGGACTTCGCTCCGCTGAGGCCAATGCCAGAGTTGATCTCGTCCGGATACCTCTGTCCGCCGTGGTGGAGACCTCGGAGGGTAAGCACGTGTTCGTTCGTAACGGACAGCGCTGGTTGCGAACCGCGGTGAAGATCGCCGCCGTCGCAGGTGAGGACGTCGACGTTTCCGACGGGTTGCTCGAAGGGGATGTCATCGCCGTCGCCGGCGGCCGGTATCTCTGGCTCGCGGAACTCCAGGACATCAAGGGGGGCGTCGGCTGCGCCGACGGGCACTGAAATGATCGCCGCCCTTGCCCGCTGGTCCATCCGCCGCCGTGGCGCCGTCCTGACCTGTGCGCTGCTTCTCAGCCTGCTCGGACTCTGGTCCGCCTCGCGCGTACCGATCGACGCGATGCCAGACATCACGGGTCCGCAGGTGCAAATCAACACGGCCTTGCCCGCCCTCGCCGCCGATGAGGCCGAATCCCGGGTTACCATCCCGCTGGAGTCCGAGCTTTCCGGCCTGCCCGGATTGGTCGAGTTCCGTTCGCTCTCCAAGACTGGACTGTCGCAGGTGACCCTCGTGTTCGCGGATGGGACGGATATCTTTCGTGCCCGCCAGCTGGTGACCGAACGTATCGCCCAGGCAACCGGCAACCTGCCGCCGGGCGTCGTCCCGGTCATGGCTCCGATCAGCACCGGCCTCGGTGAGATCGTCTATTATGCCTTGGAGTACGCCGATGGCGCCAAGGCGCCGACCGATGAGGCCGCACGCCTGCGTGAGCTGCGTCTGCTGCATGATTCGCGTGTCCGCCCGGCCCTGCGGTCCACTTCCGGCCTGGCCGATGTGAACGTCATCGGCGGTCACGAGCGTCAGATGCTGGTCGAACCCGACCTCGCTAAGATGGCGAAGGCGGCCTTGCCGATGTCCGCACTGCTTCGGGCTATCGGTAAGAACACCGAGAACGCCGGCGGCGGCGTCATCTCGGTCGGTGGCGAAGCCTTCACCGTCCGTGCCGATACCCGCGTGCGTACCGCGCAGGATGTCGCCGGCATCCCCTTGCGCCCCGCGGGCCTCGGTCCGGCCGTGACGGTGGGCGACGTCGCCAAGGTCTCGGTCGGCAGTGCTTCGCGCATGGGCGCGGCCACCGTCGACGGGCGTGAGGCTGTCGTCGGCGCGGCCATCATGCTGGCCGGCGAGAACTCGCGAGAAGTCTCCCGCCGTGCGGTCGAAAAGCTGCGGGTCATCGGCGAACACCTCCCGGAAGGCGTCCGCATCCGCGTGCTCTATGACCGCTCCGACTTGGTCGGCGCGACCATCCGCACGGTCGAGACCAACCTGTTCGAGGGTGCGGCGATCGTCGTCGTCGTGCTTCTGCTGCTGCTTGGGCACTGGCGTGCGGCCTTGTTGGTCGCCCTGGCGATCCCGCTTTCCTTCCTGCTCCTGCTCACTGGTATGGCCGCGACCAAGGCCAGCGCGAACCTCATGAGCCTGGGCGCGATCGACTTCGGCCTCATCGTCGACGGGTCGGTCGTGATGGTGGAGAATTTCCTGCGACGGATGGACGACCGCGTCCGTTCTCTGGGACGCTCCCTGACCGAGGACGAGCGCACCTCAGAGCTTTCCGCGGCCGCCAGCGAGGTCGCCGGCCCGATGTTCCTCGGCGTCGCGGTCATCACGCTCGTCTATGTCCCGATCTTCGCCCTCGAAGGCATCGAAGGTAAGATGTTCAAGCCCATGGCGGGAGCCGTGGTCGTCGCCTTGGCGGCTTCCGCGCTCGTCGCCCTCACGGTGATGCCGGCGCTCGCCTCCTTCGGCCTCCGTCCCTCCGGCCACGGCGAGGAGGGCGGGTTGATGCGCAGGCTGCGAAGCCTCTTCGCCCCCGCCTTGGCTTGGTGCTTTGCGCACCGAGGCCTCGCCTTGGGAATCACGATGCTCGCCGCGGTCGCCGCCGCACTCGGCTTCACCCGTCTCGGGGCGGATTTCATTCCGCAACTCGACGAAGGGTCGATCAGCATCCAGTTCGTCCGGGCCGCGAGCCTCGACCTCCGGTCGTCGGTCGAACTGCAGAAGAAATCCGAAGTCCTGCTGCGTGAGCGTTTTCCTGAGATCGACCATCTCTTCGCCCGCATCGGGACCGCGGAAATCGCGAGCGACCCGATGGGCCCCAACGTGGCCGACACGTATGTCACCCTCAAGCCGCGTGAAACCTGGCGGCGGGAGGGCGGTGCCATCGTCAGCAAAGCGCGGTTGATCGAACTCATGTCCGGCGTGTTGGAGCGGACGGTGCCTGGTCAGACCACGATGTTCTCCCAGCCGATCCAGCTCCGTTTCAACGAGATCATGGCGGGGGCGCGGGCCGACCTTTCCCTGAAGGTCTTCGGCGATGAGCTGGCTGACATGGAGTCAGTCGCCACTCAGGCGGTGGCGGTTCTGCGCAAGATTCCCGGGGGAGGGGACGTCGAGTTCGAAGCTTCGGGCCGGTTGCCTTCCGTGGACATCGTCCCTAAGCGTGACCAATTGGTCCGTCGCAACCTTCATGCCGAGGAGCTGAACGAGGTCGTCTCGGTGGCGCTGGGCGGCGCCAAGGCCGGCCAGATTCCCTCCGCGGGACGTCCGTTGGACATCGTGGTGCGTCTGCCTGACGCGGAGCAGACGCCCCTGTCTCGAATCGGCGACCTGCCGGTCTCGGCGGAAGATGGTTCAGGTACGACCGTGGCCCTCTCCAAGGTCGCCGATATTCGCGCCGTCGAACGGCCCGGGGTCATCACCCGCGAAGATGCCCGTCGGCGTCTCGCCATCCTGATCAACGTGCGCGGACGCGATACCGAAAGTTTCGTACGGGAGGCCGAGACTCGTTTGAAGTCCGAGCTCAAGCCGATCGGCGGCGTCTATTGGGAGTTCGGCGGGCAATTCGAGAACCTCGTGCGGGCCCGTGAGCGGCTCGCCCTGGTGGTGCCCGCGGCGCTGGGGCTCATCCTCCTGCTCATCTATGCCGGCTTCGGGAGTTTCCGGCAGGCGGCGCTGGTCTTCACCTGCGTGCCCTTGGCGGCGACGGGCGGCGTGCTGGCCCTCTGGCTGCGCGGGATGCCGTTCACGATCTCGGCCGGCATCGGCTTCATCGCCGTGTCCGGCATCGCGGTGCTCAACGGCATCATGCTCATCAGTTTCATCAACCAGCTCAGGGCCGGGGGCACGCCTTTGCGCGAAGCCGTGACCGAAGGTACTTTGACGCGCCTCCGTCCTAAGCTGCTGACCGCCTTGGTCGCTTCGCTCGGCTTCTTGCCCATGGCCCTTTCGACTGGGCCGGGCGCGGAGGTCCAGCAGCCGCTGGCGACGGTCGTCATCGGCGGTATCGTCACTTCGACCGCCCTCACGCTGCTCCTCCTGCCCGTTCTCTACGACTGGCTCGAATCCCGTTTCGTTTCTTCTTCCTCCAACCCTGACTAATCCCATGAAAACGTTGTTCCTCTCCCTTCTTTCGATCTGCGCGCTTGTCGCCGCCGAGCCTGCCAAGGCTCCGGCGGAAGGCCGTGCCGGACGTCTCCTGGAGGCTTCCGGGGTGAAGGCCGAGTTCCTGATCAAGCCCGACCGTCATGTGGCCCTGACGTTCCTAGACGCCGCCGGTAAGCCGATGGCTCGTGGCGAACGCAGCGTCGTCGTGAAGGTCGACGGCAAGGACCTCGCCCTTGAGCCCAAGCCAGAAGGCTTCGTCTCCAAGGAGCCGCTCGCGGCCAAGGAACCCGCCCCGATCGTCGTCCAGGTCCGCACGACGGCCGATGCCAAGCCGACGAATTTCCGGCTCACCCTCAACACCGCTATCTGCGGCGAATGCAAGCGTGCTGAATATGCCTGCACATGTGCTCACTGAGCCAAATTTGCTTCGTTCACATAATCCTACTTGCGCGCAAAAAAGAGGGGTGTATATTTGGCAGAGTTGGCGGATAACTTGTCCGCAAACTGTCCGCAAAAAACCTCGGTCGTTGAAGTACAACTACTTAGAGACGCGGAAATATCGTTCGAATCCCATCCTCTAAATGAGCATTAGGGGAGGGGTAACCCCTCAGGCCACGCCGAAACGGTAGACCATCTCCATCGCGTACTTCTCGCCGGGGCGGAGGACGCCACTGGGGTAGCCGGCGCGGTGGAATTCCGGCTGGTTCGGCGAGTCGGGGAAGAGGCCGGGCTCGAGGCAGAAGCCCTGGCGGAAGCCGTACGGCTTGTGCCAGCGGGCCTTGATGGTGCCGTCGAGGAAGTTGCCGGAGTAGAACTGCAGGCCGGGGGCGTCGGTGAGGACCTCGAGGGTGCGGCCGCTTTCCGGGTCGGTCATGCGGGCGGCGAGGCGCAGCGTACCGCCGAGCCCAAGGTCGTAGGCGTGGTCGTAGCCGCGCGCGCGGACGAGTTGGGGGTGGTCCGCGCCAATGCGCTCGCCGACGGCGTGGGGGCGTCGGAAGTCAAAGGGCGTGCCTTCGACGGGTGTGCGTTCGCCGGTGGCGATGAGGCTTTCGGAGATGGGAATGAAGCGGTCCGCGAAGAGCTCGAGGCGGTGGTCCAGGATCTCGCCGCCGCCCGCGAGGTTGAAGAACGCGTGGTTCGTCAGGTTGCAGAGCGTGGGGGCGTCGGTCGTGGCCTCGAAGCGGATGCGGACTTCGTTGCGGTCGGCGGGCACGAGGTAGGTCACGTGGACGGTCAGCGCGCCCGGATAGTCCTCCTCGCCCGCGGGGCTGACATACGTGAGCCGCACGCCGGCGGCATTACCTTCGCGGACGGGCTGGCTGGACCAGACGCGGCGGTCGAGGCCGGCCACGCCGCCATGCAGGTGCTGCCCGTTATTATTGCGGGCCACCTGGAAGGTCTGGCCATCGATGGCGAAGCGGCCGTCGGCGATGCGGTTCGCGTAGCGCCCGACGGTGCTGCCGAGGTACGGGTTCTGCTCCACGTAGCCGCGGAAGTCGTCGTGCCCCAGCGTCACCTCGGTGATGACGCCCTGTCTATCCGGCACGCGCACCGACACGAGCGTCGCGCCGAACTCGCTGACCTGCGCCGTGAGGCCGAGCGCGTTGCCCAGCGTATGCAAAGCCACCGGGCGGCCCTCCAACTCGCCGTGCCGACGGGTCTGGACGCGTACCGAGCCGCGGCGGCCGCCGAGCGAAACGACAAGCCCGGTGAGCAGGACCAGCAGGGCGAGGACGGCGAGGGCGATCGGAAATTCCATGGGTCCCAAGGTGCCTGACACTGTTCGCTCGCCAAGCCAAAGCCTCCGGTCCCAACCAACAAAAAACCCGCCGGTGGGCGGGTCGGCGGGCGGGCTGGCGCCATGTCGGCGATTAGCTTGCCCGAGAGCTTGGCCTTGAGGCAGTCGTCCCCGTGGGACTGAACCGCTGATTAGGCCTTCGCGCGGCGGAATTTCCCCGGCGTCTGCTTGTAGCGTGCCTTGAAGGTCGACTGCAGGTAGTGGCTATGCGTGAAACCCGTCTGCGCGGCGATCAGGTCGACGGTCAGGTTGGTCTCGCGTAGGAGGCGCTCCACCTCACGGAAGCGGACGCGCAGGATCTCGTCTTTCGGCGTACGTTTGAGCGCCGTCTTCATCCGCCGATCGAGCGTGCTGCGCGAGACGCCGAGTTTAGCGGCGAGCTCGTTGACGTCGAGTCCACGCAGGGCGCCCGCGCGGATGAGCGCCGCCGCGCGGGCGACGAGCCGGTCGCGGATCACCAGTTCGCCGGAGGAGCCGCGCACCATGACACCCTTCGGCGCGACGAGGATCGGCTTGGTCCGGGCCGGCTTGCCTTTCATCAGGCGGTCGAGCGCCTCGGCGGCGGCGAAACCCACGGCGTGCCCGTCGAAGCGCACGCTGGATAGCGGCGGGGTGGTGAAGCTGCAGAGCGTCTCCTCGTTCTCGGCACCGACGACGGCGACCTCTTCCGGCACCGCCACGCCGGCGGTCTGGCAGGCCTCGAGCAGGCGTACGCCGAGCTGGTCGGTCGAGGCGAAGATGCCCACCGGCTTCGGCAGCTGCGCGATCCATTGGATCAGGCGGGTCTGGCTCTGCTCCCAGTCCGGCACGCGTTCCGGGTGGTCTTCGGGAAGTTCGAGGCAACGATGTCCGTAGGCGCGTACGACCTTCCTGAAATTCGCCACGCGCTCGACGAAGAACTGCTCGTTGCGCTGGCTGTAGGCCGCGAAGTGCCGGAAGCCCCGCTCGTAGAAATGTTCCGCCACCATGCGGCCGATGTCCGCGTTGTCGCAGCCGACGAAAGGGCGTCCGCCGGCGAAGTGCGTGGAGCGGAGTTCGACAGCTGGCAGGCCCGTGGCCGCGACGAGCCGGGAGGTCTCGGCGCTGAACGTGCGGGTCAGGATCCCGTCGCCGTCCCAATCCTTGAGCCAGGTCGGGGGCGAGGAGTCCAGGGCGCGGAGCTCGAGGTAGGTCGACCAGGGGCCGTGCGCCGCCACGTAGCTGCGGACGCCGGCGAGGAGTTCGCGCGTATACGTGCGGGTGGTCTCGATGAGGAGGGCGACCCGGGGCGCGCGACGATGGGAGGGGGAGGGCATGGGTCTGACCAAAAACCTTACATTTAGTGCATCATACCTGTAATGACTTTGCGGGCAAGGAGGGATATAGTATCCGCACCCCATGAAACTCCGCCTCCTCCCCGTCGGCCTCCTCGGCCTGTGCGCGTTCGCCTCGGCCGCCGGCCTCATCGACAACCAGAACCAGGCCGCGATCTCGTCGGGCGCCGACAAGCCCGAGAACGCCAAGAAGCCCAAGGTGCTCGTCGTCATCGGCGACGCCACCGAGCTGCTCGACACGATGTATCCGGTCTACCGCCTGCAGGAAGCCGGCTTCCAGCCCGTGTTCGCGACGCCCGAGAAGCGCGTCTACCAGACCGTCCTCCACGAGGTGAAGCCCGGTTGGACGATCACCAAGGAGTGGGAGGGATACACGATCAACTCCGACATCGCCTTCAAGGACATCAAGCCGGAGGAATACGTCGGCATCTTCTTCAGCGGCGGCCGTGCTCCGGAGTATATCCGCGAGGACGAGGCCCTGCTCGCCGCCACGCGCTGGTTCTGGGAACACGGCAAGCCGATGATGAGCGTCTGCCACGGCGTCGAGATTCCCGCGCGCGCCGGCATCGTGAAGGGCCTGCGCATGGCCACCGTGCCGAAGTGCAAGTTCGACCTCGAGGTCTGCGGCGGCATCTTCGTCAACGCCCCCGTCGTCATCGACCGCCACATGGTCAGCGGCCGCACCTTCCACGACAACGGCGCGTTCGTCGGTCCTTGGATCAAGATGCTCGAGGCCGAAGCCGCCAAGAAGTAAGCCCATGCTTACCCGTCGCGACTTCCTCCGTTCCGCCGGCCTCGTCGCCGCCACGGTCGCCGCCGCGCCCGCCTTGCGGGCCCAGTCCGCGGAGCCTTTCCGCGTGCGCTACGTGCTTGCGTCCGCGATGTACGGCTATGCCCCGCTCGCGGAGGTGCTGCCCGAGGTCGCCAAGACCGGCAGCGAGTCGATCGACATCTGGTGCAAGGTGCACGGCGACCAGCGCGAGCAGGCCGCCGCGCTCGGCGACGAAGCCTTCGCGGCCCTGCTGAAGAAGCACGGCGTGAAGGTCGGCGTGAGCACCCGTTATCCGCTGGGGCCGCTCAAGCTCCAGGACGAGATGGCCTGGGTGAGGAAGCACGGCGGCACAACGGTCGTCTGCGGCAGCACCGGACCGAAGAATCCTTCCGGCGCCGCGGCCAAGGCGGCCATCGCCAAGTTCCTCGAAGAGATGAAGCCGCATGTCGCCAAGGCCGAGGAGCTGGGCGTGCGCATCGCGATCGAGAACCATTCGAACCAGGCGTTGCACCACCCCGACTCCCTCCGCGCTTTCGCCGAACTGAACAAGTCGCCCGCGCTGGGCGTGGCCTTCGCGCCGCACCACCTGCACGAGTGGGCCGAACAGATCCCGGCGCTGCTCCGCGAACTCGGCGCGCGCAACCTGCCGTTCATGTATTTCCAGGAGCATTCCGAGGGCATCCTCAAGAAGGCCTCGAAGGAGGAAGAACTCCGCCAGATGGCCGGCCGCGGAAAAATTGACTACCGCCCGATCGTGAAGGCCCTCCGCGACATCCGTTTCAACGGCCAGGTGGAGCTGTTCATGCACCCCACGCCGCGCGGCCTCCCCGTCATGCCGACCACCGCCGAGGTCACCGCGCTCATCAACGAGTCGCGCGCCTACGTCGAGAAGTGCGTCCGCGAGACCGCATGATGCTGCGCTGCGCGACCCTGCTCGGCGCCGTCGCGCTGCACGCCGAACCCTTGGTCACCGGGTTCGAGCGCTTCCATGCCGCCACGCCCACGGCCGAAGGCGGCCGGCTGCTTTACAACGAACTCGGTTGCGTCAACTGTCACGGCGGCGAGACCGGCCTGCCGGCCCTGGGCGGCCCCGCGCTCGCGACCGTCACGCAGCGTGTCCGCTCCGAGTGGCTCAGGAAATTCGTCGCCGATCCCGCGTCGACCCACCCCGGCACCGTCATGCCGCAGGTGCTGGCGAAGGCCGATGAGAAGACGCTCGTCGCCATCGAGCATTACCTCGCCTCGCTGAAGTCGAAGGCCGCCGCCAAGGCTCCGGCTAAGATCATGCACGTCAACGGACGGCGCGGCGGCGAACTTTTCAACACGCTCGGGTGCGTCGCCTGCCATGCGCCCGGCCAGGACTTCGTGCCGCCGGAAGGCGCGCCCAAGGCTTCCGGGTTCACGCACCGCAGCGTCGCCCTCGGCGACCTCAAGGCCAAGTACAGCCTCGATAGCCTGGGCGCCCTCATCTTCGACCCTCTCAAGGCGCGGACCGACGGACGCATGCCCAAGACAGCCATGGACAAGCAGGACGCCATCGACATCGCCGGTTACCTGCTCGAGTTCCAGGGCAGCGACGGACGGATCGACCAGCCGGTCGTCTCCGTCGTCGCCGACAAGGATCTCGCGATCGCCGGACGCAAGGCCGTCATCGCCGCCCAGTGCGCTGCCTGCCACGAACTACCCAAGGACGCCGCGGCCAAGCCCGTGGCCTTGAAGAAGAACGAAGGCGGCTGTCTCGATGCCGATCACGTCAAAGGCCCGCGCTATGCGCTTTCCGGAGCCCAGCGCGCCTCGCTGAAGCTCTTCCTCGCCAAGAAGGATGAAGCCGCCTCCCCGAAGCTCGCCGCCGACCTGACCTTGGAGGCGCTCAATTGCGTCGCCTGTCATGAACGCGACGGGAAGGGCGGCCCTGATGCCGCGCGTAAGCCTTATTTCCAGGGCGACCATAACCTCGGCGATGCCGGTCGCTATCCGCCGCCCCTGACGGGCATCGGCGGTAAGCTCCGCCCCGAATGGCTGGCCAAGGTGCTCGCCCCGCGCGTCGAAGCCAAGGGCGCCGAATTGTTCACGCGCCATTATGAAGCGGACGAGACCCGGATCCGTCCTTACCTGAAGACCAAGATGCCGCATTATGGCGTCGCCACCGCGGAGCTCGGCAAACTGCTCGGCGTCGCCGACGCGCGCCCACCCCTGAAGTTCGCAGGCGGCGACGACACCGCCGGACGCAAGCTGCTGGGCACCCAGGGCGGAGCAGGGTGCATCACCTGCCACCGTTGGGGTGATCGACCCTCACTGGGCATCCAAGGGCCCGACATCAGCAACATCGCCGCGCGCCTGCAAGAGGGCTGGCTGCGCGAGTATCTCATCGATCCGGCGGGATATCGTCCGGGTACGCTGATGCCGTCGTTCTGGCCCGGCGGTAAATCGTTCAATCCGACCATCCTCGGCGGCGACACCGATAAGCAGATCGCCGCGCTCTACAAGTTCGCCGAGAGCGCGAACGGCGAACCGGAAGGCTTCCCGCAGAACCGCAACGGCGAGTTCGAGATCGTGCCGAAGGACCGACCCATCGTGCAGCGGGCGTTCCTCGACGGCATCGGCGTCCGCGCGATCCTCGTCGGCTTCCCGACCGGCGTGCACCTCGCCTACGACGGCGACAAGGGCGGCCCTGGCCTCGCGTGGAAGGGACGATTCTTCGACGCTTACCTGACCTGGTTCTCGCGCTTCCCGACGTTCGAGAAGCCGATCGGCGAACAGGTCGTCGCCTGGCCCAAGCCCGCGGGACGATTCCTCGGCTACCGACTCGACGCCAAGGGCAACCCCACGTTCCTGACCGAACAGGGCGGCGTGAAGGTCGAAGAGACTTTCGAAGGCATCGAGAACGGACTGCGCCGCACCGTCACCTGGGCGCCCACGCCGGATTTCCAGCCGACGATCACGCATCCCGCGGACCTGGCGCCAAACGAAGGAGCCCCTTCCGAAGGCCGCCGTGTCTTCATTTATCTCTGGAAATGAAAGCCGCGATCGCCGCCCTCCTCGCCGCCGCCCCGCTTTCCGCGGTGTCCTATGAAATCGCCGATATCCTGACCGCGAGCACCGCCGCCGACACGCGCGCCAAGGATTGGAAGCCCGGCGACGGGCTCGCCCTCGAAGTCAGCGGCATGGATTGGACCGCCGACGGCAAGCTCGCGCTCACCATCCGCAAAGGCGAGGTCTGGCTGCTCGACGGCGTCCTCGCGCCCAAGCCCGACAAGGTCAGCTATCAGCTCTTCGCCTCAGGCCTGCATGAGCCGCTCGGCCTCCTGCGCGACGGCAAGGACCTGCTCGTCACTCAGCGCACCGAGACCACGCGTCTGCGCGACACCAACGGCGACGGCGTCGCCGACGAATACCTCACCGCGGGCGCGGGTTGGAACGTCTCCGGCGCCTATCACGGCTACGCCTACGGACCAAAGCGCGACGGCTTGGGCCAGCTTTGGATCACCCTCAACCTGGACATGGGCGACCACTCCGACAACAAGGCGCCGTGGCGCGGTTGGGGCGGCATTCTTGGACCGGACGGCAAGTTCGTCCCCATGGTGGCCGGCCTGCGTTCGCCGTGCGGCCTTGGCCGTAACCTCGCCGGTGACATGTTCTGCGTCGACCAGCAGGGCACGTGGATCCCGACCACCCCGATCTATCACCTCCGCAAGGGCGCGTTCTTCCTGAACCCCGAAGGCATCGCGTCCGAGACGCGGCCGGAATCGCCGCTCAAGCTGTCCGCCAAGATCCCCGCGAACCGTCCATATCCGGAAGCCTTGAAGGCCTTGCCGGAGATGCGTCCCCCGGCGGTCTGGATGCCTTACAACAAGATGGGGCGCAGCGGCACCGACCTCGCCACCTGCGCGGCCGGCGGCAGGTTCGGCCCGTTCGACGGCCAGATGTTCGTCGCCGAGTTCACCGACGCCAAGATCAGCCGCGTCTTCATGGAGAAGGTCGAGGGCGAGTACCAGGGCGCCTGCTTCCCGTTCGTCGGCGGCTTCGCCTCCGGCATCGTGCGCCTCAGCTTCGCGCCGGACGGCTCGCTCATGGTCGGCATGAGCAGCCGTGGCTGGTCGTCGCTGGGGACGAAGGCCTACGGACTGCAGCGCCTCCGTTACAACGGCATCGTGCCCTTCGCCATCAAGGAGATGCGGGCCAGGCCGGACGGCTTCGAGCTAACCTTCACCAAGCCCGTCGACGTCGCGCGCGCCGGGGACGTCGCCTCGTACCGCATGACCAACTACACGCTCTTTTATTCCGGCGCGTACGGCAGCGACGAGATCCAGTCCGCCACGAACGGCATCGTCTCCGCGCTGGTCGCCTCGGACGGACTCAGCGTACGCCTCAAGGTCGACGGCCTACGGGAACTCCACATCCACGAGCTCCATGCGGACGGTCTGCGCGCGGCGACCGGCGAGATGCTCGACCATGCGGACGCGTATTACACGCTGAATCGCCGGCCGAAGAACTGACCCGCAACGGGGAGGTTATCCTTTCCTCTTGCTGGCTTGGACAACTCGCTGACCTGCGCCGTGAGGCCGAGCCCGTTGCCCAGCGTGTGCAACGCCACTGGTCGACCCTCCAGCTCGCCATGCCGGCGGGTCTGGCCCCGCGCCAGCCCGCGGCGGGCGCCCAGCGCGAGGATGAGCCCGGTGAGCAGGACCAGGAGGGCGAGGACGGCGAGGGCGATCGGAAATTCCATGGGTCCCAAGGTGCCTGACACGGTTCGCTCGCCAAGCCAAAGCCTCCGCCCCCGCCCAACAAAAAACCCGCCGGCAGGCGGGTCGGCGGGCGGGCTGGTCGGCTGCTCAGCGCGACTTGTTCTCGGTCTCGGCGGGCTTGGTCGCGACGGCCGTGGCGGGCAGCGCCTTGACCCAATCCCCGGCGATGCGGACGGCTTCGCGGAGCTGGATGTCGTACTCCGGCCAATCGTCGTCCTCGAGCGGGTCGCGGATGCGGCTGATCTTCTTGGACTTGCTCGCGTAATCCGGGCCTTCCTTCTTCTCCTGCTCCAGCGCGGCGTCGAGCTTCACATCGGCGGCCTTGCCTTCCTTCTGAGCGTAGGCGGCGAGGTCCTTGCGCACTTGGTCCCGGAAGACGATGTCGTCCTTGCGTTCCTGGAGGCGCGTGGTGAGCGAGAGCGAGATCTCCTGGCGTGCTTGGCGGCTCTTGGTCCAGTCGATCGAGCGGCCCAGCGTGACGAACTCCGGCATCTCGGCCTGCCGGCGCGCGGAGGCCGCGGCGAGGTCGGCGATCAGCTTGTCCGAGAGCTTGGCCTTGAGCCAGTCGCCCTCGTCGGGCTGGGTGAGGGAAGGGGCCACCGAATCCCAGGCCAGCGGGCGGTTGAGGTCGGACTCGGCCACTGGCAGCACGGAGAACACTGACGGCACGACGATGTCGGCGCCGACGCCCTTGAGCTGGATGGAGGAGCCGCTCGGCGCGTACCACTTCTGGATGGTCACCTTGACGGCGGACTTCAGGTTCCGGTCGAAGCGGCTCAGCTCGAGGATGTTCTGGACCGAGCCTTTGCCGTGCGTGGTGACGTCGCCGACGACGAGCGCGCGGCGGTGGTCATGCATCGCGCCGGCGAAGATCTCGGAGGCCGAGGCGGAGAGCTTGGAGGTCAGTACGATGAGCGGCCCGTCCCAGACGACCTTGGCGTCCTCGTCGCGGTAGTCCTGGATGCGGCCGCCGCTGTCGCGCACCTGCAGCACGGAGCCCTTGGGGATGAAGAGGCCGGAGAGGTCGACCGCCTCGGTGAGGAGGCCGCCGCCGTTCTTGCGCAGGTCCATGATGATGGCCTTCGCACCCATCGCCTTGAGCTTCTCGAGCAGTTGCTCGACGTCCTTGGTGGGACTGGAGCCGGAGCCGTCGGGGTTCTTGCCGTAGAAGGCGGGGAGGTCGATCACGCCGACGACGCCCTGGCCGGCGCCGAGCTCGAAGGCGCGGGCCGAGGCCATCTGGCCGACGAGCTTGATCTGGTCGCGCTTGAGGACGACGGTCTTGCGGCCGCCGCCCGCGGCGGGGTCGACGAGGAGGCGCACCGAGGTGCCCTGCTTGCCGCGGATCTTGCCGATGGCCTTGTTGAGGCGCATGCCGACGATGTCCTCCATCTCCCCTTCGGTGTCCTGGCCGACCGCGATGATCTTGTCGCCGGGCTTCACCTGGCCGGAAAGGTCGAGCGGGCCGCCGGGCAGGAGGTCCTTGATCGTGCAGTAGCCATCCTCGTCCGCCAGGGTGGCGCCGATGCCCACGAGCGAGTTGCGCATGGCGATCTCGAATTCCTCCAGCGACTGCTGCGAGAAGAAGATCGAGTGCGGGTCGTACTGCGTCGAGTAGGCGTTGATGAAGAGCTCCTGCACCTCGGCGACGTCGTAGTTGAGGTAGGTGCGCACCTTGTCGTAGCGCTTCTTGAGGCGGCCGGCGGCCGCCTTGAGCTTCTCCGGCGTCACCACGAGCTCGGCTTCCTTGCCGTTGGCCTTGCGGGCGGTGGCGTTCGTGCGGTCCTCGCCGAGCACTTCGCCCAGCATGTCGAGGCGGAGGCGCTTGGCCCAGAGGGCGTCGGCTTCGGCGGCGGTG
>JBEELT010000022.1:0-19875 GCA_041167995.1 Verrucomicrobiota bacterium | reverse complement strand
CGGCCATCCCGGCGACCGTCGCCCTCGAGCAGCGCGCCGAGACCGACGCCCTCCAGCGTCGCCTCGACCAGCGCCGCTACGACCGCGCGGGTTACAGCGTCTACTACAACGAGTTCTTCGTCGAGGCCACCTCGACGCGCTTCCAGGGCGGGTCCGGCGCGGGCGCGCCGCCGTTCAACTCCACCCTCACCGGCCTCCTCGGCGGCTACATGAAGGACCTCAACCCGTGGTCCGTGGCCGGCGTAACTCTCGGCGCCTCCCGCACCACCAGCACCCTCGCCGAAGGCGCTGGGTCCGTCTCCGGCAACGCTTTCCGCGCCACCGCCTTCTTCTCCGGCATGTTAGGCGAGCGTCGCGACACCGTCTACCTCGACGCCGGCGTCTCCTTCGGCAACAGCACGAACACCTCCGAGCGCGTCACATTCCTCGGCACGCAGCGCGGCTCGCCCTCGGCGATGTCTTACGGCGCCTTCGCCCGCCTCGGCGCGGGTTTGGCGACCAAGGGTGGCGTCAACTTCACCCCGTTCGTCGGCCTCGACCTCGTCCGCGTCAGCGGCAAGTCGTTCATCGAAACCAATGGCAGCCGGTCCAATGACCCGTCTTCCCTGAGCGTTAGTTCCTACGACTACACGTCGGCCCGCGCCTCCACCGGCACGGGGATCGCCTGGCTGTCCGTCCACGAGGGCCAGATGATCAAGTTCGCCTTCGACCTCGAGGCTTTCGCTGAAGTGGGCGGGGGGAAGACGGCCGACATCGAGGCCAATTTCGGCGGGGTCGGTGCCTTCAACACCAAGACCAATGTCGCCGCCGGCTCCGGCGTCCGCGTCGTGCCGTCGTTCACGTTCGGCCCGAACCCTGACACGGCCTATTACCTGACGATCTCGCTCGAGAAGGCCGGCTCCACCCAGACCACCGGCTTCGAGGCCGGCTACCGCCGTCGCTTCTGATCGTCCCGCTCACTTCCTTTCCGCAATGAAACTCTCCCGCCGCTTCCTCGTCCTGGCTGCCGCCCTCGCGGCCGCCCCCCTCGCCCGGGCCGACGTCACCGTCAACTACGCCGTGCCGCAGAACAACCCGGCGCAGGTGCTCGTCGGCGCGCCCCTCACGGGCATCGTCAACCTGACCAACCTCAGCGCGCCGGGCTCCTTGCCGAGCCCGACGCAGATCCAGGAGCTGACCCGCACGATCACCTCGCTGAACCTCAGCCAGCCCGGCGGCGGCGTCCGCACTCAGCTCATCGTCAACCAGCAGGTGGCCGCGACCACCCAGATCAAGCTACTCAGCGACGACTTCACCTCGATCACCGCCTTCCCGGTGACCGACTTGGCGATCGCCGACGTGGTCCCCCTGTTCATCAAGACCGGCGGCGGCACCCTCCAGTACGATGCCTTCAAGGATATCAACTACTTCGGCAACAACACCTTCACGAACAACTCCAACCTGCCCAACGACCTGCGCGCCCAGGGCGCCTTCTCGGGCATCGCCATCGTCAACCAAGGTTCGCTGGTCGTCAGCGGCTACCTCAACCAGTGGGCGAACTACGGCGGCAATGCCCCGGCGGGTTTCACGTCGCGGATGGTCGGCGCCAAGGCCGTCCTGGTGCAGGGTAACTCCACGCTCAGCTTCCAGAACACCCCTTACAACGTCGTCCGCCAAGGCCCGCAGCTCGGCGACGGCCAGCTGGGCAATCCCTCCTCGCCGCTGGTTTTCCGCCTGAATTTCGTCCATAACCTTTACGCTGGCACCTTGGTCGACTTCGTGAGCGGCAACGAGGGGTCCGACGTCAACACCGTCCTTGAGGTCGGCAAGGACGCCGACTACGCCCTCAACGCCCATTTCGATGCTGGCATGGTCGGTTCCATCGGTCGCATCGACGGCGCCGGTCGCCTCTTCAAGACCGGCACCGGTCAGCTGACTATCCTGAACAGCAGCCGTCTCACCGGCGACGTCTTCATCGCCGGCGGCGACCTCGTGCTCAACGACCCCAACGGCCTCGCCCTCCGCCAGGCCGCCTCCGTCAACCTCATCGGCGGTTCGCCGACTGGGCAGACCACGCTGACGGAATTCAACTCCGCCACCGACGATGCCGGCGGCACCGAATGGCGTCCGGGCTACCTCCCCGCCGGCGGCGCTCCCGTGCTGGAGGTCCGCAGTAACCAGACGATCCGCAACCTGCAGGCCCTCTTCGCGGAAGCCGCGGTCAACCCGGTCAACCTCTGGGACGCCGGTCCCGGCACCGGTTCCCGCATCGACGTCTCGCCGAACCAGCGCCTTGTCGTCATCCAGGACGCGAACCTCGACGGTTACTTCACCGGCAGCATCAACGGCGGCCAAGGCGTGTTCGACAAGCAGGGCGTCGGCGCGCTCGCGCTGATGGGCACCAGCTCGACCATCGGCCAGATCGACGTCAACGGCGGCAAGATCATCGCGAACGTGCAGAGCCTCGGCTACGGCCGCGTCGTGCTGGGCGCCGCCGGCACCCTCTCCATCGTCCAGAACAACGCCGGTACGCTCCGGGCGCAGATCAACGGCGCCGCCGGCTCCGTCCTGACCGTGGCCCCGACGGACAACATCGTCAACACCCGCTCCGGTAACGCCACGATCGGCAACGGCCAGCTCGGCGTGATCGACGTCTACAACCGCCAGGACCTCTTCTACGGCGCCCTCGTCGTCCGCAACGGCATCACGCTGGCCTTCTCCTTCGGCCAGGACAACACGTTCGTGAACGCCTCCTCCATCGTGCTCTCCTCGGGCATCGGCGACAATGACGTGAACGGCGGCCTGGGCTACGAGACGACCATCCGCTTCAACGACACCACGCAGCGCGTCAACAACCTCGTCGGCGACGCCAACACCCGCATCGAGCTCGGCCGCGGCAGCGTCACCCTGAATCAGAACGCCGCCACGACCTACCAAGGCAAGATCACGGGCGCGGGCAACCTCGTCAAGCAGGGTGCCAATACCCTGACCCTCTCCGGCCTGAACGCCTACTACGGCGCGACCGTCGTCAAGCAGGGCGCCCTCGCCCTCACCGGCACGAACAGCATCCAGAACACCGCCGGCCTCGTGCTCCTCGCCGGTGCGTCCCTCAATGCCACGGGCAACCAGACCGTCGGGTCGCTCTTCGGCCAGGCCGGGTCGACCATCAACCTCAACGGCGGCACCTTGATCGTCGGCAAGACGACCGGCCAGATCGCCGAGCTCAACGCCGCACTCACCAACTTCCCCGGGACCTCGCCGGACGCCAATCCCGCATTCTACCTGCAGACGACCCCCTCGGTCAACGCCACCATCACCCTGCCGTGGGGCGCCGCGGGCGCCAACACGGTCAGCCTCGCCAGCGTCGCCGGTCTCAGCGCCGGCTCCCCGGTCAACGGCATCGACCCGACGGCGTCCGTCGGGTCGGGTGACTTCTTCATCCGCCAGATTGGCGCCGGCGCGGCCCTCACCCCCACGATCACCTTGGCTGACGTGACCAACCTCTCGCCGGGCCAGGCGATCGGGACGATTCCCATCGTCAAGCCGATCAACAACTCCTCCGCCGCGGGGGCGGTCATTTCCTTCGTCACGGTCGGCAACACCGCCAACCTCGCGGCGGGCCAGACCGTGACGGGCCTTGGCATCCCGGCCGGCACCACGATTCAGAGCGTCGTCGGCAATAGGGTGAACCTTAGCGCCCCCCTGACCGCCGCTTCTTCCGGCCTGCTCACCGTCGCGACGGGCATCCCGGCGGGCACCACGATTGTCGGCATCGACCTCGCGACGAACACGCTGACCCTGAGCAACGTGCTCACCGCGCAGGCCGCGGGCCGCCTGACCGCTTCCCAGCCCACCCTCGTCGTCGCCGACGCGTCCAAGCTCGCCGTCGGGCAGACCGTTTATTCCGAAGCCCTCCGCAAGTCCCTCGTCCCCGGCGCCATCAACGCGGGTTTCGTCACCGTCGCCGATACCACCGGTCTGGCCGCCGGCCAGATGGTGACCGGCGTCGGTATCCCGGCGGGTACCACGATCACCGGGTTCGCGGGGAACGACGTGCTGCTCAGCGCGAGCACCACCGCCGCCACCAGCGGCACCTTGACGGTCCTGACCGGCATCCCGACCGGCGCGAGGATTATCGGCCTGGATACCGCCACCAACACCGTCACCCTCGACACCAACCTGCTCGCTCCCGCGACTGGCGAGCTGGCGATCCGCTCCGGCATCACGCCGGGCTCCGTGATCACCGGCATCAACGGCAACGTCCTCACGCTCGACACCCCGCTGAGCTTCCAGTCGGCCGGCGACCTCACCAACCTCCCCGTTACCGGGATGTCGCGCGAGAACACCGTGGGCTACCTGGCCTCTACGCTCGGTGAGCAGGTCGTCCGGACCGTCGTGGCCGGTGCCCAAGGTGGCACCACCCTCGCCCTGGCCGATGTCACTGGGCTCATCCAAGGCCGCACCATCCTCGGCACCGGTATTCCGGCCGGCGCTGCGATCACCAGCATCCTCGCCGCGGGCTCGGCCACCCTCACGGGAACCATCCTCGCCGGCGAAACCACCCTGCCCACCACCAACACCGCCGGGCTGACAGTCGGTCAGATCGTCACCGGCGTCGGCATCCCCGCCAACACGGTCATCACCGCGATCGCGCCCAACGCCAGCATCACCCTGAGCAACGCGCTGCAGGCGGCTTCGTCCGGCGTGGTGACCGGCCTGGCTGGCGTCACCCTTAGCCAAGCCTTGACCGCCGCGGCCACTGGCAGCGTCCGCGTCCTCACCGTCGCCGACCAGCAGGTCCTGTCCTTCCGTGGCGACATCACGGGCACCGGCGGCCTCACCAAGATCGGGCCGGAGCGGCTGATCCTCGCGGGCGTCAACAATTACTCCGGGGCCACCAACATCCAAGGCGGCGTCCTCCAGATCAACGGCGGCTCGCTGCCCAACACCTCGAGCATCAACATCGGCGCGCTGGGCTCCTTGGCCATCAACGTCGATACCGGCATCTTGGAGTTCAACCGACCCATCGCCGGTGTCGGCGGTTTCGAGAAGCTCGGCGCGGGCACCCTCGTGATCAACACGACCACCGGCTGGTCCACCGGCCGCATCGACATCGTCGAGGGCTCCGTCCAGTTCAACCCCGGCAATCTCTCCTCCATCACTGGCGGTATCGTCAACGTCCGCGCCGGCACGAACTTCCAGCTCAACACGCCGAACGACCTGGCATGGACCGGTTCGATCAGCGGCCCGGGCAACACCTCCAAGACCGGCGCCGGCACCCTCACCATCGGCGGTAGCTTCACCGCCACCGGCACGATGTCCGTGCTGGCCGGCAAGGTCGTCGTCAACGCCTTGCCCAAGGATGGCACCCTCTTCGGCACGATCGACGTCGCCGCCGGCACCACCTTCGCCGACAAGGTCGCGGCCACTACCGGCACCCAGCTGCTGGCCGGCACCGTCGTCCCTGTCGCCTCCGCCGCCGGCTTCTACGTCGGCCAGCGCGTCTCTGGCGCCGGCATCGCCGCCGGCTCCGTGGTCGTCGCGGTCGGGACGGATTCGCTGACCTTGGACCTACCCACGACCGCCGTCGCCACCCAGGGCATCGTCGGCGCCGAAACTTACGGCACCCAGGTCAGCCGCGCCGCCACCCAGGCGGCCGCCGGCACCTCGGTGTCCGCGACCACGGCGGGCCTCCGGGCCGGGATGCGCGTCTACGACAACACCGTGGCCGGCTCCCCGGTGCTGCTCGGCACCATCGCCGCCATCGTCGACGCGAACACCCTCACGCTCAGCGCCGCGACCACCGTGGCGCGCAGCGGTGACTACGCCTTCTATCAGGGCGACATCAAGGGCGCAGGCAACTTCGAGAAGACCGGCGGAGGTCTCCTGCAGCTCGACGTCCCGCTCTCCCTCACGGGCGCGGTTAACCTCACGGGTGGCACGCTCAAGCTGAACACCGCGGCGACCTTCACCACGGCCTCGGCCGTGAACCTCGGCATCAACACGACCTTGGATGTCTCCGGCTTCCGCCAGGACCTCGCCAACGTGGCGGGCGACGCCAGTTCGACCATCAACGGCACGGGCTCCGTCCTGACCATCAATGTCTCCGCCGCCACCATCGCGGTCTACCGCGGAAGCATCGTGGGCGGCGCTATCATCGAGAAGCTGGGAGCCGGCACCTTCAACCTCGCGCGCCTCGGGACGGCCAACCTCATCGGTGCCATCAACGTGCATGCCGGCACCCTCATCGGCAGCGAGGCCGGCTTCGGCACGGCCAACCTCTCCGTCGACGATGGGGCCACCATCGGCTTCAACAACGACAACCCGACGCTGGCATGGACGTACGCCGGCCAGGTCAACAGCACCGGCGTCGGCACCGGCACGGCCGGCGGCACCATCCTCAAGACCGGGGCCGGGGAAGTCCGGCTGACCAACCCCGGCAACACCGCCGAAAACTACGTCGTCCAAGGCGGCAAGCTCCGCGTCAGCGACGGCCGGGCCAACGGAATCGGCACGTCGATCACCTTGATCAACGCGGTCCCCAACAGCCTCACCACCGGGATCTTCACCGCCAACCTGGCCGCCAACACCACGTTGGAAATCGCCTTGGGCGACGGCACCGAGCGCGCCCTGGGCTCCCAGGTGACCGCCGCCGCCGGCAGCTCGCTCATCCTCGCCAACGCCGGCACCGGCGCCACCGTGGCGCTGACTTCCGTGCCGCAACTGGGCTCGATCGGCTTGCAGGGCAATGTCGCGCTCTGGACTAACGGCCAGAGCGAGGTCGTCGGCGTCGAGGGTTCCGCCGGTTCCACCCTGGCCTTCTCCCCGGCACCCGGAAGCGCCGCGGCGTCCCAGGCCGTCACGCTGCGCCAGAACCTGCCGACCACGATGCTCGGCGTCGTCGCTTCCGGCTATATCAACACCGACCTGACGCTGGTCGGTCCGGCGCGCGCCTCGTTCTTGGCGCCTACTTTCGCGACCGACTTCCTGGACCCCCTCTCCCACGCGACCACCAACACCCTCGCTGTCGGCACGTCCACCGAAGCCGGACATATCGAGGTCCGGCCCGCTTTCGGCTCCAAGACCCTCACCCTCGCCCAAAGCTCCGCGGTCCTGGCCAACCAGGGCTCCGTCGCGGTGCGTGCGGTCGGTGGCTCCTACAACGCGCCCGAGGAATTCTTTGGCACGGTCGCCGGCGTCACGGCCGCCGGTCGCTTCATCAAGACCGGCGCGGGTTACCTCGATGGCCGGACCGCCAGCGTGACGGCGGCGGTCTTCTCGTCCTATGAGATCGAGGCCGGCCACCTCATTGTCGAATCCGCGAACGGCAGCATCCTCGGCGGCCGCCCGATCACCCTCAAGGGCGGCTTCCTTGATATCAAACAGGGCAGCGGCGCGGCGACGCTCGCCACCGGCGCCTTCACCGCCTCCAGCGGCACCGGCCTGATTCGGGTCGATGGTGAACTTGGTTCCGGCGTCCTGACCATCGGCGGCAGTTTTGCCGGCGGCCTGGCGCTCACCGGCGAAGCCAAGGTGGCGCTCGGTACGGCGGTCGCCCCCAATGTGGCCATCTCCGGGGATATCTCGGTGGGCAGCACTTCCACGCTCCGTGGTTCGGCCGTCCTGGGCACGCTGGCGGCGCCGGCGGATTTCACCAACAACGGTATTGTCGCCCCGGGCTACTCGCCAGGCGTCATCACGGTCACGGGCGACGTCACCAATACCGGCACCTACCAGTTGGAGCTTTCCGCCACGGAGACCAACGGCACCTTCAACGACCGTATCGAGTTCTACGGAGTCGCGGACCTGAACAACGGCGGCACCGGCAAGATCGTGCTGTCGAAGGACGGCGTCGCCGCCCTCCCGTTCGGCCAGCGCTATGTGCTCTTCAAGGGACTCACGCCGGCCAACGTCGCCGCCGCTGGTGGCGTCTCCGGACAGACTTTCCTCGCCACCGCGAACCTAGGCGGCCTCCGCGTCGGCGACAGACTCGCCGGCACGGGCCTGGCCGCCGGCACCTCGGTTACCGGTGTCGTCAGCTCCTTGGCGCGAACGGCCACCGGAGGCTTCGACAATTCCGTCATCCTCGATGATGCCACTGGTCTCGCGGTCGGTCAGGTCGTGACGGGTGCGGGTATCGCCGCGAACTCCGCTATCACGGCCATCGTCGGCAACACCCTGACGTTGGATAAGCCCACCACGGCGACTCCTGCTGGCACGATCACCCGCGTGGCTGGTGTCACGCTGAGCAGCGCCCTCACCGCCGTCCCTGCCGGGACGGTGGCGATCACGCCGAGCGCCCTCGCGTCGTCCTACTACACGTCGGTCATCCCGGCTGGTTCGATCACCATGATCGGGGCGGCCCCGAAGCCCTACCTGTTGTCGATTCCGACGGCGCCCGTCGTTGTCGGCGTCCCGGTGCTCCCCAACGAGGTCGCCGTCTACTCGGTCCGCACCGCAGCTGATTACGACGCTTTCAGGGGGCCCGCCGCCCTGCGTACCGCGGTCAAGAGCCTCGCGCGGGTCGACATCGTGCGCGTCGACAACGGCGTCGACGGCAACCTCGGCACCTCTGACGACGTCTGGCAGGCCACGCCGAACGCCACCACCTTCAACCTCCTCGGCTCCAAACTGGCGCTCATGAGCGACGCGCAGTTGCAGATCGCGATCAACAACCTGACGCCGTTCGGCGCGGCTTCCGCCGCCGCCATGTCGATCGAAGGGTTCCGTTCCTCGGAGGCCCTCCTGGCCAAGCGCTTGGAGACGCGCCGCTTCGACCGCGCCGGCTTGTCCATCGTCAATTCCGAATGGTTCGTGGGCAGCGACATCCGCCAGCTCAGCCTCGGCGCCTCCGGCGAGACCAAGACGAAGGGTAACCTGATGGGCGTCCATGCGGGCCTGATCCGGCAGACGGACGAGGGCGCCAATTACGGCTTCACCCTCGGCGCCAACCGCGTGACCACCACCGGCGACACCAGCGCCAAGTTCGAGGGCAACGACATCCGCGCGGACGTCTTCGCCGGGACCACGTTCTACAACGACCTCCTGTCGTTCGACGCCGGCTTCTCCGTGGGCCGCCTGTCCGGCGAGACCCGCCGCGATTCCGTCATGGCGCCGGGCACGACCAACGTCGCTTCCCCGACGGCGACGACCATCGGTGGCTGGGCCCGGATCGGCACGGTCCTGCCCATGAAGGCCGTCGGCGCCTACGCCACGCCGTTCCTCGGCGTCCAGGTCTCCTCGACCAGCCTCTCCAACCTCGAGGAAACCGGCCAGGTCGATGCCCTGAAGGTCACGGCGAAGACCATCGCCCAGACCTCGCTCCGGGCGGGCGTCGGTTTCCACAAGCAGTGGGAGTCCGAGGACGGCACCTGGCGCTACCGCTTCTCGGCCGACCTGGGTTATCTCAACCAAGGTTCGGGTGAGACGAGCGACTTCACCGCCACCAACGCCGATACCAACGGGTTGAACGGGCAGAGTTACACCTCGCCCCTGCGTGTCACGGGTGGTTCCGGTTACTACTTCGCGCCCTCGATCAACTTCGGGCCGAACGAGAACACGACCTACAGCCTGGGCCTGACCTACGAGAAGAACCAAGGCACCGGCACGGGCTTCAATATCAGTTACCGTAAGCGGTTCTGACGCTTAAAAGCCAAGCCGAGGTCCCCCCAGGGGCGGCATTCCGAGGGATTGCCGCCCTTTTTGTTGTTCGCCCAAAAGCCTTGACCAACGCACCTTCGTTCCTAATTTCGGCTTTTCCACCGTCCGCCCCCTTCGTCTAGCCCGGTCCAGGACACCTCGTTTTCATCGAAGTAACTGGGGTTCGAATCCCCAAGGGGGCGCCACGGTGGACAACTTTCCACCGACCGTCAGACCGCCAAGGTCACGGTCCGGCCGGAGCGTCGGGACTCTTCGGCGGCGAAGGCCATGAGATGGCTCTGCAGGGATACTTCCAGCGAGGTGCGCATCGCGGCCGGATCCGGGCAGGTCAGGTCCGCGTGCAAGGTGCTCATGAGCCCGAAATCCCCCCCGCCGTGGCCGGCGTAGCCCGCCGCGGGCGTCTCGACCACGATCTTTTCCGTGGGCTGTTCCCAGCCATGACGGGTCACCGTGAGGTCGCAACCGAGCTGCTTCTTCACGAAAGCCCCGCCGCGCAGCACGCCCTCCGTTCCGAAGATCTCCAGGTGGCGGCCCTCGTCGAACGCCGTCATCGTGAAGGTCGCCGTGACCTGACCAGTGAACCGGGCCGCGATCACCTGATGGTCCACCACGTCGTTATCGCAGCGGTAGACACAACGCCCCCAAGGGCTCGTCCGTAGCCAGTCGAAGACCTCCGCGTCGCTGGCTTCCTTGGCGCGGTCATGGACCATCGCCAGCCAGCGCCGGCCTTCCGGCCGGGCGTAGCGGTGGGCGTCGTAAAGACAGGTCGCCGCCGCCGGGCAGCCGTCGGTACAGCGCGCCGGGGCACCGGCGGGCGCGCGCGCCGCGGTGAAGTGCGACAGGCCCCCGTGGGAGGAGAGGGCCTCGCAGGGGCGGTCGATGAGCCAGGCCAGTAAGTCCATGTCGTGGCAGCTCTTGGCCAGGATCATCGGGGAGGAGCTAGCCTCGACCGACCAATGACCGCGCACGAACGAGTGCGCCTGATGCCAGGGTTGCACCCCTTCGATGAAGTTCGCGGAGACGATGTCGCCGATGGCGCCGGCACGCAGCAACGCATGGACCCGGGCGTAGAAGGGTGTGTAGCGCAGCACATGGCAGACGACCACCCGGCGGCCCAGGCGGCGGGCGGCGTCGCGCACGGCCAGGGTATCCTCGAGCCGGTGGGCGATCGGCTTCTCCAGCAGCAGGTCGCACCCGAGCTCCATCGCCCGGATCGCGTGGTCGCGGTGCTGGGCATCCTGGGTCCCCACGACCACCACGTCGGCAGGTTTGCCGGCGGCGAACATCGCCTCGGCCGAGGCGAAGGACCGAAAGTCGGCCCCGGCCGGCGCGTGGGAGCGGATCGCCGCGACGCGCTCCGGGACCGGGTCGGCCGCGGCCACGAGGGCGAATTGGTCGCTCATACCGGCGGCGATGGCGGCGTAGGTCCGGGCCCGGGAGCCGCTGCCGCAGAAAGCCAGGGAAAGTCGTCGCATGGGATGGGCAGGGTAGGGTGGGGCCGTTGGCTTGCAAGGCCATGGCTGGATGGGGTTTGCAGGGTATTCACCCTGACGGAGAAGATGCCCCTTGCCTAAGTTCAATTTTTATTGAAACATGTCTGGCCTCCAGCCCCCAAGGCCGTGCGATGAAGCCCCCCGTCAAAAAGACCCCTGTTGCTCGCTCCCGCCGGCGCGACTCCCACCGGCTGACGCCGCACGAGCTCGAGCTGGGTGCCTTTTTTGTCCAAATGGCGGGGATACTTGGGGTGCCGCGCTCCGTCGCCCAGATCTACGCGTTGCTTTACGCGGCCGATGCGGGCCTCGATTTCGATCAAATCCAGGCCAAGTTAGGAATGAGCAAAGGCTCTGTCAGTCAAGGACTTAAGTTCCTTAGGGACCACGAGATGATCCTCGCCGTCAAGGCCAAGGGCGTAAGGCGCGAACGCTGGGAGCCTACCCCCTCCTTGGCCGCCTCCATGGTCAACCTAGTCCGCCGGCAAGTCCTGCCGGCCCTCGAGCAGTCGACCCCGGTTCTGCAGCGGGTCCTCGATGGGGCGCAGACGACCGGAGCCTCCACGGAAGTCCTCGAGCGGCTGAGCCGACTCAAGCGCTGGAACGCCCGCGCCTTAGAACTCTTCCCCTTGATGCTGCCCCCTTCGCCGGGCGGCTGAAATTTTCGCCGGGCAACCGGCAGACAGTCGAAAACGCACCGTACGTGCCGGCCCCCAGCGCCGCCACGGGCGGTAGCCTGCCCGAATAATCAAAATAAGCATAAGCGGTTGGCGGCTAGCGGTTGGCGGTTAGGACATCAGTCAAACCACTTCAGACCCGCTCAGGCCCTTCCTCAAGAAATCGTTGACGTCTTCCCAGCCGCTAACCGCCAACCGCTAACACATCGCATCTCCCCCTCCCGTCCCATGCGCGTCGCCATCACTTCCGGCTACTTCGACCCGATACATCGGGGGCACCTCGAGATGCTGGAGCTTTCCCGGGCCCAAGGCGACGCCCTCTGGGTCATCGTCAACAACGACGCCCAGGCGGCCCTGAAGAAGGGTAAGGCTTTCATCGACCAGGATACCCGCTTGGCGGTGACCCGCGCCCTCCGCGTGGTCGACCGCGCGGTGCTGGCCATTGACGCCGACGGCTCCGTCTGCGCCACCCTCGAGCGTCTGCTGGCCGAAGCCAAGGCCGCCGGCGCCGAGGCGGTCTTCTGCAAGGGGGGCGATCGCCATGCGGGCAACATCCCCGAGCTCGCCGTCCTCCGCCGTCACGGCGCCCTGCTCATCGACGGGCTCGGCGCCAAGATCGACAGCAGTTCCCGCATCATCGCCCAGGCCAAGGAAGGCCAGGCCTGAGAACCCCTTACCTGACATGAAGAAACGCGCGCTCATCACCGGCATCACGGGCCAGGACGGCTCCTACCTCGCCGAGTTCCTCCTCGCCAAAGGCTACGAGGTCCACGGCGTCATCCGCCGGTCCTCGTCCTTCAACACCTCGCGCATCGAGCACCTCTACATGGAGGACCTCGTCCGCGACATCCACGTCAAGAAGATCCACCTCCACTACGGCGACCTGGGCGACGCGACCGGCCTGATCCGGCTCATCGGCGATATCCAGCCCGACGAGATCTACAACCTCGGCGCGATGTCCCACGTGAAGGTCTCCTTCGACATCCCCGAGTACACCGCCGATACCGACGGACTCGGGACGCTCCGCCTGCTCGAGGCGGTCCGCATCCTCAAGCTGGAGCAGAAGGTCCGCGTCTACCAGGCATCCACCTCCGAGCTCTACGGCAAGGTCGTCGAGGTCCCGCAGTCGGAGACCACCCCGTTCTACCCGCGCAGCCCCTACGCCGCGGCGAAGATCTACGCCTACTGGATCACGCGCAACTACCGCGAGGCTTACGGCATGTTCGCCTCTAACGGCATCCTCTTCAACCACGAGTCCGAGCGCCGCGGCGAGACCTTCGTCACGCGCAAAATCTCGCTGGCGGTCGCCAACATCGTCCACGGCCGCCAGGATTGCCTCTTCCTCGGCAACCTCTCCGCGCAGCGTGACTGGGGCTACGCCCCCGACTTCGTCCAGTGCATGTGGCTCATCCTGCAGCACCGGCAGCCGGATGATTTCGTCATCGCGACGGGCAAGATGTACACGGTCCGGGAATTCTGCACCCACGCCTTCCGCCGCGCCGGCATCGAGCTCGCCTGGCGCGGGACCGGCGTCGACGAGAAGGGGGTCGACCCGAAGACGGGCAAGACGCTCGTCGCGGTCGACCCGCGTTATTTCCGCCCGACCGAGGTCGAGCAGCTCCTCGGCAACCCGGCCAAGGCCGTCCGCGAGCTGGGCTGGAACCCGCAGCAGACCACCTTCGAGCAGCTGGTCCAGAAGATGGTCGACCACGACCTGAAGGCCGTCGCCCACGCGCACCGCTGATGGATCGGGCCGCCAAGATCTACGTCGCGGGCCACCGCGGGATGGTGGGCTCGGCCATCGTCCGTGCGCTCCGCGCCGCGGGCCACGCCGACATCGTCACGCGGACCTCCGCGGAGCTCGACCTGCGCGATGGCGCCGCCACCCGCGCGTTCCTCGCCGCCGAGCGCCCGGCCACCGTCGTGATGGCCGCCGCCCGCGTCGGCGGGATCAAGGCCAACGCTTCCGCCCCGTACGACTTCCTCCACGACAACCTCGTGATGGCGGCCAACGTCATCGAGGGCGCCCGCCTCGCCGGTGTGCGTAAGCTGCTCTTCCTCGGCTCGAGCTGCATCTACCCGAAGCTCGCGCCGCAGCCGATCCGCGAGGACGCGCTCCTCACCGGCCCGCTCGAGGTCACCAACGAGGCCTACGCCGTCGCCAAGATCGCCGGCATCAAGCTCTGCGACTACGCCCGCGCCCAATACGGGTGCGACTTCATTAGCGCGATGCCCTGCAACCTCTACGGCACGGGCGATAACTTCTCGCTCGAGAACTCCCACGTGCTGCCGGCGATGATCCGCAAGATGCACGAGGCCAGGCTGCGCGGCGATACCACGCTCCGCCTCTGGGGCACCGGCACGCCGCTCCGCGAGTTCCTGCACGCCGACGACCTCGCCGAGGCCTGCGTCATGCTCCTCGAGCGCTACTCGCAGGCGGGCCACATCAACGTCGGCTCGGGCGAGGAACTCACCATCCGCGAGCTGGCCGGGCTCGTCGCCCAGGCGGTCGGCTTCACCGGGCGGGTCGAATTCGATCCCGCGATGCCCGACGGCACCCCGCGCAAGCTGATGGATGTCTCCCGTCTCCGCGCCCTCGGCTGGAAGCACCGCATCACGATGGCCGACGGTATCCGCGACGCCTACGCCTGGTACCTGGCGAACGCCGCGGAAGCGCGGAAGTGATTTCGTGCTTCGCACGTGAGGGTCAGGGCTAGGGCCAGGGCCCGGTCGCCAAGCCTCTCATTTATCCTCCGGACCTCCAGTCCTCCGGGCCTCGCGCCCTCCATCCTGCCCTCCATCCCTCGAATTCCAATGTCCTCCGTCACCCTCTGCATCCCCGCCCGCCTCGCCTCGACGCGCCTGCCGCGCAAGGTCGTGCTCGACCTCGGCGGTAAGCCCGTCGTCCAGCATGTCTGGGAACGCGCCCGTCAGGTCCGCCAAGCCGACCGCGTCGTCCTGCTCACCGACTCCGAGGAAGTGGCCGACGTCGCCCGCGGTTTCGGTGCCGAGGTGCTGATGACCGCCCCGGCCTGCCCGTCGGGCACCGCCCGCATGGCGAGCGTGATCGAGCGCCTGCCGGGCGACTTCTTCCTCAACGTGCAGGGCGATGAGCCGTTCATCCAGCCCGAGCTGCTCGACGGGCTCATCACCCGCTGGAAGGAGACCCGCTGCCCGCTGGTCACCGCGGTCTCGCGGATCACCACCGCCGAGCGCCTGCTCGCGCCCAGCGTCGTCAAGGTCGTCCGCGCCGAGAACGGCGAGGCCATCTACTTCTCGCGCAGCCCGATCCCGCACCTGCGCGGGGTCGATCCGGCCGAGTGGGTGTCGCGACGCGCCTACTGGGTCCACATCGGCGTCTACGGCTATGACCGCGCGACCTTGGCCGGCTACGGCCAGCTGGCGCCGACCGAACTCGAGGCGACGGAGTCGCTCGAACAGCTGCGCTTCCTCGCCCACGGCAAGACGTTCCAGACCGTCGTCACCGACTACCACCCCGTCGCCATCGATACCCCGGAAGACCTCGCGGTCGCCCGGGGGATGGTGTGATGGTGCGACAGGTTGACCCGTTGATCCGTTGGCCGGTTGACAAGAAAGAGGGACAACCAAGGGGAGGCCGGTAACCAGATGGTTGCCTGCGATCATGGATTCCTCGCCGATCATGCGGTCTCCGGTCCCCCTTGGAGCGCCGTCTCTGCTGATCAACTAAGCCTCCGAGCCTCTGGGCCTCTCCTCTGTCTCCCCGGCCAACTGGTTAACCAATCAACTTACGCCGTCTCATCCCTCCCCCTCCTCTAAACTCGATACTCTCGTTCACCATGACCACTCCCCTTCATTCCGCCCGCGCCCTCCTGCAGGCCGAAGCCGCCGCCCTCGGCGAACTGGCCGCGCGCCTTGACGGCGCCTTCACCCAGGCCGTCGACCTCATCGCGACCCACCCGGGTAAGGTTGTCCTCTGTGGCGTCGGCAAGTCCGGCCTCATCGGACAGAAGATCGCCGCCACGCTCTGCAGCACGGGCACGCCGGCGATCTTCCTCCATGCCGCCGACGCGGTCCATGGCGACCTCGGCATCCTGCAGCCCGGCGACCCCGTCATCCTGATCTCCCGCTCCGGTTCCACCGCGGAACTCGTGCGTCTGCTGCCGGTACTGCGCGGCTTCAAGTCACCGTTGATCGCCATCGTCGGCAACCTGCAGTCGCCTCTGGCGGGCCAGGCTGACGTGGTGCTGGATATCGGGGCCCGTCCGGAGGCCGACCCGCTGGGGTTGGTCCCGACCACGAGCGCGTTGCTGACCTTGGCGCTGGGCGACGCCCTCGCCGCGGCGCTCATGACGAAGCGCGGTTTCGGGGCCGCCGATTTCGCCCGCTTCCACCCGGCGGGCCAGCTGGGACGCAACTTGCTGCTCACCGTCGGCGAGGCGTTGCAGCCGCTCGAGCGTTGCGCGCGGGTCGCCCCCGAGGCGTCGTTGCGCGACACCGTCATCGCGATGACGCAGTTCCCCTTGGGCGCGGCCTGCATCCTCGCGCCCGACGGCGCCCTGGTTGGGCTGATCACCGATGGCGACCTCCGCCGCGCCCTGAGCCGGGGCGTCGAACTCAACACCGCCCAGGCGGCGGACATCATGACCCGCAACCCGATCCGCGCGCACGCGGCGATGCCGCTGGGCGAGGCCGCCCGCATCATGGAGGACCGTCCTTCCCAGATCTCGGTGCTGCCGGTGACCGCGCCCGACTCGGCGCGCTGCCTCGGCCTGCTCCGGATCCACGATATCTACCAGGCTGGCTTGGTCTGAGTCCCCGCCCGTGTCCCCCCCCGCCGCCATCGCGCGCACCGTCACGACTTCCCGCGAATGGGCCGTCGCCGCGATCGCCGCGCTCCTGCTCATCCTCGCGCCGTGGGGTTGGGGCGGCGTCGTGTTCTGGGTGGTCGCCGCGACCTGCGGTCTCGGCGTCGCCGCGCTAATCGGCGCGTGGGGTAGCCGCCGCTTCCAGCTGGTCGCGGCCGCGGGCTGGGTCGGCTGGGCTATCGTCGCCGCCATTCGCACCGCCGCGGCCTTGCGCGGCAGCGATGAGCCCGGGTTGCTGCCGTTCGTGCCCCCGGCGTTCTCCCTCGCCAATAACCCTTGGTTCGAGGCCCTGGCCTTCCCGCTGGCGGCGCTGGTCGGCCAGGCGCTCGCCTTCGCCCTCCTACGCGAGCCGACCGCGTCCCCGGAAGCTTGGCCGCGGCTGCGCCGCTCGGTCCCTTTCTGGGTCGGGCTCGCGTTCGCCGCCTACGTCGCGCTGCAGGCGGCCAACGCCTACGGCACGGTGGTCGAACGCGACCTCTTCTGGCGAATCGTGCCCGAGCCACACGTGGCTTGGCTGCCCGCGGGCTTGGCCGCGCCGCTACGTTCCGACGGCGTCGACCCGGGCGCGATGAACGGCTGGCGGCTGCTGATGATCCTCGGCGGTCCTTGGGCGCTCTTCTGCGCCGTGCGCGCCGCCGCCCTCCGCCGTCGCGTGCTCGTGGCCCTCGCCTGGACCTCCGTCATCTCGGCGGCGCTTTTCGCGGTCTGGGGTTACCTCAACCAACCGAGCTACGGCACGATTCTCGGGTTCGCGATCCCGCGCGAAGCCCAAGTCTACGGCACGTTCATCAACCGCAACCACGCCGGCGCCTACCTCTACCTCAACGCCGGCTTGGCGCTCGCGCTCGCCTGCTGGCATCTCCGCCGGGCCGGCGACCGCGCCGCCCAAGGCGGCCCGCATCTCATCGCCGCGTTCGCGGCCGTCGTGCTCGCGCTGTTCGCGGCGCTCACCAACAGCATCGGCGCCGTCCTCGTCGTCGGCCTGCTCGGCTTGGTGGTCGCGCCGCTGACCTTGTTCCGGGGCTATCGCGACGACCAGGGCAAGGTACGCCCGGGCGTGTGGGCCGCCGCGCTAGCCGCGGCGGGGATTGTCCTCGCGCTCGGCGCGGTCGCCGATTTCGGCAAGCTGGCCGACAAGGCGAGGGGCAAGGCCGACCGTTACCTGCAGGCGGGCGTCGACGACCGGGCCCCTCTGCGAGCCGCGACCTGGCACATGGCCCTCGACCGTCCTTGGACAGGGTGGGGCGCCGGTTCCTATCGCTGGGTTTCCCCGGTCTACCAGGCCGAGCAGAAGGCCTTGCAGGATGACCGCGGCCGTTTGCGGGTCCGCGCCCTCTACGCCCACCACGATTGGCTACAGCTCTTTGCGGAAGTCGGCCTGCTCGGCCTGCTGCCGCTCGGCGTCTTCCTGTATTGGCTCGGCCGCAAGGTCCGGGCGGCCTTCCGGCTCGGCCATCCGGAGGCGATACCGCTCGCAGGCTTGCTGCTGCTCTTCGCGCTGCACGCCAGTTTCGACCTCCTCTGCTGGTTCACGCCCCTGCTCACCGTGCTCGCGTTGATCGTCGCGGCCTTGGCGGCCTTCACCGAGCAGTCCTCCGTCGGCCGCGCCCCCACGGTCGCGCCCTGACCCCTTCCTTTGCGCCAGCTCATCCAGCATCTGGGTTCGGGTCGGACCGAACTGATCGAAGTCCCGGCCCCCGGTCCCCGCCGCGGCCGTCTGCTCGTGCGGGCGCGGCGCTCGCTGGTCTCCCTCGGCACGGAGCGCATGCTGGTCGAGTTCGGCCGCGGCGGATGGCTGAGCAAAGCTCGCCAGCAGCCGGAGAAATTCCGGGCGGTGCTCGCCAAGGTGCGCAGCGAGGGACTCTTCCCGACGCTGGCCGCCGTCCGCCGCAAGCTCGCCCAGCCGCTCCCGCTCGGCTATTGCCACGTGGGGGAAGTCCTCGAGGCGGGCGAAGTCCCCGGCTTCGCCGTCGGCGACCTCGTCGTCTCCAATTCCCCGCACGCGGAGGTCGTCTCCGCCGATCCGGCCTTTGCCGCGCGCGTCCCCGCCGGCGTCTCCGCCGACCATGCGGCTTTCGTGCCACTCGCCGCGGTCGCGCTCCAAGGCCTCCGGCTCATCTCCCCGCAGCAGGGTGAGACGGTGGTCGTCATGGGGCTCGGCCTGATCGGCCAGCTCGCCGTCCGCCTGCTGCGCGCCCGCGGCGTCGCCGTCGTCGGCGTCGACCCGGATGCCGCGAAACTCGCCGATGCGAAGCTGGCCGGCGCCCTCGTTCCGTCTCCAGGCATCTCGGTCGCCTCCCTGGCGCCTGGCGGCGCGGCCGGGGTGCTGATCACGGCCAGCACTACCTCCGACGAACCGGTTAATCTCGCCGCGCGCCTTTGCCGTCGCCGCGGCCGCGTCGTCCTCGTCGGCGTGACGGGCCTTTCGCTCAACCGCGCCGACTTCTACGCGAACGAAGTCTCGTTCCAGGTCTCGCGCTCCTACGGCTCCGCCGACCCGGCCGATCCTTCGTCCGCCCGCGCCAATTTCGATGAGGTTCTCGGGCTCATGGCCGCCGGCTCGCTCGACGTCGCCCCGCTGCTGACCTCGCGTCATCCGTTCGGCGGGGCGCCGAGGATCTACGACGACCTCCGTCGCCCCGGCGCCTACGGCCTGCTCATCGAGTATACCGTCCCGGACCAAGCCCTCGCCCGCACGATCGCCGGAGCCGGCGGGCAGGAAGCGCCCCGCTTCGGTGGGCTCGGGGTCATCGGCTGCGGCAACTTCGCCTCCCGGGTCCTCGTACCGGCGCTGCGCCGCCTCGGCTACGCGCCCGGCTCCTTCGCTTCGGCCCATGGGCTTTCCGCCCGACGGCTGGCCGGTGATGCCGCGACGGCGACGACCGATGTCGCCGCGATGCTCGACTCTCCGCGGCTCGAGGCGGTCTTCATCGCGACCCGCCATGATGAACATGGCGAACTGGCCCGCGCGGCTCTGCGCGCCGGCACGTCCGCCTGGGTCGAGAAGCCGCTCGCGCTGACTGAAGCCGACCTCGCCGCGACGCTGGCCGTCGCGCGCGCGTCCGAGGATTTCGCCGTCTTGGCCGTCGGCTTCAACCGCCGCTTCGCCCCGCTCGCCGTCCGCCTGCGCGCCGCGCTCGCGGCGAAGCCGGGCCCGCGGCGCTTCACGGTCGAGGTCAACGCCGGACG
This sequence comes from Verrucomicrobiota bacterium, assembly GCA_041167995.1. Taxonomy (GTDB): domain Bacteria; phylum Verrucomicrobiota; class Verrucomicrobiia; order Opitutales; family UBA953; genus UBA953. The sequence continues at coordinate 33 of JBEELT010000022.1, read as the reverse complement.
CCTGCCCGCCGACCATTGGACGCTCGACCCGAA
>JBEELT010000021.1:0-20239 GCA_041167995.1 Verrucomicrobiota bacterium | reverse complement strand
CGCCCGCCAATCCCTGAAGGTCGCGTTCATCCAGGACCGCTTCGTCCTCGGCGGCAACGGCAGCTCCGAGGTCGGCGTCTGGGCCATGGGCGGGACCACCCGCGGCAAGTACCCGCATCTTGGCGAGATCATCGAGGAGATCGCGGACCGCTCCCCCGACAGCCCGGGCCGCGTCGACAGCTTCGGCGACGAGCTAAAGGAGAAGATTGTCCGCGCCGAGAAGAACATCAGCCTTTTCCTCGGCCACTTCGCGACCGGCGTCGTCATGGACGGCAACCGCATCGCCGCGGTCAAGGCGATCGACGTCCGCACCGGCCGCCAGCGGGTCTTCCGCGCGAAGTTCGTGGCGGACACCACGGGCCACGGCTGGGTCGGCGCCTACGCCGGCGCCGATTTCCGCCAGGAGCCGGACAAGCGCATGGGCATGTCCAACATGTGGTTCTACCAGGACGCCGCCGAACCCACGACCTGGCCCGCGACGCCTTGGGCTCTGCCGCTGGCGCTGGGCGACTTCCCGCCCCTGCAGAAGTCCAAGTCAGCCCTCGACGACAAGCCCTTCATGAAGGCGGAATGGTTCTGGGAATCGGGCTTCGACAAGGACCCGATCAAGGACCTCGAGTACATCCGCGACTGGAATTTCCGCGCCATCTACGGCGCCTTCTCGGCCCTCAAGAACGGTCCGGAACACGCCAAGTACGCCCAGGCCGACCTGAAGTGGGCCTCGCACGTAGGCGGGCCGCGCGAGTCCCGCCTGCTGACCGGCGACATCATCCTGACCAAGGAGGATATCGTCGCCCGCAAGGATTTCCCCGACGGCTGCGTGCCGACGACCTGGGATATCGACCTGCACTACGCGCGCGAGCAATACGCCAAGAAGTTCCCGGACAACCCGTTCATCTCGCGCGCGGCCTTCGGCTACGTGGACGCCACCGGCAAGCACGTCACCGCCGTCGACCGCCGCAACGGCTACCCGCTGCCCTACCGCCTGTTCTACTCCAAGAACATCAGCAACCTCTTCATGGCCGGCCGCCACATCTCCGTCACGCACGAGGCCCTGGGCACGGTACGGGTGATGCGCACCATCGGCATGATGGGCGAGGTCGTCGGCAAGGCCGCCTACCTGGCCGTGCGCGAGAACACCGACCCGCGCGGCGTCTACGCTAAGCACCTGCCCGAGCTCATCAAACTGATGGAGCAACCAGGCCGGATGCGCCGCACCGACCTCCGAGCCCCCCTGCAGTTGGATGAGTCGATCGCCGACTACAAGCTGCTGCCCGTCGGCCGGATGAACGCCGACCTCGGGCGAGCCGCGGGCGCGACGACCAAACTTTCGGTCGAGGAAAAGGCCGAACTCACGAAGCTGCCCGGCCTGGTCGTCGACGACACCGAGGCCAAGTTGAAGGGCCGCTGGACGGCGGGCTCCGGCATCCCCCACCTCGGCGCCGGCTACCACTACGCCCCGAAGGGCGACAGCGAGGCCGAGTACGCCTTCGAAATCCCGAAGACCGGCCGCTACGAGGTCCGCATCTACTGGGCCGGTCATGAGAACCGCGCCAGCAACGCCACCGCCACGCTCAACCCGACCGGCGACAAGGCCGTGACCGTGACCCTCGACCAGAAGAAGACGCCCGAGGGCGGCTTCCACGCGGTCGGCACCTACGAATTCACCGAGGGACGCCGCACGGTCATCGTCGGGGGCCGCAACGCCAACGGCAACATCCACGCCGACGCCATCCAGCTGGTGCCCGCGAAGTAAGCGATGTCGCCGCGCGCGCAGACCTGGCTGCTCCGCGCCTGGCGATTACTCGCGCTGGGACTCGCCGCGCTCCTGCTCCAACGGGCCACCCCCCCGCGCGAGACGGCGTTGACGCGACTGACCTTGGCGGACGTCCAGGCCTTCTTCCCGCAGGCCCGGCAGTTCAAGCCGGGGCCGCAGGAGACCCTGCTCGCACAGGACGAATACGGCAACCGCGTCGGGCGGCTGCTGACGACGTCCCCGGATGCGGATGCCATCCTCGGCTACTCCGGACCGACGAACGTGCTGGTCGCGCTCGACAACCAGGAACGGATCGTCGGCACCCGTATCCTCACGAGCGAGGACACCCCAGACCACGTGGACAAGCTGCGCGACAACGCCGCCTTCGAACGCGGCTTCAAGGACTGGCGGCCGACCTCCCAGCCCGCGCCGAAGCTCGAGGGCTACGCCGGCTCGACCTTGACGGCCCTCGCCATCGAGGAATCGATTCAGAAGCGACTCTCCGGCAACTACGCCTCCCTGCGCTTCCCCACCCCGCTCAAGCTCGAGGAGATCAAGTCCATCGGCTTCCCTGAAGCCCGCGGCTTCGAGCCCAACACGCCGCGCCTCGGCTGGAACCTCGTCCGCGGACCGGGCAACGCCCACCTCGGCTTCGTGGTGCGCACCTCGCCGTCGGGCGACGAGGTCAACGGCTACGCGGGCCCGACGGACACGTTGATCGCGCTGGCAAGCGACGGGCTGACGCTGCGTCAGGTGGTCATCCGGGAAACCTACGACACCACGGACTACGTGGACCGCGTCCGCACCGACGCGGAATACCTGAAGCTGCTCACTAAGTGGACGGCCCGCGAATGGGCGACGCTCGACTTCGGCCAGGCGCGGCTCGAAGGCGTGGCCGGGGCGACCTTGACCAGCTACGCGATGGCGGAGGGGATCAAGCGCCGCTTCGCCGACGACACCCGGCAGTCGGGCGCGGAGGCCCGCCGACGCGAGGAAGGCGCCCGTGGTCTCGCCCTCTGGTGCTTCCTGCTGGGCGGCCTCGTCATGACCTTCTCGCCCCTGCATGGGCGCCCCGCCCTGCGCCTGACGTGGCAGCTGCTGCTGGTCGGCGGTCTGGGGCTTTGGCTCGGGCAGCTGCTCTCCCTCGCGCTCTTCGCCGGCTGGGCGCGGCATGGCCTGGGCTGGAGCCAAGCCCCCGGCCTGGTCGCCCTCGGGGCCGTCGCCCTGGTCGTACCGTGGGTCGCTCGACGTCAGCCCTACTGCCATCACCTCTGCCCCCACGGCGCGGCCCAGGAGCTGCTGGGCCGCTTCCGCGGACTGCATATCAGCGTCCCGACACGTTGGCACGCGCGCCTCGCGGCCCTGCCTTTCCTCCTGCTGGCGGTGGTGTTCCTCGCGGCACTCGTGTGGCCGGGCATGAATCTTGGGCGCTGGGAACCGTTCGATGCGTGGGCGCTTGGCGCCGCCACCCTCATCCCGCTCACCCTGGCCGCCGTCGGGTTGGTCGCGGCCCTCTTCGTGCCGCAGGGCTTCTGCAAATACGCCTGCCCGACCGGGGCCCTCCTCAAGCTCGTCCGCACCCCGAGCGAAAGCGACCGCTGGTCGGGTCGCGACACCGGCGTCGCCGCGATTCTGGCCATCGGGGCCGCCCTCACCGCGACCTTCCCTGCGGAGAACATCCACCTGGCGACCGCCTCCGAAGCGCCCATCACCGAAATCCACGGTGCGGCCTTCGGCACGACCTGGACGGTGAAGATCCGCGGGGCCAGCATCGACCGCGATCTCCTCAACCGCGAGATCGAGGCCGAGTTGAATCGCCTCGAGTTCTCGCTCTCGCACTGGCGGGAGTCCTCCACGACGAGCGCGTTCAACCGGGCTGACACGACCGCGCCCGTCGGGGTGAGCCCGGAGTTGCTGGAACTGCTCGGCTTCGCCCGCACCCTCAGCGCGAAGACGCGCGGAGCCTATGATATCACCGTCGCCCCGCTGACCTCCGCCTGGAGCTACGGCCCCGCGGGGCAGCAGCCAGCCCCGACCGACCTCGCGCTCGCGGCGATCCTGCCGCAGGTGGGCTGGGAGAAACTGACCTTGGACCTCGACCGGGCCATGCTCAGCAAGGCCCACCCGAAACTGGCAATCGACCTAGGCTCCGTGCTGCAAGGCTACGCCGAAGACCAGGTGGCGACGGTCCTCCGCCGACACGGCCAGCAAGACTTCCTGATTGAGATCGGCGGGGAGCTCCTGGCTTCCGGCCGCTGGAATGTCGGCATCGAAGATCCGTTCAACCCCCGCAAGCTACTGGCGAAGGTGACGTTGACCGACGCCTGCCTCTCCGCTTCCGGCCTCTACCGCGCCAAGCGACGGGAAGCCGGCAAGGCCGTCGCGCACATCCTCTCGCCGAAGAACGGCCGACCCGTCGACCCCACCGTCGAACTCTGCTGCGTCTGGGGCCAGTCCGGCCTGCGGGCGGATGGCTGGTCGACGGCGCTGATGGCCGTCGGTTGGGAGGAGGCCAAGCGCCTGGCCGAACAGGAAGGCCTGGCCGTCTGGCTCGTCAGCCCCCGGGGTGAAGTCTGGAAATCGTCGCGGAGCGCGAAGTAACCTGTATCACTTTAACCACGGCGTCAGCGCTTCCGCCCAGCGCTGCGCGATCTTCTCGGCGCCGCGGGCGTTCGGGTGCACCCGGTCGGCGATGGTATCCGTGGCGACGTCAAAGCCGGTGGCGAGGTCGACCGAGACGACCCGTTGCTCGGGCCGGTCAAGTTCCTTGGCCAGGGCCGCGAGCGCGAGGTTAAGCTCAGGGATGTACGAATACTTCGGTAACTTGCCGGCCGGGGTGACCTGGGCGATCGCGACCACGACCTTGGGATTATGCTGCCGGGCGGTGGCGACCATCGCGCGGGTGGCGGCGAGGATGCTGGGGATGGGCTTCTCCTCCGCGAAGTGATTATGGCCCGCCTGGATCATCAGGATGTCCGCCGGGGCCGCGGCCAGCTTCGCCTCGAGGATCCCGGCGAGGAACTCGGCGTTCTTGCCGCCATAGCCCTCGTGCCGTAGCGGCCCGTGAGGCGTGGCGGTGGCCTGCGAGCCGACGAATTCGAAGCGGACTCCCGCGGTGCGGAGCTTGGCCGCCAGGACCACCCGGTAGGTGGCGAAGGTCGCGCCCCCGCCCTGCGTGATCGAATCGCCGACCGGCATGATGCGCGGGGGCGGCGGGGAGGCCGCGACGCCCGCCAGGGTCGCGGCGAAAAGCGCGAGCAGGCGACGCATCAGCCGAAGAAGCGGAGCACCTGCTCGGCCAGCAGCGCCATGCCCAAGCCGGACAGGCCGATGAGGGTCTCGGTGATGGTCCAGGTGCGCAGCGTCTGGCCCACGGTGAGGCCGAGGCATTCCTTGACCATCCAGAAGCCGCTGTCGTTGAGGTGGGAGAGGAAGAGCGAACCGCACCCTACCGAGATGACCATGAGCTCGGGGCTCGTGCCGGGGTGAGCCGCCATCACCGGGGCGATGAAACCCGAGGCGACGGTGATGGCCACGGTGGCGGAGCCGGTGGCGACGCGGATGAAGGCCGAAACGAGCCAGCCGTAGACCAGCAGCGGCAAGCCCGCCGAGGCGGCCAGCTCCGCGAGTTGCTTATCAACGCCCGCCGTACGCATCACGAGTGCGAAGCCGCCGCCGGCGCCGACCAGGATGAGTGTCATGCCGATGCCGGCGACGCTCTGCTCGGAGAATTTCAGGAGTTCGCCGGCGGACCGGCCGCACCGGCGGCCAAAGGCCCACATCGCGAAGAGCACCGACGACAGCAGGGCGATGACGGGATGGCCGACGAAGAGGCCGACCTTGCCCCAGAGGGTTTCCTTGGCGTGGAGCAGTTCGACGACGGTGCCCGCGAGGAGGAGCATCACCGGCAAGAGGACGGTGAAGAGCGTGAGCCCAAAGGTCGGGAGGATCTGCTGGGCGGAAACCGAAGGCGTGAAGTCCGGCGTGGCGACGTCGACCCGCTTGACGGCGAGCCGGGCGAAGAACGGCCCGGCGATCGCGGCGACGGGGATGCCCAGGACCAAAGCCCAGAGGATCACCTTGCCCATGTCGGCGTGCAGGGCCTCGATCGCGATGACGGGGCCGGGGTGCGGGGGCATCAGGCCGTGCATCACCGAAAGGAAGGAGAGCATCGGGAGGACCAGCAGGAGGAACGGCCGACCGGTCTCCTTCGCCAAGGTGATCACGATCGGCAGGATGAGCAGCAGGCCGACCGCGAACCAGGTGGTCATGCCCACGCACAGGGCGAGCAGGATGATGCACAGGCCGATGCGCCCCGGGCCGAGCACGCGGATGAACTCCTTGGCGAGCACCCCGGCCCCGCCGGATTCGGCGAGGAGCTTGCCGAAGACGACACCCAGCACGATGATGGCGCCGGTCCCGGCCAAGGTGTTGCCGAAGCCCGTCTGGAAGGCCTTGAGGACCGCGGCCATGGTCAGCGGGGCGACGCCGACCACCTCCAGCTGCGTGGCCACGACCATCGCACCGAGCGACAGCGAACTGATCAGCAGGGCGATGAAGGGATTGAGCTTCAGCCAGGTGACGAGGCCGACCAGGACGGCGATGGCGAGGAGGGCGAAGAGCATGGCGCGAGAATCAGCCCTTGGGCGGGGCGACCGTGGCGCGGGTGGCGCCGGTGCTGATGCCGCCATCGACCAACAGGGTCTGTCCCGTCACGTAACGGCTCTCCTCGGAGGCCAGGAAGACCACTGGGCCGGCGAGATCCCCCGCCGCGCCGGGGCGCTTGAGCGGGATGCGGTCGCACAGGTACTCGACCCACTCCTTCTGTTCGTAAAGGACGGCGTTCTGGGCGGTCTTGAACCAGCCCGGGGCGAGGCAATTGACCGTGACGCCATGGCGCCCCCAATCGTCGGCCAGGCTCATGGTGAGCTGCTTCACGCCGCCGCGGCTCGCGCCATAGGGGGCGAGGCCCGCGTAACCGGCGACGCAGGTCACGGAGCCGATGTTGATGATTCGGCCATAGCCACGCGCGATCATCCCCGGCGCCACGGCCTGCGACGTGAAGAACGTACCGCGCAGGTTGGTGTCGAGGATGGTATTCCAGTCCTCCCAGCTGACCTCGAGGGCCGGCTTGCGGATATTGCAACCGGCGTTGTTCACCAGAATGTCGATCCGGCCCAGCTGGCGCTCCACCTCGGCCACGCCGGCCTGGATGCTGGGGCCATCGCGGACATCGAGGGCGACCGCGCAGGTACGGCGGCCGAGCGCCTCGATCTCCTTCCGGAAGGCGTCGAGCTTGGACGCGTCGCGGCTCGACATGGCGATGTCGGCGCCGGCCTGCGCGAGGGCGCGGGCGAAATGTTGGCCGAGGCCGCGACTGGTGCCGGTGACGAAGGCGACCTTGCCGGCGAGGCTGAAGAACGGGGAGGGCATCAGGCGTTCGGGGCGAGGATGACCTTCATCACGCCGGGGGCGCCGGCATAGAGCTTGGCGAACCAATCGGCGCCCTGTTCGAGCGGGGCGACGGCGGAGATGATTTGGTCGACCTTGATCTGCTTGGTCGCGAGCAGCTCGATGCAGCGCGGGATCTCGCCCGCCGAGGCGCAGGAGCCCTGCAGGCGCAGCTGGCGGGTGACGACGACCTGGAGCGGAAGCTCGGTCTTGGGCGAGAGGTTACCGACGAGGGTCACGGTGCCGCCCTTGCGGACCGCGTGGATCGCCGAGAGCACGGTGGCGTTGAGGCCGACGCACTCGAAGGCGGCGTCGGCGCCCTGCCCCTTCGTCAGCCCTTTCACGAATTCCGTGAGGTCGCCCCCGGTCTTGGCGTTGAAGCTATGCGTCGCCCCCAGGTCGCGGGCGACGGCGAGGCGGGACTCTTCGGTGTCGACGGCGATGACCTGGGCGAAGCCGGCGATCTTGGCGGCCTGCAGGGTGAGCAAGCCGATCATCCCAGTGCCGACGACCACAGCGGTGTCGCCGGGGGCGCAGGGCGTGAGGCGCACGGCGTGCACGCCGACGGACACCGCCTCGATCATGGCCGCTTCGTTGAAGCCCAAGGCGTCGGGCAGCACGTGCACGGTGCGCGCGGGGACCGTGACGAATTCGGCGAAGGCACCATGGCGGCGATAGTCGCCGCAGGAAACGCCCAGTACCTGGCGGTTATCGCAAAGATTCACGTCGCCGCGCTTACAGTGGACGCAACCGCCGCAGAAGACCGTTGAGTCGAAGGTCACGCGCTGGCCCGGCTTCAGGGTCGTCACCTGCGCACCCACGCCGGTGATCACGCCGGCCGCCTCATGCCCCATGACCAAGGGCGGGATGCGGCGCCCGGTGGATCCATCATAGCCGTGGATATCGGAACCGCAGATGCCGCAAGCCTTGACCTGAATCAGGACCTCCTCCGGACCGCAGACGGGACTCGGCACGTCCGTGTAGGACATGCTTTTGTACTCGGTGAGCAAAAGGGCTTTCATGGGGACGCCTCCGGTATGGGCGACCTATGAAGAAAGGGCAAGGTTTTGGACAGAGCGCGGCGGAATATAGGGCCAGGGCCAGCGTCAGGGCCAGGGCCAGGCAAAGACCGCCATGAAGGCGTCCGGCCGAAGACTAGACTTCATGGATATTCCCCGAGAGCGAATCAGGCATGATGCCCAAATCTATTGGCTTCGCGGAAATCGTCACGGCCGCAAACTGACGTCATGGCAACCTTGGGCTTGGACAACTTAATCGCTTACCAGAAAGCGATACGACTCGCGGGGAACACCATCAAGTTGACCCGGGATTCGGGCCTTCGTGAGCATGGATGGATTTGCGACCAAATTCGGAGAGCCGCCCTCTCCGTGCCCAGCAATCTTGCGGAAGGGTACGAACGGCGTTCCGGCAAGGACACTTCACGCTTCTATCGCATAGCGTTGGGCTCGTGCGCAGAAATCCGGGCCCAACTGAAAGTAGCCATCGTCGCCGAATTGGTGCAGCCCAGTGAAGTTGAAGCCTCCATCCAAGATGCGACCGAGGTCATTCGCCTTATCAGCGGAATCCTAAGGGCACGGGAAAAGCCCGACACCCAAACCTGACCCTGGCCCTGACCCTGGCCCTGTCCCTGGCTCTGGCCCTAGCCCTAGCCCTCTCCCTCAAAACCCCGCTCCCTTGACCTTCGTGCGCAACACGAAGACATCGTGGTTCGAGGTGACGAAGAGGGTCTTGCCATCCTCGCCCCAGGCGAGGTTCGCGGTGGGCTGATGGAAGAGGATCGAGCCGAGATGCTTACCCTGGGGCGAGAGGATGAGCACGCCACCCGGTCCGGTCGTCCAGAGATTGCCCTCGGCGTCGACCTTGAGTCCGTCGCAACCACCGGGACGGCCGGCCTTCTTCAGCGGCTGGGCCAAGAAGATGTCACGCAGGTTGCCGCCATCCAGGTCGCACGCGGCGACGCGGGTGTTGGCGCTATCCGAGACCGCCAGGTAGAGGGTCTTCTGATCGAGGCTCAGGGCGATGCCGTTGGGCCACTTCACCGCTTTGCTGACGAGCGTGACCTTGCCGTCGGCGGCCAGCTTGTATACGCCATGGAAATCCTGCTCCGCCTTCTGCCCCTTCGGCAGACCATAGGGCGGGTCGGTGAAGTAGACGGACCCATCGGCGGCGATGGCGAGGTCGTTCGGGCTGTTGAACTTCCTGCCCTCGAAGGTGGTCGCGAGGGGCTTGAACTTGCCGTCGCCGAGCGACTGACCGACCCGACGAGCGCCATGCTGGCAAAGTACGAGGTTGCCCTTGCCGTCGACGGCGAGGCCGTTGGACCCTTGAAGGTCGGAGGGCTCGTCGGTCCCGCTGGGCTTAAGGAAGACGGCCGGCTCGGCGTCGCCGCGCTTCCACACGTAAGCGATGTTCTTCGGGACGTCGGAGAAGACAAAGCGGTCCTTGTACCAGATCGGGCCTTCGGCCCAGCCGTAGCCGGTGCCGACTTTCTCGATCTTCGCGTCGGCCGCGACGAGCGCGTCCAGGGCGGGGTCGAGTTTCTCGATGGTCGGGGCGGGCGGCGCCGCGAGGACGAAGGCGGCGACGAACAGCGGGAGGAGGGCTTTCATGGTGTGGTAAAATTATTTCTTTTCGACCTTGAGGAAGTCGAGGCCGAACATGTTGCGCGGGGTGGCCACGGGATTCGGGGACAGGATGCGCACCTCGAGCTTATGCTCGCCGGCGGCGAGTTCGTGGCGACCGCCGTCGAGTTCACCAGAAGTGACGACGTCCTTGGCGTTATATAGATCAAGTCCCTGCGGATCGGTGATGACCTTGCCGTCGAGGCGCAGTTCGAAACGCCCGTAATCATGCGCCTTCGTGCAGACGAAGGTGAGTTGGTAGGAGCCCTTCTCCTTGACCGGCAAGGCGAGGGTAAGGATATCGCCGGTCTTAGCGTCGGCCCACCAGAAGTGGTCGTTGCCGCTCCAGCGGCTGGCCTTGAAGCCACCCATTTTCTGGTTGGAGAAACGTCCGCCGGTTTTACTCAGTACCTTCAGCGACTCGCCCTCGACGACCCCCTCCACGCGCCAGACGCCACCCTGGGGCGCGGCCACAGGCTTGGTCTTGCCGTCGGGGGACTGGAGGTAGGCGACCAGGTCAACGACTTGAGCGGGCTTGAGGGCTTCAAAGAGACCCTCCGGCATCAACGAGACCGGCAAGACCTCGCGGCTGGCGACCTCGGCCTTGGCGACGGCGAGTTTCACCCCGCCAGGCATGACGGTATTGAACACCTGCGCGTCCTCGGACTGCACCAAGCCGCTCACGGTATTGCCGTTCTTCAGCTTGAAGACGTTGAGCTGGTAGTCCTTCCCGATCAGCGCGTTCGGATCGAGCACGTTCTCCAAGAGGTAATCGAGGTTCGCGCGGTTGGAGCCGGTCAGGCTCGGGCCGACGAGGTTGCCCTCACCGAACAGCTGGTGGCAAAGCCCGCAAGATTGCTGGTACAAGGCCTTGCCGGCGCCGAGGTCGGCCTTGCCCAGCGCCTTGCCGGAGAGGAGATCGACGTATTTCGCCTTCGTGTTCGCGAAGTCGGCCTTGGTGGCGTTGACGACGCCGACGACCTGGGCGAGGAGCGCATCGATCGCCGGGTCGCGCATCCCCTTGAGCTGACGGACGGCGACCGGCGAAAGCACGCCTTTATCGAGGGCGCCATCGGCGATCGCGCGCAGCGTCCGGGTGGCCGCGGCGGGGTTGGCGATCAAGGCGGGCAAGGCATCCGCCCGCTCCGCCGGCGAAAACGTCGGGAAGCCCGCGATGAGCCGACCCGCGGTATCGGCGTCCCCGAGCGAAGCGAGCGCCTGGATGACCAGACGACGCAGGACGCCGGAGACGGAAGCATCCGTCAGGCAGGCGTGCAGGACCGGCGCGGCGGCGCGGTCGCGCGCCTGGACCAGGACGGCCAAGGCTCGCTGCCGGGCGACGGGCGGCGCCTTGGCGTCGGCCAGGTGACCGCGGAAAAAGGCCCGGCCAGACTCATCCCCGGCGAGGGCGTCGAGTTCGTTCACCAGGGCGACGAGGTTGGCCCCGGCGCCGGCGCGGAGGGCCTTCGACCAGGCCGACCATTCGGCGGGCGCGACGAACGCCCCACCCTGCCGGACTCCCGCGACGAGGCCTTCGAGTAAGCGCTCCCGCGCGACCAGGTCGGCCGTGCGCGCGGCGATGCCGAGCAGGCGCATCCGACCGGCGGCGTCGGCGGACAAGCGACGGTAGATGAATTCCGTGATCTTGGGCAGTTTGGAGGCGACCGCGAGACGTATGCCCAATTCGGGATCGGCGCCGACCAGCGGCTCGACGCCATACCAAACGAGCAGCGGGAGGTTATGATCCGCCGCATCCTCGCCATGGGCGAGCAAGCGGGACGCCAGGTCGGCGGCGACGGCGGCCGGGACCTTCTGCAGGGCGGAGGCGAGTTCCCGACGGACGACGGGATCGGCGTCATCGACGAGCGGGAGCGCCAGTCCGCGTTCGACGGCGGCGCGCACGGCCCAGGCGCGCAGCGACGCCTCGCGGTCGCGTGCGGCCAGAGCCACGAGATCGGCGACGTCGGCGGTGGACGAAAGCACGGCCCAGAAGGCGCGGAGGCGACGTTCGACCGGGGCGGAACCATCGGCGACCACGGCCGTGAGGAAAGCGCGGGCGTCATCCGCCAGCGCGCCGCGCTCCGCCAGCACCTTGCGGGCTTGGCGCGCAAGCAGGCCGTTCGGATCGTCCACCGCGATCTTCGCCAAGGCCGACGCCTCGAGCTTCGTCAGGTCCTGCGCCCGCGACTTCGGGTCGCCGTAGGCGATCCGGTAGATGCGGCCATTGCCGCGGTCCCAGATCTCCTGGTTGTTGTTGTGGCAGGTCTGCGGGTCGGTCCAGTCGCTCACGTACAGGGCACCGTCGGGACCGACGCGCTGGGAGACGGGGATGAACCAGGCGTCGTTGCTGCGCGCGAAATCGCCAGCATGATGGCCGACATACCCGCTGCCCTTGGGCTCGACCTGGTCCGCGAGGACGCGATGTCCATGGAGGTTGCCGAACAGCAGCAGGCCTTGGTAGTTCGCCGGGAAATTGTCGCCGTCGTAGATCGCGAGGCCGCAATGCGCATGGCCGCCGCCGGCCTCGTCGGTGCTCGCCGGCTGCACGATGCCGCGTTCGGCCGGGCGATACAGGATCGAACCCGTGAAGTGGGGGTGGTCGGCGATCGTCTTGATGTCGTCGTAAGTGTAAGGCCCGAAATGCTGTCCGGCCTGTCGTTGGTAACGGGCGCCGGGCAGGATATGATAAAGGTGCGGGATCACGCAGGCCGTGATGAACATATCCCCGCGGGCGTTGAAATCGAGGCCCCAGGGATTGCTCGTGCCCTCGGCGAAGATCTGGAACTCCCGCGTGCGGGGGTTCAGTCGCCAGACGCCGGCGTTGATCTTCCGGCGCTGCTCGGCCGGCGTACCCGGCTTGCCGACCACCGAGTGCGTGAAGACGCCGTGGCAGCCGTAGAGCCAGCCATCGGGCCCCCAGGTGAAGCTGTTCAGGGTCTCGTGCGTGTCCTGCATCGCCCAACCATCGAGTACCACCTCGGGCTTGCCCGGACGGTCCTGCGCGTCCTTCGGGATGAACATCAGATCCGGCGCGGCGCCGACCCACACCCCGCCGTGGCCGACCTCGATGCCGCTCACGAGGTCGAGCCCCTCGAGGAAGACGGTACCCTTCGCGTAGCTGCCGTCGCCGTTCACGTCCTCGAGGATGAGGATGCGGTCGCGGCCCTTGCCCTCGCCGCGCTTGCGCGGGTAGGACATGCCCTCGACGACCCACAGCCGCCCTTTCTCGTCGAAGCACATCGCGATCGGCTGGACCACGCGAGGCTCGGCCGCGACCAGCGTGACCTTGAAGCCGGCGGGCAAGGACATCGTCTTCATCGCCTCGGCCGGGGTCTGGCCCGGCTTGTAATCCTTCAGCGGGACGCGGACGGCGGGACCGACGGGGAGGTCGGCGGCGAAGGCGGACACGGCGGCGAGAGCCGCTCCGAAAAGTACGGGGCGCATAGGATTAGGGGTCTGTCACCAGCCAACCCCCGCGGTTCCTTATCTCAAATAGAAAACTAGGCCCTTGGCAGGGAGGCCGGTCAGGGTTAGGCCTCGGAAGCCCACCCCTAACATGAAAGCCGCCCTCCCCCTCCTGGCCCTCCTCGCCGCCTTTGGCGCCGTCCGCGCCGCGCAGGTCCAGCTCGTCGAGCAGACCGACAAGCAGCAGGTCGACGTCCTCGTCGACGGCCAGCCGTTCACCTCCTACGTCTTCTGGAACGACCAGAAGAAGCCCCTCCTCTCCCCGCTGCGCACGTCGACGGGCAAGATCTTCACCCGCGGCTTCCCGCTCGAGAAGGTCGCCGGCGAGCGCACCGACCACCCGCACCACATCTCGTCGTGGTTCAACTACGGCAACGTCAACGGCACCGACTTCTGGAACTCGCCGCCCGAGGGCTTCAGCCGCGACAGCAAGGTCCCCTACGGCCGCGTCAAGCACACCGGCATCAAGTCGGCCCAGTCCGGCGAGGGCCTCGCGACCCTGCAGGCGAGCTCGGACTGGATCATGGCCGATGGCTCCACGGTGCTGAAGCAGGACGAGAAGCTCGTCTTCCGCGCCGCCAAGGACCTGCGCATCATCGACCGCATCGTCACCCTGACCGCGCAGGACAAGCCGGCGGTCTTCCATGATTCCAAGGAAGGCGTCATCGCCATCCGCGTCACCCGCTCGCTCGAGGAGCCCTCGACCAAGCCCGAAATCTTCACCGACGGCAGCGGCAAGCCCACCGCCGTCGCCAAGCTGGACAACACCGGCGTCAACGGCGTCTACCTCAGCAGCGAGGGCAAGGTCGGCGAAAAGGGCGGCTGGAGCACGCGCGCCAAGTGGATGACCCTATCAGGCGCCGTCCTCGGCGAGGACGTCTGCATCGGCATCTTCGACCACCCGAAGAACCGCACGTTCCCGACCTACTGGCACAACCGCGGTTACGGCCTCTTCGCCGCAAACCCGTTCGGCGCCAAGGAATTCACCAAGGGCAAGACCACGCTCAACTTCACCATCCAGCCCGGCAAGTCGGAGACCTTCCGCTTCCGCATCCTCATCCACACCGGCAAGCTGACCGCGGAGCAGACCGAGGCCCAGTACCAGCAGTGGCTGAAGGATCAGGCGGAGTAAGCGGCTGCGGTCGGGGGTTGGCGGATGGCGGTTAGCGGTCGGTAGACTGCGACCGGGGTTTGGGTTGTGCCGAGGCCAAAGGTCGCCAAGCATTGCCCCACCCCTGGTCACTCTTTTGGGTTTCCCCCTATCCGCCAACCCCCATCCGCTAACCGCTCTTATTGCCCCATGCTCCGCCCTCTCCTCCTGCTCCTTGCGGTCGGCACCCTCGCCGCCGAGACCCGCAAACCGAACCTCATCTTCATCCTGAGCGACGACCTCGCGCAGGGCGACCTCGGGTGCTACGGACAGAAGCTCATCCAGACGCCGAACCTCGACCGCATGGCGAAGGAAGGCACACGCTTCACCCAAGGCTACTGCGGGACCTCGGTGTGCGCGCCGAGCCGCACGTCGCTGATGCTCGGCCAGCACACGGGACACAGCCCGATCCGAGCCAACCGCGAACTGAAGGCCGAGGGCCAGCTGCCGATCCCCGCCGACTCGATCACGGTCGCCAAGGCCCTGAAGGGCTCGGGCTACGCCACCGCGTGCATGGGCAAGTGGGGCATGGGGATGTTCGACAGCCCGGGTAGCCCGCTGAAACAGGGCTTCGACCACTTCTTCGGCTACAACTGCCAGCGCCACGCCCACAGTTACTACCCGACCTACCTCTACCGTGATGACCAGCGCTTCGAGCTGCCGGGCAACGACGGCAAGGGCGTCGGCAAGACGTACGCACAGGACCTCATCCAACAGGACGTCGAAGCCTGGATCCGCGCCCAAAAGGATAAGCCCTTCTTCCTCTTCTACGCCATCACCCTACCGCACGGCCGCCACGAGATCGGCGACTTCGGCCGCTACAAGGACAAGCCGTGGACGCCGACGCAGAAGGCCTACGCCGCACAGGTGACGCGGCTCGACGCCGACGTCGGCCGCGTGTTGGCGCTGCTCAAGGAACTGGGGCTCGACGAGCACACCTTGGTGATGACCTCGGGCGACAACGGCTCCTCGTTCGCGCCGAACTCCGAAATCGGCAAGCTCTTCGACCAGGCGGCCAACGGCCTGCGCGGCTATAAGCGCGGCCTCTACGAGGGGGCGCTCCGCCAAGCGGCGCTCGCCCGCTGGCCGGGCAAGATCCCGGCGGGCCGGGTGAGCGACGAGCCGTGGGCTTCCTGGGATTTCCTGCCGACGGCCCTGGAATTCTCCGGCACGCCCGCCCCGGCCGGACTGAAGACCGACGGCCTTTCGCTGGCCTCCTTCCTGCAGGGCGGAGCCGCCCCGAAGCGCGATTACTTCTACTGGGAACTGCACGAGGGGCAGTCGCTGCAGGCCGCGCGCTGGGGGGATTGGAAAGCGGTGCGCAACGGCCCGGCCGCCAAGGTCGAGGTTTACGACCTCAAGACCGACTCCGCGGAGAAGATCGATCTCGCGACCCAACGCCCCGAGCTCGTCACCAAAGCCCTGGCGATCTTCAAGGAGGCGCACGTCGATCACCCCGAGTGGCCGATGCGGACCCAGAAACAGCTGCAGGACGCGAATAAGGCCCGCAAGGGCGAGTCCAAGTAACCCACCATGCAGCTCCGTAAGCTCGGTCGCTCCGACCTCCACCTCACCCCTGTCGGCCTGGGCACCTGGGCGATGGGCGGGGGCGACTGGAAATTCGGCTGGGGCCCGCAGGACGACGCCCTCTCGATCCGCACCATCCACGAGGCCCTCGACCTCGGCGTCAACTGGCTCGACACCGCGCCGGTCTACGGGCTCGGCCACTGCGAGGACATCGTCGGCCGCGCGCTCAAGGAGCTCAAGGGGCGCCGCCCCATCCTCTCCACCAAATGCGAACGCTGCTGGGACGAGGAACGCCAGATCATCCCGCGCCTCAAGCGCGCCAGCATCCGCCGCGAGATCGAGGACAGCCTGCGCCGGCTGGGCGTCGACGTCATCGACATGTACCAGATCCACTGGCCGCAGCCCGACGAGGACATCGAGGAGGGTTGGGCCGCGATCGCCGAGCTGGTGCAGGAAGGCAAGGTCCGCTGGGCCGGCGTCAGCAACTTCAACGTCGCCCAGCTCAAGCGCCTCCAGCCGATCCACCCCGTGGCGTTCCTCCAGCCGCCCTACAGCCTGCTGAACCGCGGTATCGAGGCGGAGCTTATCCCCTATTGCGAGGCCCACGACATCGGCCTCATTCCTTACAGCCCGATGCAGAAGGGCCTGCTCAGCGGCAAGGTGACCCAGGCCTGGGTCGACGCCCTGCCCACGACCGACCACCGTCGAGGCGACCCCCAGTTCAACGAACCACTGCTCTCCCGGAACATCGCGCTCAACGCGGGGCTGCGCGCCCTCGCCGCCCGCCTCGGCACAACCCCGGCGGAACTCGCCATCGCCTGGGTGCTGCGCCAGCCACGCGTCACCTCCGCGATCGTCGGCGCCCGCAAGCCCGGCCAGATTGCCGAGACCGTCGGCGGCGGCCGCCTGACCATTCCCGCGGACGCGTTGCAGGAAATCGAGGGGTTGTTGGGCTAGGGCTAGCCGGAAGGGAAAAGCTGTTGGGTGTTGGGTTTTGGGTGTTGCGCCACAACTCCCTGATTCCGATTCCCTAACTCCTATTCCCTACTCCCTAATCCCTTCGCCCCCTTAATCTTCCGTTAAGCCCTCCCGCCTTATACTTCATCCATGATGAAATCGTCGTGCCTCCTCCCCCTGTTGGCCTTGACCCTCTCCAGCACCGCACGCGCCCACATACCGCCGGTCGAGGCCAAGCACCGCCCGACTGAAGCGGCGCCGATCGAGACCCGTTTCACCTTCTTCCTACCGGCCGCGACCGGCTCGACCGGTCCCACGCCCCCGCTGGCCGCTCCCTTCGCCGCCTTCGCCCCGAAGGTCGGCGTCCGCTGGGACGAGAAGTACCTCTACGTGGAGGCCAAGGGTCTGCCGGATCACCCGTTGATGGGCGGCATCAAGTCCTGGCAGCAGCAGGTACCGATCCCGCAGACGTACGTCGGCGAGCGGGCCTGGCGGATCCCGCTCCACCCGGTGCCGGCGAAGGAGCCGATGTCGGCCAAGACGCGCTTCCTGCGCGGCGCGATCGCGCTGGCCGCGAACGGCGTGCCAATCTTCAACGCGCTCAACAACCGCGGCGACGACGCCAAGAAATTCGGCGAGCTCGACAGCTTCGGCGGCCACTGCGGCAAAGGCGACGACTACCATTACCACGACGCGCCGGTCTTCCTCGAGCAGACGCTCGGCAAGGGCAAGCCGATCGCGGTCGCGCTGGACGGCTACCCGATCTACGGCTTCAACGAGCCCGACGGGGGCGCGCCGGGCAAGCTCGACGAGTTCGGCGGCCATGAGACAAAGTCGCTGGGTTACCACTACCACGCGCAGAAGGTCTACCCTTACATCAACGGCGGCTTCCACGGCGAGGTGACCGAGGTCGACGGCCAGGTCGATCCTCAGCCTTCCGCCAGCCACGTGCGCCGCGAAGGGTCGGCCTACTCGCAGCAGCCGTTGCGGGGCGCCTTGATCAAGGACTTCGTGGTCGCTGCGGACGGCAAGCATTACGCGCTCAACTACGCGCTCAACGGCAAGGCCCTGAGCGTGAAGTACGCGGCGAACGAGGACGGCACCTGGACCTTCATCTATTCCAAGCCGGACGGCACGACCGAGACCGAGACGTACAAGCCGGGCGAGCGCCCGAAGGGCGGCAAGGGAGGCGAAGGCAAAGGCAAGGGGGGCAAACGCCCGCCGCCGCCCGACCAGGACGGAGCCAAAGGTGAAGTAGGCGAGACCGGCGAACAGGCCCAACCCGGACCCGGCGAGACCGACCGAGCGAAGGGCGACCGTCCCAAAGGCGGCAAGGGCAAGGGCGGCAAGGGTGGGCCCGGCGACCCGCCCGGCCTCATCAAGCCTTCCCCAGCCGACGCCCTGAAACTCAACGTGTACGCGGACAACTGGTTCCTCCTCTTCATCAACGGCAAGCTCCGCGTGGTCGACCCGATTGAGTACATGCCGCACAACGTGGTCTCCGTCGACATCCTGCCGGAATACCCGATGACCATCGCGGTGATGGCGATGGACAACGCCGACCCGAAAACGGGCCTGGAATACGGCAACCACATCGGTGACGCCGGCTTGATCATCAAGTTCTCCGACGGGACCGTCACCGACGCGAAATGGAAGGCGAAGAGTTTCTTCAAGGGCCCGCTCGACCGCGACGTCGTCAACCCGAAGGTCCGGCACGAACCCATCCCGACAAACTGGTACGCCGTCGACTTCGACGACTCCGGCTGGGCGACGGCGACCGAGTACCCGGAGGCGCGCGTCAACCCGAAGGAATCCTTCACCAAAGCCCGCGAATACTTCACCGGCGCTAAGTTCATCTGGTCCGAGGACCTCGACCTCGACAACACAGTCCTCTTCCGCACTAAGGTCGAGGCTCCCGCCGGCTTCAAGCCGCGCTGGACCGCCAAGCCGGAGGTCGACCTAGGCCAGGTGACCAAGCAACTGCTGAACCGCTAGTCGATTGCCCGCTTGCCAGCGGGCGCGCGCAAGACAGGGTCGGCCTACTCCCTATGAAGACGCTGCCCCTCGGCCTCCTCCTCGCCCTCGCGCCCTTCGCCCAAGCCGCCGACCCGTCCCCGGCGAAGACGACCGAGACGGTAAAAGTGACGACCAAGGCGAAAGCCAAGACTCCCGACCCGGCCATGGCGCCGATCAAGGACGTCGCCGGCCTCCCGCGCATCCTCCTCATCGGCGACTCGATCTCGATCGGCTACACCCTGCCCGTCCGCAAACTGCTCGACGGCAAGGCCAACGTCCACCGAATCACGATGAACGGCGGCCCGACCTCCAACGGCACGGTCAATCTCGCGAAGTGGCTCGGTGAGGGTAAGTGGGATGTCATCCACTTCAACTTTGGCCTGCACGACCTCAAGATCATGGAAGGCGGCAAGCGCCAGGTGGAGCCTGCGGATTATGAACGCAACCTGCGCACCCTCGTCACTGAGTTGCGCAAGACCGGCGCCAAGCTGATCTTCGCCACCACCACGCCCGTGCCCGAGGGCAAGCTCGCGACCCCGCGCAACTCCGCGGACGTCGCCCTCTACAACCAGATCGCGCTCAAGGTCATGACCGAGCACGGCGTGGCCATCGACGACCTCAACGCCGCCATCACGCCGCACCTAGCTAAACTCCAGCGCCCCCATGACGTCCACTACACCGCCGAGGGCTCGGCAGCCCTGGGGCAGGCCGTGGTGAAGTCGCTGGAGAAGGAATTAGGGAAGTGACAAAAAGGGGGCAGGGCCGGGGCTAGGGCCAGGGCTAGTTGAACAGGTGGCCGCCGCAGAGACTTTGGGCACCGCTCCGGCCAGCCCATCAACTCATCGGCCCGAGGTAGGGCTGACCGTCCTCGGTCGGCCGGCTAGATTGTCGATCGGTTCATCGCTGGCCAGAGTCGCAGCAAAGACCCGGACGAGCGGGGACGCTCGTCCCTACCTGGGAGGCAACCGCTCATACCAACTAATCCAAGTTTCCTAACCCCAGCCCCGGCCCTAGCCCTAGCCCTAGCCCTAGCCCCGGACCTATCCCTGGCCCGAGCCCTACCCCCCATTTAAACGAACCTTTTTGACCGCCCCAAGGGCATAGTCCCTAGGAACATTGCCCTTGGCAGAGGGTCGGAGAAACGACAGTTTGACCCCTCCCCTGCCTGACCATCCCTCCCGGATGGCCTCCCCTTTTCTACTACCAACACACCCATGTGCAAGACGCTCACCCTCCTGCTGGCCTTGACCCTCTCCGCGGTCCTGCCGGCCCAGA
>JBEELT010000020.1:0-20963 GCA_041167995.1 Verrucomicrobiota bacterium | reverse complement strand
TAACTCTTGACCACCCCCACCCCGCCCCCTACCCCTTGGCTTTCTTTCGCCATGCCCATCGCCCTCCTCTCCGTCAGCGACAAGTCCGGCCTCCTGCCCTTCGCCCAAGCCTTGGTGAAGGAGCACGGCTACAAGCTGCTCTCGACCGGCGGCACCTCCAAGATGCTCCGCGACGCCGGCCTGCCGGTGACTGACGTCAGCGACCATACGGGCTTCCCCGAGATCATGGAAGGTCGCGTCAAGACCCTGCACCCGAAAGTCCACGGCGGCCTGCTCTGCCGCCGCGATTCGCACGAGCACCTCGACGAAGCCAAGAAGCACGGCATCGACCTGATCGACCTCGTCGTCGTGAACCTCTACCCCTTCGAGGCGACCGTCGCCAAGCCGGGTTGCGCCTTCGAGGACGCCATCGAGAACATCGACATCGGCGGCCCGTCCATGCTCCGCAGCGCCGCGAAGAACCACGCGTCCGTCTCCGTCGTCACCGACCCGGCCGACTATGAGCGGGTGCTGGCCGCGATGAAGGCCCCGGAAACCCTCGGCGAACTCCGCCGCGAGCTCGCCCTCAAGGTCTTCCAGCGCACCTCCGCCTACGACGCCGCCATCGCCAACTACCTCGAGTCGCAGGCGCAGCCCGGCCTGGGCAACGTGCTGGGCCTCCCGGCCCGCTTCACCACCACCCTGTCGCTCGCCCAGCGTCTCCGCTACGGCGAGAACCCGCACCAGCAGGCCGCCCTCTACGGCTCCTTCCACGAGGCCTTCGACCAGCTCCAGGGCAAGGAGCTCAGCTACAATAATATTCTCGATATCACCGCCGCGACCTACCTGATCGGCGAGTTCGAGCGCCCGACGGTCTGCATCCTGAAGCACACCAACCCGTGCGGCGTGGCGTCGGCCGACACCCTCCTCGAGGCCTGGCACAAGGCCTTCGAGACCGATAAGCAGGCCCCCTTCGGCGGCATCATCGTGGCCAACCGCACGGTCGACAAGGGCCTCGCCGAGGCCATCGCCGAAATCTTCTCCGAGGTCATCATCGCGCCCGAGTTCGACGCCGACGCGCTCGCGATCTTCGGCAAGAAGAAGAACCTCCGCCTCATGCGCGCCAAGGTCGGCCTCCGCGCCGACACCCTCCGCGAGGTCCGCGCCGTCATCGGCGGCGTGCTCGTCCAGGACCGCGACCAGAAGCCCGTCAACCCGCGCGACTTCAAGGTCGTGACCAAGCGCCCGCCCACCGCCGACGAGATGACCGCCCTGCTCTTCGGCTGGCGCGTCGTCCGCCACGTCAAGTCCAACGCCATCGTCTACGCCGGCAAGGAACGCACCCTGAGCGTCGGCGCCGGCCAGATGTCGCGTATCGACTCCTCGCGCATCGCGGTCTGGAAGGCCGGCGAAGCCAAGCTCTCGCTGCAGGGCTCGGCCATCGCCTCGGACGCCTTCTTCCCCTTCCCGGACGGCCTGCTCGCCGCGGCCGACGCCGGCGCCACCTGTGCCATCCAGCCGGGCGGCTCCGTGAAGGACGCCGACGTCATCGCCGCCGCCGACGCGCGCGGCATGGCGATGGTCTTCACCGGCATGCGGCACTTTAAGCACTGAGCGGCCCGAGGCCGCCCGCTAGGTTGCGGCGGTTGGCGGTTAGCGGTTGGCGAAACAAAGAGACCCGGAGTCAGCCGACCCTGGGTCTCTTCATTTCTCTGCTAAACTAGCCAACGCCAACATCTCTGCAACTTATCGCATTTACCTATCCGCCAACCGCTAACCGCCAACCGCGCCTCGTCCTGGCCCTGGCCCTAGCCCTGGCCCGCTTTACAGTTTGACCCCGATCTTCTCCAGCAGGCGGGCGAGTTCGTCGTCGCTGGCAAAGGGGATGGAGATGGTGCCCTTGACGCCCTTGCGGAACACGGCGACCGGCGTGGAGAAATGGGAGCTGAGGCGCTTCTGGACGTCGGCCACGACGGTCTTCTCGGCGCGCTTGCGCTCGGTCTTCTTGGTCGAGGCGAGCGCCTTGACCTCGGCCTCCGTGGCGCGGACGGAGAGACCCTTCTCGACGACCAGGCGGGCGACCTGCACGCGGTGGGCCTGCTGCTCAAGCCCGAGCAACACCTTGGCGTGACCGGTCGAGAGCTGCCCCTTGCCGAGGTAACCGAGGATCTCGCGGTCGAGCTGAAGGAGCCGGACGAGGTTGGCGATGCTGGCGCGGGGCTTGCCGAGGCGATCGGCGACCGCTTCCTGCGTGAGGTTGAAGTCGCGCATCAGCGAGGCCACGCCGACGGCCTCGTCGACGGGATTGAGGTCGGCCCGCTGCAGGTTCTCGAGGAGCGCCAGGACGGCGCTGGAGGCGTCGCTGGCTTCGATGACGCGCACCGGGATGAACTTCAGGCTGAGCTGCTTGAAGGCGCGCAGGCGACGCTCACCCGCGATGAGCTCGTAGCCACCCTTGACCTTACGCACGACGATGGGCTGCAGCAGCCCCTCGGAGCGGATGGACTCGGCGAGCTCCCTGACGGCAGACTCGTCGAAATCCTTCCGCGGTTGGTGCGGGTTGGGGACGATGGAGGCGACCGGCAGTTCGGTCACCGCGAGGGGGTTCGGCGCGGCGGCCGGGGCGGGAGCGGGTGCGACGGGGGTGGCTGCCGGTACGGCCGGGGCAGGCTGCGCGGGCTTGGCGACACCGCCGCCGATGAGGTTGCCGAGTCCGCGACCGAGGGACTTCTTGGGAGGGGTGGCCATGGGCTTAACGAGAAGGGGTTTCGGGCTGCGGGATGAAGATGTCAACGTCGGCGCGAAGCGCGGCGGGGCTGGCGAGCTTGTTGGCCGCGAGGATCCATTCGGATTTCGAGCCATGCACGCGCGCCAATTTGCTGACGCTGTCGCCGGACTTGACGCGGACCTTGATGCCGGTGCGCGGCATGTCCGGCGGGAACCCATCGTCGGGAGCCGGTGCCACAGGCTTGTCGGCTACGGCGGTCGGTGCGGTCGCCGTCGGGCGGGGGGCGACCGGAGCGGCGGGCTTGCCGGCGAGAGCCGCATTGACCTGACGGGCCTGCTCGGCGAGCGCTGCGTTGACGTCGACGCCTTGCTGCTTGAGACGACGGTCGACCTCCGCGAGGATCTCGGCACGGAGCTTGGCGACCGTCTCGGTCTGGTTGGCGGCCGGGGCCTGTCCCGCCTTGGACTTGGTCAGGGCATCGCGCAGATCGGCGTTCTCCAGCTTGAGTTTCTCGACCTCGTTCCGCAGGTCCGCCAGGTCCTGCTGCATGCCGGCGAACTGGGCGGCATTCTGAGCGAAGAGAGGGGCGAGGCTGAGGAAAAGGAGGGCGAAACCGCGGCGCATACCCCAGCCAAACACCTCCCCGCCCCTAGGGCAACCCTGTCCGCACCCCGAACCCTCGAAACGCGACCCCACCCCGCCCTCCTTTGACCCTTCCCTCGCCGGACGGATTCCTTTACGACCCCACCCCATGTCCAGGATCCTCGTAGCGCTCTCGGGCGGCGTCGACAGCGCCGTGGCGGCGCTCCTGCTCAAGCAGCAGGGGTACGAGGTGCATGCCGCCTATTTCCGGACCTGGATGAACGAGGAGGGCCTCCCTTTTCCCGGCGAATGCCCCTGGGAGGATGACGTCCGCAACGCGCAGGCCGTGGCCGAGCACCTGGGCCTGCCCTTCCGCATCCTCGACCTCGTCCAGGACTACCGCGAGACCGTCGTCCAATACCTCGTCGATGGCTACCGGAACGGCCTGACCCCCAACCCGGACATCATCTGCAACCGCGAGATGAAGTTCGGGGTCTTCCTGCGCCGGGCGCTGGCCGACGGCTATGACGCAATCGCCACGGGACACTACGCACGCCGACGCGCGAACGCCGACGGCACCTTCGACCTGCTCGAAGGTCTCGACCCCAACAAGGACCAGTCCTACTTCCTCGCGTTGCTACGCCAGGAACAGCTCGCGCAGGCCATCTTCCCGATTGGCGAGCTGCTCAAGCCCGAGGTGCGCCGGCTCGCCGCCGATGCCAAGCTGCCGAACGCGGAACGCAAGGACAGCCAAGGCATCTGCTTCCTCGGCCAGGTGCCCGTCCAAGACTTCCTCGAGCGGCATATCCCCGACGCACCCGGCCCGATCGTGAACGCCGCCGGGAAGGAGATCGGCCGGCACCGCGGCCTGCACCGCTTCACCCTCGGCCAGCGGAAAGGCATCGGACTACCCTCCAACACCGACCACGAGCACTTCGTCGTCGTGAAGAAGGATTTCAGCACCAACACCCTGCACGTCGCGTTCGACAAGCCCGATGCTCCGTGGCTGTACACCGGCGAGGCGGGTGCGCGCGACTTCACCTGGATCAACCGACCGGTCGGCGGCGAGCAGGACATCCTCGCGCGGGTGCGCTACCGCGACCCCGCCACCCCCGCCCGCTTCAGCCCTCAGTCCGACGGCTCCGTCCGCCTCCGTTTCGCCGACACCCAGCGCGGCCTCGCCCCCGGCCAAGTCATCGCGGTCTACCAGGACCGCGTGCTCATGGGCGGAGGGGTGTTTGTCTAAGAGGGGGCACATGTGGGCACGGGGTAAGGCAGAGGCGCTGAGGGTCAGGGAAAGGGTCAGTAGGCAGGGACAGCCGTACTAACTACAACTGTCCCCGACTCTGACTCTGACTCTGTCCCTAGCCCTGACTCTGTCCCTGTCCCTAGCCCAAGCCCTATCCCTATCCCCAGCCCTCTGCTTGACCTTCCGGGCATTGTCCCGAAGTTGCAGGCATGCCTGAAGGCTCCGCCGTCCAACGCATGTTCTCCGGGATCGCCTCCCGGTACGACTTCGCGAACCGCGTGCTGAGCCTCGGTCTCTGCGTCGGTTGGCGCGAGCGCCTCGTCGCCGCCGCGCAAGCCGCCCGCCCGCAGACGGTGGCGGACCTGGCCACGGGCAGCGGGGATGTAGCCTTCGCCCTGCGCCGCGACCTCCCGGCGGATTGCGCGATCGTCGGTTATGACTTCTGCGAGCCGATGCTCGCGCTCGGCCGGATGCGCGCCGCCAAGGAGAAGGTCGCCCTCGAGTTCCTGCCCGGCGACTGCATGCGCTTGCCCATCGCCGACGAGTCCTGCGACGTCGTCACGATCGCCTACGGCGTGAGGAACTTCGAAGACCGGGCTCGCGGCCTCCGCGAACTCTGTCGGGTGACCAAGCCGGGCGGCTCCGTCTTCATCCTCGAGTTCTCCCGACCGGCCGCTTGGTTCGCCCCCTTTCACTTCATCCACGTGCGGCTCGTCTCCCCCGTCCTCGCCGGACTCCTCACCGGCGACTTCGCCGCCTACCGTTACCTAGGCACCAGCATCGCGGGCTTCCCAGATGCCGCGGGCCTAACGCAGGAACTGAAAAACGTAGGCTTTTCCGAAGTTAGCCACGAAAGCATGCTGTTCGGTACTGTGGCGCTCCATCGGGCTAAAAAGTAGGCCTTTCCAAAAATTCCTTGCCATTCGAGTCCGGGATGGTTCTTTCAACTGTCTCGGAACGGGCTCGTGGTGAAATGGATATCATTTCTGACTACGGATCAGACGTTTGGGGTTCGAATCCCTACGGGCCCACCACTTTAAGCACCACCCGGATTAAAACCCCGGGTGGTTTGTTTGGGGGCGGTGCGCAGAAGGTTGACCCGTTGATTGGTTGGCCAGTTGGCAGGAGGAAGGGACGAGGGCAACGGGCAGGTGGGCGAGGCGGCGGGAGTAAGCCATCCCGCGGCAACCACTACGCCTCCGGACAACCGTTCAACCAATCAACCCTGTCTTTGGTAGGGCTGACCGTCCCCGGTCGGACGCGGACCAGCATGGACGCTGGTCCCTACCTGAGAGACCAAGACGGACTAGCCTGCCCGCCCGCCGGCGAGACAGCTTTGCGATGGCTACCCCTTCAACTCCGGCTTCGGCTCCGGCATCCGGGTGCCCGAAGGGTAGACGTACGTCCGGTCCTCGAAATTACGGAGCTCGACGATGCCATCATGGATGGCCTGGACGTATTCTGGGTTGATCGGCACCTTCCCGCCACCGCCTGGGGTGTCGATGATGAGCTGCGGCACCGCGTAACCGGTCGTGTGCCCACGCAGGGCGCGGATGATGTCGATGCCCTTCTGGATCGGCGCCCGAAAATGGGTCGACCCCTCGATGAGGTCGCAGGCGTATAAATAATAAGGTCGCACTCGCATCATCAGCAACCGGTGAACCAAGGACTTCATCACCTCAGCGTCGTCATTGATGCCGGCCAGGAGCACGGACTGGTTGCCGAGCGGCACGCCGGCCAGCGAGAGACGTTCGCAAGCCGCGGCGAGCTCGCGCGTGACCTCCTTGGGGTGATTCGTGTGGATGCTCATCCACACCGGCCCATGCTTGCGGAAAATATCGGCCAGCGCGGGCGTGATGCGCTGCGGGAGGAAGACCGGAATCCGCGACCCGAGGCGGATGAACTCGACGTGCGGGATGGCGCGCAGCCGACCGAGGAGCGCGTCCAATTTGGCGTCGGACAGCAGCAGAGGGTCGCCCCCGGACAGGAGCACGTCGCGGATCTCGGGGTGCGCGGCGATGTACTGCAGGCCCTGCTCCAGCTCGGGATGGAAGTCGTAGGCCTGGGCGTTGGAGACCAAGCGGCTGCGCGTGCAGTAACGGCAATAGGCGGCGCAACGGTCGGTCACCAGGAAAAGCACGCGGTCCGGGTAGCGGTGGACGATGCCGGGCACGGGCATGGTCCCCTCCTCGCCCACGGGGTCGGACGATTCGCCGGGGGCGACGTAGGACTCCTCGATGCGCGGGATGACTTGGCGGCGGATCGGGCAGGCCGGGTCCTTGGGGTCGATCAGGTTGAAGAAGTGCGGCGTGATCGCCAGGGAGAGCTTGTGCGCGGCGAACAGGCACCCTTCCCGCTCCTCCTTCGTCAGCTCGACCATCGACTCTAGCTGCGCCAGGGTGGTGATGCGGTGGCGCAGCTGCCAATGCCAGTCGTTCCAGTCCGACGCGGGCACGTCCTTCCACCGGCCTTGGCCGGCGTGCCAATCATCGCGTCGATCTTGCGGGAACATGAAAAAGGAGCGGCTCCCAAGTTTGAGGGAAACCGCCCCTTGGCAAACGGAATGCGGGTTTGGCCTACTTCGCGGCCTTGGTGGCCGGCAGGATCCACAGGTTCCGGAACTCGACGACGTCGCCGTGCCACTGGAGGCCGAGCGGGAGCTGGGCGGCGTGCTTGGCGTAGGGCGGGTTCTTCTTGTGACTGCTGGGCCCGATGTACTCGACGCCGTCCTGCACCTTGACGCCGTTCATGACGACGGTGATGCGGGCCTTGGTCGCAACCTTGCCAGCTTCGTCGAAGGTCGGCGCGGTCCACTGGAGGTCATAGCTGTTCCATTCGCGGGACGGGTTGCAGGCGTTGAAGGCGGGGGGCTGCTGGCCGTAGATCGCGGCGGTCATGCCGTCGGCGTAGGTCTCGGTCTTGGAGCAATCGAGGACCTGGAGCTCGTAGGTGCGCATGAAGAAGATGCCACTGTTGGAGTTGCCCTGACCTTTCTTCTTTTCGTTCTTGTCGTAGCCCTCGGCGGAACGCCACTCGACGTGCAGGGTGACGTCGCCAAAGGACTGCTTGGTGTGGATGCCGTTGCCGTTGGCGAACATCACGCCGTCGCGGATCGGCCAGTGCTTGCCCTTGGCGCCGTTATCCGGCTCCCAGTTGGCGGACGAATCCGCGCCCGTGATGAGCTCGACGGCACCGGCGGGCGCCTTCTCGAGGTTGCACTTCAGCTTTTCCTTGTCGGCGCGCGGCGGCTGGGGGCGGGCGGAATCGTGAACGTGCCACTGCGTGCCCGGGATGAGCGGGGTATCGGTGTAACCTTCGGCGGCGATGAGGCCGGCGGCGGCGAGCAAGAGGAGATAGGCGGGGGTACGCATGGTGGGGATGGGGTGGACGGATTATTTGAAAAAGGGAGGGGATAGGGGAAGGATAGAATGGCCGGAGGTAGGGACCAGCGTCCCCGCTGGTCCGCGGAGTCGAAGCCAAGGCAGGCACCAGGGTCAGGGCCCCTTCTTGTGCCTTTACGGCCGGCCGAGGACGGCCAGCCCTACCCCTGGGCCTTTCCCACTCCCCAAAACCTACTCCCTAAGTCCTATCCTCCCCTGGCCCTAGCCCCGCCCCCACCCTCCAAATCCTTGCCCTTTGCCCGCCATGCCCCCTAGTTTACCCCTATGTCCGCCCCGAAGCCTCGCTTCACCCTTGAGTTCGAAAAGCCCATCCGGGAGCTCGAAGACAAGATCAACGCCCTCCGCGCCTCCTCTGAGACCGCCGGGATGGATGTAACCAAGGAGGTCCGCTCCCTCGAGGCCAAGCTCGAGCAGACCCGCCGGGAGGTCTACGGCAACCTCAACCCGTGGCAGCGGGTCCAGCTGGCCCGCCACCCCCGCCGCCCCTACTCCCTCGACTACATCGGGATGCTCTTCGACGACTTCCAGGAGCTCCATGGTGACCGCCTGTTCATGGACGACGAGTCCACCGTCGGCGGGACGGCCTTTTTCGAGGGTCGCCCGGTCATGGTCATCGGCCAGCAGAAGGGCCGCGACACCAAGGAGAACCTTCGTCGTAATTTCGGCTGCCCTAATCCCGAAGGCTACCGCAAGGCCCTCCGCCTGATGAAGATGGCCAGCACCTTCGGCCTCCCGATTATCACCCTGGTCGACACCCCTGGCGCTTTCCCGGGCATCGGCTCCGAGGAGCGGCACGTGGCCGAGGCCATCGCGGTCAATCTCCGCGAGATGAGCCAGTTCGGCGTGCCGATCATCACCTTCGTCATCGGGGAAGGCGGCTCCGGCGGCGCGCTCGGCATCGCCGTCTCGAACAAGGTCTACATCCTCGAGAACGCCTACTACTCGGTGATCTCCCCGGAAGGTTGCGCCGCGATCCTCTTCAAGGACCGCGCCCACGCCCCGAAGGCCGCCGAGGCCCTGCGCCTCGACGCCCCCAACCTGCTCAAACTCGGCGTCGTTGACGGCGTCGTGAAAGAGCCCCTGGGCGGCGCCCAGGAAGATCCCGCGGCGACCGGCTCCAATATCCGCAAGACCCTGCGCGACTCCTTGGCCGACCTCTCCAAGTCCAGCCCGGAGAAACTCGTCGCCATGCGGTATGCCAAGTTCCGCGCGATGGGTGTTTACGCCGAGTAGGCCCGCCCGCGGATCGGTACCAAAGCAAAAGGGCGCGTATCAACGCGCCCTTCTTGTTGCCCGGCCGGCCCGGACTCAACCGCCGTTGGAGAGCAGGCGGATGTAGCGGGTATAGGCCCGACCCTGCTGGACGACGATCCGGCGGAAATCATTGTTAGTCACCTTGGTTCCGCCGGTGGAAGCGGTACCGGAACCTTGCAACGTCGCGAGTTCCTTGGCGCCCTCGGGCGTCAGCACGGTGACCGAGACCTCGACCGCGCGGAGCGAATACGGCAGGTACGGCAGCTGCGTGGCCGTCGACGCGGAAGCCGAGGAAAGGGCGTCCGGGTAGATGCGATCGGCGAAGATACGGAGACGACCGCTGAACTCCTCGTACGGGTGGGGCGTGATGCCGGCGACGGCCGGCACCGCGGGAGGCGTCGGCGCGAAATGCAGCGGCGCGTCGGCCGGGGAGCCGGCGCTCGTCCCGGTCGTGTAGGCGGCCCGATAGCCCGAGCCCGCGCCGAACTTGGCGCCTTGGTCGAAGGCGTCGTTCTTGTTCACGGGCAGGAGCGGGCGCAACATCAGAGCCGGCCGCTTTAGCGGGTCGGTGAGCGGGATCGGGGCGACGGTCACCGCGGTGGACTGGGGCAGCGACGAGGTGCACCAGAAGACGAGGTTCATCGCCACGACGTTCGAGGAGAGGAAGTTATGGTCATCCAAGGTCCAGGGCATGCCGGACGAGGAGGAGACGACGCCGTTGATCAACGGGGTGCCCGAGGTGACATACTTCTGCTGGTTGTAGTCGCCGAACACCCGGACGCCCGGCGTGGTCGTGGTCCAATAGTCCCAGGGAGACTTGGGCACCGCCGCGGTGGAGGAGAGAATGATCGGCAACGCGTCGGTGAAGGTGCGCTCGGAGTCGATGATGGTCCGGTAGACGCCATAGACCTGCTGGGTCTGGGCGCCGGGGGCGCTGAACGGGGAACGCTGGCCGATGCGGTAAGCCACGGCGCAGACGTCGCCCTTGAGCGCGACGCGGTCCGTCGAGGCGCTCGTGTGGTCCGGACGCCAGCGCGGACGATCCTGCGGCGCGGAGAAGAGCATCAGGATGGGATGCTCGGCGGGATTGAGGTTGCCCGACTGGGTCGGGGCGTTCGCAGGACCGCCCGTCGTGGACGAGCCCGGGAGCACGACCTCCATCCAACAACGACCGTCCGGGCGGATGACCGCGGTCTGGAAATCATTCTCCATCGCATCGAGCACGGCGCGGGCCTCGCTCTGGGTGGTCAGGTCGGCGACGGCGCGATCGTAGGCCTTGAAGGTCTCCGCGGCGATTGAGACCACGGCGAGCACGATGACGACCATGAGGGCCGTCGAGACCATCAGCTCGATCAGCGTGAAACCCCGGCGGACCGGACGGAGGGCGGCGGCGGGGCTCATCGGTTGATCACGATGTTCTGGATGAGCAAGGGCGTCTGCTCCGAGGTCGTGAAGCCGCCGGGCCCGGTGGGCAGCGTGTAATCGTGCGGGAAGAACTCGGCGACCACCGGCAAGTAGGCGAGGGCGTAATCCTTGGGGTCGGCCGGCAAGGCCCCGCCCGCCGCGTAACGGGCCGCGGACGGCTCCGAGGTGGTGATGTCGACCACGGTGCGCTGACCGACGAGGAGCCGCGACAAGGTCAGGCGCACGCGCATCGGGGCACCGATGACGTTGCGCTGGGAGCCCATGTCGAAGGTGAAATTACGATCCGAGACGAAGGCGACCTCCATCGAGGAAGGGTTCGAGGTGATATCAAAGGTCTCGAGCCCGCCGCCCACGCGGGAGGCGCGGTCGAGTCCGACGGAGCGCCGGTCGTAGACATAGAGCCAGACGGCGTTCGCCGGCGTCGTGGCCGTGGACAGCAGCCGGTAGGTCAGGTCGAAGTTGGGGGCGCCGCCGGGGACCGGATCGATGGTCGAGATGCCCTGGTGGAGGAACTTGGTGTTGGTGGAGGCGGTGTCGCCTGCGCCGATGTGGACGATCGTACGCGGGTTATCCAAGGCCCCGATCAGACGGGTGACCCCGGAGAGAGCGCGATTCGTCTCCATGATCTCGCTGACCTGCGAGAAGGTCGCGCTCAGGATGCCGACGAGCGAGAGGATGGCGAGGCCGAGGATGCCGATCGCGAGGGTGACCTCGATCAGCGAGAAACCGCGGCGGCGGGAGGGGACGGGGGAAGGCACGTTGTTCACTTGTAGAGGGTGGAAGAGGCCGGCTCGAGCTCGTCGGGGTCGGACGTGTAGGAGACGCTGCCGTTCGGGCGGACGGACAGGGCCGCGAACTGGTTGCGATTGTCGCAATCGATGGCGACCTTCCCGCTCGCCTGCACGCGCGCGATCCCGGCCGCCAGGACGAGCACGACCTTGCCGAGGTGATTGGAAGCGCCGCTCGGCTGGAGCTCGACGTAATACCAGGTCCGTCCGGAGGAATGCGGGGCGGCGCCGAGCGAGCGCGGCTGGTTGATGGGCTCGAAACGCATCGTCGGCGGACTGGTGGCCATGTCCGGCAGGCCGCTGCGGGGATTGTCGCCGATCGGGGGGAGCACGCTGCGGCGACCGAGGCCGCTCCAGCTGCCCGCGCCGCCGTTATCCTGCGGCGGGGCCGTGATCGCGGAGACCGGGGAGGAGTCGGCCAAAGGCGGGATGAAGAAGATGTTCGGCGGCAGGATGGAGGGCGCCTCGGGGGCGTACCACAGGTAGTTGGTGTGCACCGTGTCGGTGATGGTCGCAGGGTCGACGCCGGTGGGCGGGATGGCGCTGCCGATGGCGATGCAGAACTGGCGCAGGTGGTTCTCCGGGTCGTTCTCGTCCTTGAGGATCAGGAGGCGGTAGCGGCCGTTGTAAGTGACGTTGGAGGCGAAGGAACCCCGGTTCATCAGGGCCATGGCGCGCACGGACTGCAGGGTGGAGCCGAGCATCTTCTGCGCTGCCGGCAGGCCGCCGCCGTTGCCCGGCCGGAGGCTCAGGAAGACGCCCGCCAGAAGGAGGATGATGGTCACGACCATCAGGAGCTCGATGAGCGTGAAACCGCGGCGGACGGCGCGGCCGAGGGGGCGGAGGGCTGGGCTCACTGGATGACGAAGATGTCGGCGGCCTCGGACGGCGACAGGTCGGGATTGGCGGTGCCGATATCGCGGTCGGTCGTAAAGATGATGATGCGACCCGGGACGCCGATCGTGCCGCCGGCGTCGGCTAGGTCGACCGGGAGGATCCCGGACACCGACTTGACGAGACCGTCGTTGTTAAGGTCGAAACAGACCCGGATGGCCGGGTTGCCGAGGCGGTCCTGCAGGATGGGATTGGTCTGCCAGTCCGCGCTGCTCGGCGTATAATTAAAGAAGTCGTCCTGGCTGAAGGCGCAGAACTCCATCGCCTGGCGGTTGAAACGGACGCGCTCCCCGGTGGCGCCGCTGCTGAGCGCGGTGCCATTGAGGTTCTTGCCGTAGAGGTGCTTGACGAAGAGCAAGGAGCGGCCGGGATCATCCAACTTGTGCATCACGTCCGTGGCGGCGCTGTAGGTGCCCCCCAGGTTGGGCAGGTAAGCCCCGTACTCCTTCTTGTAGAGGGTGCAAGCGGTGGCCCACTGGGCGAAGACCGACTTGGCCTGGGCTTTCCGCGCGGCCATCTTGACCGCCTTGACGGCGGGAACGAGGGCGGTGGCGAGAATGCCGATGATGGCGATCACGACCAGCAACTCGATGAGGGTGAAACCTTGACGGCGGCGGGTAAGCATAAGGGAAGGGGTGTTTCCGAAGGGATGAATAGTCTACGGAGGACCACCCCCGATTGAACAGTCAAAAAGCACCTTTAAACCTCGGAGGGCCAAGCCCTCAGCCGCGCAGGAAGCCAAGGCAGAGCACCGCCAGAAGCGTGGGCAACAAGGCCCAAAGAGCCAGCTTCCGGGCCGAAATCGCCCCGTCGAAGTGATGAGACAGGATGGACTGGCCGGCCGGGTTGGGCGCATTGGCGATGACCGTGAGGCCGCCCCCAGCCAGAGCCCCCGCCACCACGGCATGCCGCAAGGCGTCGGCGGCCCCGCCCGGCGCGGCCAAGGCGGGCACCTGCGCAGCTAGGTAGGTGATGGCCGCGTTATCGTTGAAGGAAGTCAGGACCGTCGCCGCCACGAGTAAAGCCTGGTCGCCGAGACGCAGGAGGACCGGACCGATCCACCAACCCTGCAGACCGCCGAGCACGACCAGCCCCGCCAGGAAGAAGCCCACCAGGAGCGGCCCGCGGAGCCGGAGCGGCGACTGCCACTGGGGCGTCGCCACCGTGAAGGCAAGGAAGGCCAGCAACCCACCGAGCATCAGGATGGGATGATGCCCGGCGAGCATCGCGACCGTCCAGACCATGAAAAGCAGGTGCGCACCAGTCACCCAGAACGGCACCACGGGCTCCGGGGAGGCCGGGGCGCCCTCGGGCCGCAAGGCGGCGAGTTCCTTGCGGAAATAAAGGAAATAAAGCGTGTTGGACAGCAGGATGGTGGCCAAGACCCCCGGGGCGAACTGCCGGAAGACATCCGCCAGCCCCCACCCCCACCCGGACGCGACCATGACGATCGGCGGGGCGGCGAAATGGGTCAACGCACCGCCGACGGAGATGTTGACGAAGAGGAGCGCCAGCGTGGCGTACTTGAGCGACTCCGAAGGGCGGAGTACGAAGAACTGCCGCGAGAGCAACCAGGCGGCGATGGTCATCGCCGCGGGCTCGGTGATGAGCGAGCCGAGCAACGGCGCCAACGTGAGCAAAGTGAGCCAATGCGCGGCGGGCGAACCGCCGAAGAGGCGCGCGGTCGCGCCCAAGGCGCGACCGGCGAGGTTCACCACGGGCCGCGCCGAGGCGAGCGCCATGATGACGAAGACAAACAGGGGCTCGACGAACTTGGAAGGAGCGGCGGCGGCGGCACCGAGCGCGTAGGCGTAGTCACCGCTTTCGACGTAGCGGCAGGCGAAGTCCCAGCCTTTGCCCGGCCACGCGATCAGCAGCGCGAAGAGCACCAAGGCCCAGAGGCCGAAGACGGCCTCGACCTCGCCCAGCAGATGGAGGAGCGCGGCCCGGAAATCCGAGGACTCCCCGCGCTCATTGACGGGCGCCGCGCCGACGGCCACGCGGGCGGCGTGGGCCGACTCGAGGCGATGGGCGGCCCGGGCGAAGATCGGCGCGGCGAAGGCATGCAGCACCGCCAACGCGAAGACCCCGGTGGCGACCACCAGGAAGGGGTCGGACTGGGCCGCGGCGGTCAATTCCGTCCAGAGGGAGGCGGGAGCGGGCATGGCGCATCCAAATCCGCCGACTCGGGGATTGCAACCCGAGGCGACGGGCAAAAAATCCCGCCCGATGCCCAAGTCCTGCGCCCTGCTGCTGTTCGCCGCCCTTTGCCTGACCGCCAAGGAGGACACGCCGAAGCTCACCTACCATGAATACCATGGGCTCTTCGCCGATGACCCCGCCCTGCCCCACGGCCTGCGCAACCCCGAGCGCGGCTTCCGCCTCGAGTGCCCGATCGGCCTCGGCGAAGGCCAGCTCCTGGTCCAGCGCGCCGACGGCCGCATCGTCCGCAAGCGCGCCCCCGCCGCCAACGATGAGAAACCGGTCCCCTTCCTCGGCGTCGACGTCGCCCGCAACGGCTGGTCCGACCGCGCGATGGCCGAGGCGATCAAGGGTTGGGAAGCCAAAGGCCTCACCAGCTACCTCGGCATCGTCTGGCTGGACGAGTACTGCAACCGGCCGCTCGACCCCATCCTCTTCACCCGCCTGGAGCGCTCCCTCGAGGTCTTCCGCCGGGCGGGCGTGAAGCTGCAGATCCGCTTCGCCTACGAGCTCGACGATAGCAAGACGGCGGGACCGGACCTTGCCGTCCTCAAGGGCCACTGGGGCCAGCTGAAGCCTGTCCTGGCGCGGCACTACGACATCCTCACGGCCGTGCAGCTTGGCTCGATCGGCCGGCGTGGCGAGGGTCCCAACGCGACCCGCCTGCCCGCCGATGTGGCGACCCACGCCGCGCTCCTGCGGGACGCCTTTGCGGCGCTGCCGCCCGACCGCGCGCTGCTGATCCAGTCGCCCACCATGCGCGAGGACCTCTTCACGGAGCTCAAGTGGCCGACCCGTCTCAACCAAGGCACGGCCTTCGAGAAAGCTAATCCGTCCGCGCGGACGGGCCAGGTGAACGCCAACTTCCTCGTTGACCTGACCCACGGCGGACAGTTCGAGGCCCCGATCGGCGGCACCAACGCGGAATGGCAGAAGATGTGCGCCGAGACGTTGTGGGTGCCCTACGACGCCGACCTCTCGGCCAAGGCTGCGGCCGGGCAGTTCGCCGCCGACGGCTGGCTCGTCGCCCAGGCGGCCAGCAATGAGCGGGCCTCCACCCTCGGGGTCAGCCACGGTTGGTCCGAGGCCTCCCCGGACCGCAAGGAAGGCGTCGTCGACGGCTGGAAGAAGCAGATGAAGACCAAGGCCGAAGTCCGGACCCTCGGGCTCTCGGCCTCCGACGGCTACTTCACCGACGCCAAAGGCAACGACGTCCCGCGCTCGGCCTTCGACTACCTCCGCGACCATGTCGGCTACCGCTACGAGCTGCTCAGCGCGACTTGGCCGGTGAAGGTGAAGCAAGGCAAGGACTACGAGATCAAACTGCGCCTCGCGAACCGGGGCTTCGCCATCTGCCCCACCCCGCGCAACCTCTACCTCGCGTACGTGCAGGCGCCGCAGAAATACACGCTGTCCCCGGGCGAAGGCGAGAGCTTCGACATCCGCCGCATCCCGCCCAACGCGGCGCTGCAAAACACCGAGAACGGCTTCGAGATCACCATCCGCGCGATCGCGCCGAAGGACCTGCAGGGCAAGCACCAGCTCTGCCTGATGTTCCCCGAGCTCAACTTCACCAAGTTCCCCTTCAAGCAGGACCAGCGCAACATGGTGCGCTTCGCCAACCGGGACGCCCCGTTCTGGCAATCCGCCGACAAGCTCTACCAGGGCAACCTGCTCGGCGAAGTGGAGATCACTCGCTGAGCCCGGCGCTCAGCGGACCGGCGGGACTAGGTCGGGCCGGCTACCGCCCAAAGACCGGATCAGGGCGAGCTGGGCCTCGAGCCTCTCCTGCCGGACGCGGGCGACGGCCAGTTGGCTCTCCGCCTGGGCCCGGCGCGCCTCCAGCAGCTCCGTCGGCGGGGCCTGCCCGGCCGCGCCGCGCGCGGCGGCGACCCGCAGGACCTCGGCGGCGGCGGTTTCCCGGCGATCGGCGGCCTCGGCGGCGAGCGCCGTCTCGCGGACCTCGGCCAAGGCGTCGCGCACCTCGCGAAAAGCGTTGCGGGCCGCGCCTTCATAGGCCGCGACGGCCTGGTGCTGGGCGGCGATGGCCGCGTCGACGCGGGCCGCCAAGCGGCCGGCATCGAACAAGGGAGCCCGCAGATCCAACCCCAGGTCCGAGGTCGCAGTCTCCGATTGGAAAAGGCCCCCGAAGGTCCGGCTCTCGGTACCGAGGGCGCCGGTGAGCGTGAACGACGGGTAGCGCGCCGCCTTCGCGAAACCGATGCGCGCATTGGCCGCGATCAGGGCCTGTTCCGCGGCACGCACATCCGGCCGCCGCGAAAGCAGGTCGGACGGCAAGCCGGCGGCCGGGAGGGGCGTCGAAGACAGCGGACGGGCGTCGCGAGGGACGACCAAGGCGGGTTCGGCCGTCAGGAATCCAAGGAGGTGCTCGGCCTGCGCGCGGGTGCGACGCGCCTCGGCCAGCCCGGCGGCGGCGGCCGCGAGGGCGACCTCGGCCTGGGCGGCTTCGGCGGGGACGGCGACCCCGAGGTCGGTCCGGCGGCGGGCGAGGCGCAGGCCTTCTTCCCGCGCGGCCACGATTGTCTCCGCGGCGGCCGCCGACGCATCGGCGGTGCGGAGGGCGGAATAAGTCCGCACCACGGCGACGGCCAGGCCGAGCCGGACCTGCGCGACGCCTTCCTCCGCGGCCAGCATCTGGGCGCGGGCCGCTTCTTCGGCGCGGCGCAGCCGGCCCCAGAAATCGAGTTCAAACGAGGTGACCAGTCCGGCGCGCTGGATCCGCCGATTACGGCCCGGGGCGTTACCGCCGACCGGCAGGAAGGTGCCGCTGCTGACCTTGAAGCGATCGGCCTCGCCGGTCGCGTCGATGGCGGGCACTCCCGCGCCGGCCACGTCCGCCAACTGGGCGTCGGCCTCCTCCCACCGGGCGACGGCCGCCTGGATATCGGTGTTGGCGGCCAGCGCCCGACCTACCAGTCGGTTGAGTTCGGGCTCGCCGAAGCCCTGCCACCAATCGGCGGCGAGGCCGCCGCGGTCCGGCGCGCCGGCGCCCTCGGCGAAGGCGGCGGGTAACCCGGACTCCGGGCGTACATAATCGGGGCCGACCGCGCAGCCGGCGAGGAGGACGGTCCACGGGAGGACGCGGAACAAGGCGCGGGAGCTCATGCGCGGGGCTCCTTCCGGTCGCCGGTGAGCAGCTTGAAGAACAAGGGGATGAAGAGCGTGGCCACGAAAGTGTCGAGGAGCATGCCGCCGAAGACGCCGGTGCCCATGGAGCGGCGGGCGCCGGCGCCGGCGCCGACCGCGAAGACCAGCGGGACCACGCCGAGCACGAAGGCCATCGACGTCATGACCAGCGGGCGGAAACGGATGCGCGCGGCCTCGACTGCCGCCTCCGCGGCGGAACGCCCCGCGTCGCGCGCCTTGACGGCGAACTCGACGATCAGGATGGCGTTCTTCGCGGCCAGACCGATGAGGGTGACCAGGCCGATCTGGAAATAAAGGTCGTTCGGAATCCCGCGCACCGCGATCGCGATGAGCGCGCCCAGGAGGGCGAACGGCACCGTCAGGATCACGCCCACGGGCAGCGACCACTTCTCGTAGAGCGCCGCGAGGATCAGGAAGACCATCGTCAGCGCCATGAGGAACGCGGGCAGCGCGGAGGTGGCCGAACGCTTCTCCTGCAGCGCCTGCGCGGTCCAATCCAGCTCGTAGCCCTCCGGCAAGGTCCGTTCGGCGAGCTCCTCGACGATGCGCAGGGCCTCGCTGGAGCTCACGCCCGGCCCGCCGGCGCCGAGCACGCGGGCGGCGACGAAGCCGTTGTAGCGCTCGACCTGCTCCGGTCCCGAGGAGGCCTTGATCCGCACTAGGCTGGACAGCGGGATCATCTTACCGTCGGCCGCGCGGACATGGATACGCCCCACGTCGGCCGGGTCCATGCGCTCCGAAGGCTCCGCCTGCATCAGCACGCGGTAGGTCCGGCCGGAGCGGTTGAAGTCGTTCACGTAGGCCGCGCCGATCGTCGCCTGCAGCGCCTCGTAGATATCGGGCAGCGGCACGCCGAGGCTCATCGCCCGCGCCTCGTCGACGTCGGCCACGTACTGCGGCACGCTCGTGCGCAGGAAGGAACGCAGGCCGACGATGAGGGGCTTGCCGTCGCGGCCGCGGGCGGCGCCGAGGGCGGCCATGAACTCGTCCGCCACCTGACCGAGGCGCACCGGGTTGTCGTCGTCGCGCGCCTGGAGGAAGAACTCGAAGCCGCCGGCGGTGCCGATGCCGCGGATGGGCGGCGGGTTGACCACGAAGCACATCCCCTGCGGGTACGGCGCGGTGGCCGCCATGAGCCGGCCCGTCAGCTGCTCCGCCCCGACCGAGCGCTCGGACCAGTCCTTGAGCGGGAGGAAGATCGTGCCCGCGTTCGTCTTCTCCCCGCCGCCGATGAGGTCGAAGCCGCTGATGGCGAAGGCATGGAGGACCGCGGGGGCCTCGGCCGGCGTCTTGAGCAGGGCCGGCACGATGTCCGCCATGTAGGCCCGCGTACGCGTGACGCTGGCGCCGTCGGGCAACGTCACCATGCCGAGGACGTACCCTTGGTCCTCGGCCGGCAGGAAGCCGCGGGGGCGCTCCCAGAGGAGCGCGACGTTGGCGGCGAGGATGGCGAGGAACAGGCCGCCCGCCGAGCGCGGGTGGTCCAGCAGCCACTGGACGGCGCGGCCATGCCAGTCGGCGAGGGCCTTGAACCGACGCTCGAACCAACCGAGGAAACCGGTCGTGGCCCCCTGGGCGCGGGGCCGCAGGATCGCGGCGCAGAGGGCGGGCGTGAGCGTCAGGGCGACGAAGCCCGAGATGATCACGGCGATCGACACGGTCACTGCGAACTGCCGGTAGAGGGTGCCGGCGATGCCGCCGAGGAAGGCGACGGGCAGGAAGACGGACACGAGCACCAGCACGATCGCGACGATCGCGCCGGAGACCTCATGGACCGAGGCGAGGGCGGCGTCGAAGGGCGATAACCCCTTCTCCTCCATCAGGCGCTCCACGTTCTCGAGCACGACGATCGCGTCGTCGACCACGATGCCGATGGCGATCACCATGGCGAAGAGCGTCAGCGTGTTGATGCCGAAGCCGAAGAGCCAGAGGCCGGCGAAGGTACCGATCAGCGAGACCGGGACGGCGATCATTGGGATCAGCGTCGCCCGCCAGCTGCCGAGGAAGAGGAAGACCACGAGGACGACCAAGATTCCGGCCTCGAAGAGCGTGTGTTTCACCTCGCGGATGGAGGCGGCCACGAAGCGCGTGGTATCGAACGGGACGTCGTAGTCGACGCCCGAGGGGAAGCGGCGCGACAGTTGGGCGACCCGGTCCTTGACGGCCTGGGCCACGTCGAGGGCGTTGGCGCCAGGGGCGAGGAAGATGCGGATGCCCACGGCCGTCCGGCCGTCGAGCGTGGCCTGCTGCTCGTAGCTCTGCGCGCCGAGCTCGACCGTGGCGACGTCGCGCAGGCGCAGGACGCCGGCGGCCCCGTCGGCCCGCAGCAGGATATTGCCGAACTGCTCCGGGGTGGCGAGGCGGCTGGGGGTGATGATCGGCATCACCAAGGACTGGCCGGCGACGGTCGGCTCCTGGCCGAGGCGGCCGGCGGCGTATTGGTTGTTGCTGGTGCGGATGGCGCGGGCCACGTCGCCCGGGGTCACCCCGAGCTGGGCCATCTTGTCGGGGCGCAGCCAGACCCGCATGGAATAGTCGCGGGCGCCGAAGATGCCGGCGTCGCTGACGCCGGGCACGCGCTTGATCTCCTCGACCACGTTCACCGCGGCGAAGTTGCTCAGGTACACGGAGTCGCGGCTTCCGTCCTTCGAGATCACCGAGACCGACATCAGGATATCGTTCGAGCGCTTCTTGACCACGATCCCCAGCCGGCGGGCCTCATCCGGCAGGCGCGGCTCGGCGACCTTGACGCGGTTCGTGAGGTTGATCACGGCCAGGTCCGGGTCGGAGCCCGGCTCGAAGGTCACGGTGATGGTGAGCAGGCCGTTCGACGAGGAGGTCGACGAATAATACAGTAGGTTATCCGTGCCGTTGATCTCGTCCTCGATCGGGGCGGCGACCGTGCGCATCAGGGTCTCGGCCGAGGCGCCGGGGTAAGAGATCGCGATGGTGGCGGTTGGCGGGGCGATCTGCGGGTACTGGGAGACCGGCAAGAGCCGGAAGGCCATCAGGCCGGCCATGACGACGACCAGCGAGAGCACGGTGCCGAAGATCGGCCGCCGGATGAAGAATTCCCAGGACATCGACGGCGCTTACTTGGCGGCGGGGGCGCGCGGGACCAGCGGGGCGCCGGGCCGGACCTTCACGAGGTTGTCGAGCACGATGCGCTCGCCGGACTTGAGCCCGCCGAGGAGCACGGCCTGCGGACCGTTGACGAAGGCGAGCTGGACCGGGCGGACCTGGGCGACGTTACCGTCGCCCAGCACGTAGACGAAGCGCCCTTGGGCCGACTG